>DAORUI010000145.1:4100-7145 GCA_035433085.1 Propionicimonas sp. | reverse complement strand
GACGTGCCTGTGGCAGCGTCCGTCTATCACGGCGACGCGTTCGTGCCCGTTCAGTTCTCGCTGGAGACCGCCGCCCTGCTACCCGACTGCCGTACCTGGGTGACCAGCGAGTACGAGCACAACGGGCTGCGCGCCGATCCGGCCGTCCTCGACCACCTGATCGGACTACTCAAGAACCGCCGTTGGCTGTGATGCCCGACTGCCGCACCTGACTGCGCGGGCTCCGCTCCCCACCTCGGCCGGCGACCGGCGCACCGCCTTCGTGGACGCGATCCTGGGGCGGCATCCTTCCCTCGTCGCGTTCTACATGGCCTGGAAGTTCCTTCAGGCGGACCTGCAGCAGCCCAGTCGTCGAACCCTCGGGCGCACCGGAATCCACCGGGGTGTCCTCGGCTGCGGCGCGCCCAATCCGCGAGCACATCGGCTCGCAGATGACGATCCTTGGCGGGTCCGACCGACGCGGACACGCCTCTTCGCAACGCTGGAGCTGGTGCGACGCGGCTCGCACACACCCTAGACTCGCAGCGCGCCCAAGGCCCATTCGCTGAAATCCGCGGACTGGTTCTGTGCGGCGCACTTCGGCGGTGGCCGCCTGGTGTCACCGATTTCCTGTGGATGAAGGGGCCTGCCTGCCGTGAAGAGAGTCGCCACCGCCCTCTTGTGTGTGCTCGCATTGATCGCCGTGGCCGCGCCTGCCGGCCCGGCCGCGGCTGACCCCGTCGTAGCACCCGTCACCACGCCCGCCGGCAACCCGGCGCCCAGAACTCCGTCCGTGCCTGCCTCGGGGCAGCCTATTGGGCGGTTGCAACCGGCAGCCGTCGCTGCCCGGGCGACCTTCAAGCCGGCCAAGCGGACGGTCACTGCCCGAGTGGGGGAGACCACCGGCCTCGCGATAACCTTCACCACAAAGGGCGCCATCTCCAGCGTGCGGGCGAAGGTCAGCGGCAAGGCAGCCAAGGTCCTCAAGCTCCAACTCGATTCGATCTCGACGAAGTCGGGCGTCCACACCATCTCCGGCACGATCCAGATCCCGGTCGCGAAGCCGCGCTCCAGCTACACCGGAAAGGTGACGCTGTTCAGCGGCAAGAAGAAACTCGGCAAGCCGCTGACGGTGAAGATCCGCACCAGGAAGCCGAACGCCACGACGATTCCTGCGACCCCAGCCGCCCCGACTGCCCAGCGGGTCGCCACCCTGAGCGGCTCCCAGCAAGCAGTGAAGGACGAGCTGCTCGTCGCCATCAGTGGCGCAGTGAAGGACCCGGCTGCGCTGATCCGCTCCTTGGCGAAGCGAAACGGGGCGGTCATCCAGGGTGCCAACCCGGCGTTGCGGACCTACCAACTGCGCTTCTCGGTCTCGAACATCGGCAAGCTCGCGGCAATCCGCGAAACGCTGGCGGCCTCCGCCGGGGTAGCGGGCGTGTCCTACGACCTGATCCTGACCACGCAGACGGTCCCCAACGACCCGGTCTGGGACTCCTGGACCACCGACCCGAGTGTCGGAAACAACTGGGCGCTGAAGTACATCGATGCGCCGGCCGCTTGGGAAACGACGACCGGCTCGAAGGACGTCAAGATCGCCCTGGTCGACCGTCAGGTCGACAGCCGGCACCCCGACCTGGCGCCCAACATCGTCACCGTGGGCGGCTTCGTCGTGGGTGAGCGCAGCGAGCACGGCACCGCGGTGGCCGGCACGGCGTGTGCTGCGGGCAACAACGGCATCGGCGTGTCGGGGGTCATGTGGAGTTGCGGACTGTACTCGTTCGGCGGCTCACCCGGCGAGCGGTTGTCCACGATCGTCGCCCAGAAGGCGATGTACGACGCGGTCGCGGCGGGAGCGAGCATTGTCAACCTCAGTTTTGGCGCCGATGCAGGGTGGTGGAGCGAGTTCATGCTCGGCCTCCCGATCCAGGACGCCATCGACTCCGGCAAGGATGTGCTGTGGGTCGTCGCAGCAGGGAACGACGAGAAGGACAGCGACACCATGTCGCCGGCCAATCTGGTGACCCGCTTCCCCAAGAACCTGATCACGGTCGCCGCTGTGGATCGAAACGGCAAGCTGGCATCGTTCTCCAACTACGGGCCCCATGTGAGTGTGGCGGCACCCGGTGTCGAGATTGCCACCACCTCGAGCCCCCAATGCACCTTCCTCGGCAGTTGCGAGGCCAGGTACGCCGCCTACGACGGCACGTCACTCTCCGCCCCGATCGTGGCCGGCGTTGCCGGGCTGGTCAGGTCTGCCCATCCCACGTTCAACGCCACCCAGGTGAAATGGTGCATCACGAACTGGGCACGGAAGACCGTCCCGGGTCATTCGTTCGGGATCGTGAACGCAGCGGACGCGGTGCGCTGCGAGGAGAAGCCGGCCAAACTGGAGATCGAAGACTCCAGCCTTCCGCTGGCCAGGGCCGGCCAGCCCTACACGCACCTTCTCACCGGCCGCGGCGGTACCCGTCCCTACGCCTGGGCCGTCGAGGGGCTGCCCGAGGGACTGTCGGTCAACACCAAGACCGGCGAGATCAGCGGTACCCCGACTGCCGGCGACTACCCAATGCTCGCGGTGACCCTGACCGACGCCGCCGGCCAGAAGGCAACGAGGTCGCTGCGGCTGGAGATCGAGAGCCCGAGTCTTTACGCGGTCGGGGTCGCGAGCGGAGTTCACACCACCTGCGTCCTTCTCTACGTGGGTGAGGTCTACTGCGCAGGCGAGAATCAGTACGGACAAGTCGGCGACGGGAGCGTCTCCGACGCGACCGCGGCGGTCAAGGTGCCCGGCCTAAGAGCGACCGCAGTGGTCACGGCCTCAGACCACAGCTGCGCCGTACTGGAGTCCGGCGAGGTGAAGTGCTGGGGTGCATATTGGTACGGCCAACTCGGCGACGGCCGTACCAGCGATCGCGGCGACGCTATCTCGACCACCCCGGTCGCGGTGACCGGGCTGCCGACTGCCACGGCGATCGCGTCCGGCGACGCCCACACCTGCGTCGTGACCACGGCCAAAGAGGTGTGGTGCTGGGGGGTGAACTGGTCTGGCCAGCTCGGCGACCC
>DAORUI010000145.1:0-4000 GCA_035433085.1 Propionicimonas sp. | reverse complement strand
ATCGCGCAGACCTGCGCCCGGACGAAGGCCGGCGCGGTGTCCTGCTGGGGTCACAACTCCGCAGGCACTCTGGGGACCGGCAGCACCGCCGACAGCTTCGTCCCCACGCCGATGATCGGCTTCCGCTGAGGCGAGTAGTGAATTCAGGCGCAGGCCGCGCTGGGCGCAGCCGCCCGCCGAGGCCGACGCGAAGGCGCCGGGGCGGCGGGTGCTACCTGCGCCGCGCGCAGGTCCTGAACCCGTTGCTGCGTCCACGCGCCGCGCTGCTCGGTCTCGAGCCGGAGCCAGCCGTTCATCGTTCCCCAAGGTGTCGTGCTCATCGTCATGCCCTTCGTGTTAGTGATCGCTTACATTGTAAGAGATCACTCACATCATGCGCAAGAGGCAATGTATGATCGGCCTTACTTCAAGGTCGAGGAGGACGAAGTGGGCTATCACCACGGCAACCTGCACACCGCGCTGATCGACGCCGGCACAGCGCTGGTCGCCGAGGGCGGGCTGTCCGCCCTGTCGGTCGCGGAGGCGGCCCGCCGCGCCGGCGTCAGTGCAGCTGCGCCCTACCGGCACTTCCCGAGCCGACAGCATTTCGTCGTAGCAGTGGCCGCCCGCGCTGCCCAGGAGCTCGACACCGTAATGCGCGCCGCTGCCGACGCCGCCAGCGACCCGGTGGAGGCCATCGCCGCCGCCGCCGCCGCCTACGTCAGGTTCGCCGCCGTCCGTCGGACCGGTTTCGACGTCGTGTACGCACCCGAACTGCGTGGCGTCCACGACGAGGAACTACGCGACGCCGGCCGCTCGGTCAGCGACATCGTGCTGCTGCGCGCCATTGCTGCCACCAACGGCGACACCCGCGCGGCGGTGGACGTGATCCCGCAGTTCATGGCCGTTGCGCACGGAGCGGCGTCCATGCACCTGATCGGTATCTTCAGCGATCTCGACGCGGCCGCAGACCTGGCCGCGCGGACCATGCGGAGCCTGCTGCACGCGCTAGCGGCCCACGTCTCATAGTCGATGGACTCGCACCAGCCGTTTCACGACACTGTCGCTGACGGCGCATCCGCCCAACGTCAGCCGTGACCAGTCACGCCCAGGCCTTGGCCGTAGTTGCTGTAGGCGTGGTAGCCGTCGCGGGGGAGTACCGGGTCGGCCATCCACTTGCCCTCGCCAACGGTCCGGACGGCGATCACGTTGCCGGTCTCAAGAACGACGTCGCCGATCGCCCTGGAGAACGCATCGCCCACCAGCACCACGTCAGGTGCCGACGCGCCAGCGGACGAACTCAGGGTGACGATCTGGCGTCCGAAGTAGCGGAACGGCACTCCGAACGTCACATCCGGCAACCACCGGGACGCGCACCGCTTGCCCAGCCCGACCAACGTCACCGATCCGGACGGCGACTTGCCGAGTTTCTCACCGTGGGCTCCGATCACCACAGTCATCGGCGTGCAACCGATGTTCGCGCCCAGCGCTAGCGCGGCGCCCCAGTGATCATTGGTTTCGTTCTCGTCGGGAATACCGGCACTGCCCTGGTGGAAGTTGTGGACCTTCTTCACCTTCAATCCGGCCCCGCCGGCCAGCTCCACGACATGCACTATTCCGGCACCGTCGGCCCGCCCGATGGCCTCATTGGGCACGCCCATCGCCACGTAGTTGCCTCGCACCGCCAGACGGCTCCCGAACGCGTCCCAGGTCTCGGCGCGCGTCTCGAACCCAGGGCTGTCCTGCGTCCAGCGCACTGCGTTGAACGCCCGGCCCACGCCCGTGAACTTGAGCAACGTGACTGCGCCAGATCCCCTTCGTCCGCTGTTCGTCTCCCCAGCGGCGCCGATCGCCAGCAGGTTGCCGTCCGCAGCCAAGTACTCACCGAACCAGTCGCCCTTCTCACTGTTCCCGGGAACCCCGGGGCTGTCCTGGTGCAACACCGTGGGTTTGCCGGGGGTGCCGTCATCGGCCAGCGGATACAAGTACACGGCTCCACCCCTGTGCGGCGAAGCGGTCGCCTCCGGGGCCCCGACCACCAGCAGCCTCAAGTCCTTCAGCACCGCCATCGACGAGCCCCAGTTGCCTTCCCCCTCGGGTGGCCCCAGACGCTTCACCGCGGCCGGCACCAATCCCTCGACCGACCCAGGAATGGCGTACATGGCGTCATTGCCGAAGGTCAGGACGTCCGCGCAGCCATCCCGGTTCACGTCGACCACCAGCGTCACGCCGCCCAGAGATGCGACCCCTTGCATACCGACGTCAGCCCCGCCGATCACCTGCTGCGCCGCGGTCGAGTTGTGGATGTCCAGATAGGCCGGTCCGCCACCGTTCGCGCCGTAGGTCTCCACCACGGGGTCGGGAATGCCGTCGCCATCAATGTCGCCGATGTCGCGTGCCCCGTCGCCCGGGCATGCCCTGACCGCGGTCGGCAGTGCGGTCGACGGGTCGCCTCCAGCGGCTGCCAGGGTCGCCGACCCAGTGGAATGATCGGACGGCACGCACGCGAGCAGAAGCGTGAGCCCGAGCAGCACACAGCCGGTGGCAAGGGATCCGGTGCGGAAGTCCATGGTCCACCGTAGACCCCGATCCCTCTGTTTCGTCCTCGCGACGTGACCTGCTAGGCGCCTTCGGTGCGGTGGGCGTTCGGCCCGCTCGCCCTGCCGCGGTCGCTAGACGTGGATCAGCGGCTGCAACGTCCGCTGGGCGATGAGCAGCCCGGTATCGACCCGATCCGGGGTACCACCCCATACCGGGTCTTCGTGCTCGATCGACACCGCGCCTTCGTAGCCGGCCTCGTGCAGGGTGTCGATCACGCGGCGCCAGTCGACATCGCCGAGGCCGGGCACCCGGTAGCGCCACCAGCCAACGTCCCAGCCGTCCCGGCGCGACACGGTCTTGCCGAACACCGAGAACCGGTTCCGCGCCGCCGCGTCCACCTGCGTGTCCTTCGCCTGCATGTGCCGGACGCGATCCGCGTACGGCTTCAGCGCGGTCACCGGGTCGATGCCCAGCCAGACCAGGTGGGACGGGTCATAGTTGAGGTACAGCCCCAGGTCGAACATCCATTCCCACAACTCCGGGCTGTACGCCAGATTCGCCGGGTAGCCGTCCGGGCCCCAACCCTCCATCGGGCAGTTCTCGATCACCAGGCTCACTCCACGCTCGCCGGCGTAGTCCACAAGCTGCGGCAGGACCCGTCCGCCTTCTTCGAGGTTCTCCTTCACCGACCTGCTGAGGTCGCGTCCCACGAACGTCCCGACCAGCGGCACCTCAAGGCGGCTCGCCGCGTCGATCACTCTTCGCAGATGGTCGTGGACGCCCCGTCGCACGTCCGCGTCCTGATGCAGATTGTTGTCGTAGTAGGCAAGCGCGGAGATCTCCAGGCCGGTCTCGTCCAGTAGTTTCCTTGTCGCTTCGACGTCATCATCGGTGAACCTTGCCACGTCCAGATGTGCGGCTTGGAAGTCCCGTCCCTCCACAGCCGGCCAGCACGCCACCTCAAGCGTTGCGAAGCCCTTGCCGCTCGCCCATTGGGCGATTCGGTCCAGGCGCCTTTCGGGCATGCAAGCAGTGAGAAACCCGAGTTTCACTAAGTCTGTCCTTCCTTGGGGAACCGCCTACTGGTCTACCACGTAAACACTCGCTGGGCTCGATCCAGGAAGTGATCGTGGTCTCGCAGGCTGGACCAGCCGTTCGGGCTGCTCCCGCTACTCGGCGGCCTTCGACATCGCCGCCACCGATGCGGCGGCTGAGAGCTCGGGTTCGACGCTGGCGTGATCGTGCTCCATCAGCACCAGGACGCTGCGCCGGGCCAGGGTCCGCGAACCGCGGCAGGGGAGTTGCTCGGTCTCGGCCGCATCAGCTGCGGTGTCGATCACGATGTCCCAGTCGGCGGCATACTCCGGGGGTGGCAGGGTCAGTTCGACCTCGTCTGGTCCGCCGTTGAAGTAGAGCAGGAAATTGTCGTCGACGATGCGGTTGCCGGTGCCGTCGCGGCCGGCGATCGCGTCCCCGTTCA
>DAORUI010000144.1:0-7292 GCA_035433085.1 Propionicimonas sp. | reverse complement strand
ACCTGCGACCCCTTGACCCCCAGTCAAGTGCGCTACCAAGCTGCGCTACAGCCCGTTCTTCAGTTGTCGGGCCGGATTGCTCGTCCGGTCCGGCTGGTCACTGTACTAGAAAACGGGCAGTGCTCTCACCTTGAGGCTGTTCGCGTCGCGTCGGCGGTTCTACTCTCGTAGTGAGGAGGTTGCCATGCTCCATCCGATCACTTTCCTTGCCACGCTTGGACTCGGGGTTGCCCTGCTCGCCGGGTCCGACGCCGGACAGACCGCCCAGGCCGCGTTCCCGTCCGCGGTTCAAGTCACCAAGACCGTCACCCTCCGCGCTCCCGCCAGTCTCGGTTCAGGCTGGAGTCGCATCATCAAAGTCGGGTACGGCACCTCCGCAGCCAAGCTCGGCACTTCGCCCGCCGGCGAGGGCCTCAACCTCGGGCCCAGCTACGGCGTCCAGGTGCCCAACAAGACCTGGTGGATCGCGGACGCAGCCAAGCTTCGCCTCGCCCACTACTCCGACTCCGGCAAGTACCTCGGCCAGGTCAAGCTCCCCGCCAAGTACCTCCACCTCGGCGCCTTCCAGTGGCAGAACCCCGTCGCGCTCGCCGACGGCTCCGTAGTCCTCTCCAGCACCACCATCGGGTCCCCCGGCCTCCTCCGTCTCTCCGCCAAGCACAAGCTCAGCCGCGTCCCCCTCAGCAGCTTCGTCAACGTCCTGGCCACCAACGGCAAGTACCTCTACGGCTTCGATGAGACCAATCGCAAGGTTCGCGTCAACCCGCTCACCGGCAAGGTCATCCCGGTCACCTGGTTCGTCGGACAAGGCGGACGCAAGTTCCAGCTCAACATCGGTAACGGCTTCATCAACGTCCTGCGACCAGGCGTCAATCTTCGGCTCAACCTCGTCTCCCCGGCCCACCCAGGACTCACCGTCCACCCGAGTCTGCAAGCCGTGATGGCCGCGGACGGCAAGCTCTGGATCCTCGTCGCCGGCTTCGTCGAAGTGTCACCGGATCGCACAGATACCGTCGTCGGCCTGTTCAGCGTCAGCCCCAGTGGCAAGCTGTCCTCGGTGAGCAGGGTGCGCAACCCCACCAGCCCCGCGGACCCGGCCGACGGTCACAATCTCGGCATCCGCCACGGCGGCATCCACCCAACGCTCATGTTCATCGACCCGGACGCCGTCCGCGTCTACCGCAAGAAATGAGCCCTTCATGAGACTCGCCCAGGCCGCCGACCAGTTCCTCGCCTGCCGTCGGATCGCAGTCACCGGCGTCTCGCGGGACGCGACCAAAGGACACGGCAGCAACGTCGTCTACAACCGCCTCGTCGAGCGCGGATACGACGTCTTCGCCATCAATCCCAACGCTGCGACCCTCGCTGGTTCGCCGGCCTTTCCTGACGTCAAGTCCGTGCCCGGAGGTGTGGACGCGGTCGTCATCGGCACTCGTCCCGAGCATGCTCTAGCCACCGTGCAGGAGGCTGTGGACCTCGGCATCACCAAGGTCTGGATGCATCGCTCAATGGACGCCGGCAGCGTCTCACCAGTTGCCGCCGCCTACGGACGCGAGCACGGGCTGATGGTCATCGAGGGCGGCTGTCCGCTGATGTTCGATCCTGCCGCCGACGGTGGACACAAGGTCATGTGTCGCATCCTGCAGCTCTTCGGGACGGTGCCGCGGACGGTTTGAGGCTCGGCAGGGTCGGGGTCTCGACAGGCTCGACCGTCCGATCGCTCGACCAGCTGATAGCGGCCCTTCGTGACGCCGTCACGTTCCTCGCCGGCTCCTCAGGGATCGGTTCGGGGTGGGGCGCCGGCTTCCTGGGGACCGTCTTCGGGTCAGCGGTTCTTGCGCTTCTCTCTCGCGCGGACCTCCACGTGGACCGGGGATCCCTTGAAGCCGAAGTCCTCGCGCAGGCGGCGTTCGACGAAGCGGACGTACTGCGGGTCGAACTGTCCTGAGGTGAACAGGGCGAACGTCGGCGGACAGTTGTGCGCCTGCGTCCCGAACAGGATCCGCGGCTGCTTGCCGCCACGCACCGGGTGCGGGTGTGCGGCCGCCAGGCGTCCAAGGAACGCGTTCAGCTTGCCTGTCGAGACTCGGGTCTCCCAGCCGTCCAGCGCCTCTTCGATCGCCTTCGACAGCTTGTCGACGTTGCGTCCGGTCAGCGCGGAGATGTTCACGCTCGGGGCCCACGCGAACGCCCGGATGTCCTGCTCGATCTCGCGCGTGAGGTAGTGACGGCGTTCCTCGTCGGTCAGGTCCCACTTGTTGTATGCGATCACCAGCGCTTTGCCGGCCTCCTCGACCATCGTCAGGATCCGCAGGTCCTGGTCGCTGATCGTGTCGGACGCGTCCAGCACCACCACGCACACCTCGGCCCGCTCGATCGCACCCTGCGTGCGCAGCGACGCGTAGTACTCGTGCCCGGACGCTTCCTTCACCCGGCGCCGTAGCCCTGCGGTGTCGATGAACCGGTAGACCACTCCCCCGACCACGACCAGCTCGTCCACCGGATCGACCGTCGTGCCGGCCACATTGTCGACCACCGCGCGTCGCGAGTTCGCGACCTGATTCAGCAGCGACGACTTGCCAACGTTCGGACGCCCGATGATCGCCACCCTGCGCGGGCCGCCGATCTCCTCCTCGCCAAGACGCGGCCCCTCGGGTAGCACTTCCAGCAACGCGTCCAGCAGGTCGCCCGTCCCACGGCCGTGCATCGCAGAGACCGCATGCGGCTCGCCCAGCCCGAGGTTCCACATGCCGGCGGCGTCCGCTTCCTGGCGAAGGTCATCGACCTTGTTCGCGGCCAACACAACCGGCTTCTTGCTTCGGCGCAGTACCTCGACCACGGCCTCGTCCACGTCCTGGGTGCCGACGGTCGCATCGACCACGAACAGCACCACATCAGCTGCGGCGATCGCAAGTTCGGCCTGTTCGGCGATCTGCGCGGCCATGCCCTTCGCGTCCGGGGCCCAGCCGCCGGTGTCAACGATCACGAACTCGCGTCCGTTCCATTCCGCGTCGTAGCTGACGCGGTCGCGAGTCACCCCGGGGAGGTCCTGGACGACGGCTTCGCGGCGGCCGATGATTCGGTTCACCAGCATCGACTTGCCCACATTGGGACGGCCGACGACCGCGACAACAGGCCTCACTGCGTCGGGTTCGTTGCTCTCGGTCATTCGGAATCCCTTCAAGGTGCGACCCATCAGGCTACCGCAGTTGGGTTGCACGCCCTGAATCCCCGAATCTTGGCGGCTCGGGGATCGTGACTGACCCGAGCGATCGCGCGCCACGCTGTGGCGTTCGCAACGGCGGCCCGGGGACTACCCTGCCGGGAATCGGACCCGCAACGTCCGCGGCGAAGCCAGAATCGACAAAATCGAGCGCCGCGGGTCCAGATCGCGGCACGCCTGCGGTCACGTCGTGCGCCCCGACGATCGTCTGACTCGAACTCAGACGCCAGCCTGCTCAACACGGCCACTGCTCCTGCCGCACATCGGACCCGCAACGTCCGCGGCGAAGCCAGAATCGACACAATCGAGCGCCGCGGGTCCAGATCGCGGCAAGCCTGCGGTCACGTCGTCGAACACAGCGACCTTCGTCAGACTCGGCCCCAGGTGCGGGCTTCGTCGACTGGGCCGGTGCGCCTGCCGCAAATCGGACCCGCAACGTCCGCGACGGGCCAGGATCGACGCAATGGAGTGCCGCCGGTCCAAATCGCGGCATGCCCGGGGTCACGTAACTCGAACACCGGCCGGGCTTCGTCAAGCTCAGCAGCCGGTGCTCGGTCTCAACAGGCTCGACCAGCCGAACGGTCAGCCGACCGTGCGGCGCACCAGGTCGAGGACGGCCCCGATAGTTTCTTCGAGGTTCAGGAAGGTGCTGTCCAGGTGGGTCACGCCGTCGGCCGCGGTGGTGAAGTTGACCAGCTTTGAATCATCGGAGTCGCGGCGCAGGATCTGGTCGGCGAGCTGGACCTCATCGATCTTCTCGCCCAGTTCAGCCTTTCGGCGGGCCATTCTGGCCTCCGGGTCGGCGGTCAGCAGCAGGCGGACGTCCGCGTCCGGGGCAACGACGGTCGTGATGTCGCGACCTTCGGCCACGATTCCCGACCCAGCTGCGTCGATGATCGCGCGTTGTCGCGACACCAGGTCGGCGCGGCATTCGGTGACCGTCGACACCGCGCTGACGTTCGCCGAGATCGCGGGCTCGCGGATGCGCAGGGTCACGTCGGCGCCGTTCACGCGCACCCACTGGTTGGCGGCGTCGGTGCTGATCTCAAGCACGGCCGCGGTCGTGGCCGCGATCACCCCGGATTCGTCGTCGGGCGCGACGCCCGCGTCCAGGTAGGCGCAGGTCACCGCGCGGTACATCGCGCCGGTGTCCAGGTACGCGAGGCCGAGTGCGGACGCGACCCCCTTGGCGGTGGACGACTTCCCCGACCCGCTGGGTCCGTCGATGGCGATCACCAGGCGATCTGGCATTGGTCTTCTCCTTGGGTTCGAGTTGCCCTTCGTGACGCCCGCTCGTTCCTCGCGGGCTCCTCAGGGACCGGGTTTGGGTTGTTGCTCGTCGTGCCTCGCGGGCTCCTCAGGGAACGTTCGTTCGGGCCTAGGGTTGCGGGTCACGGTCACGGACGGTCCAGCCCGACCCGGTCATGGCTTCGGTCAGCTCGGCGGCCCGTTCTGGGGCCACCTGCACGGACAGCCAGCCGACCTCGCGTTCCAGGTCGTGGTCGATCGACAGGTCCTCGACGTTCACTCCGGCGGCCTCGATGTCGCGGAACAGGCGGGCCAGCGCGCCGGGCGCGTCCGGGATCTCCACGACCACGTGCGCGTAGCTCACCGAACTCAGACCGTGCTTGCCGGGCAGCGCTCGTGTCCCCTCCAGGCCGCGCTCCAGCAGCGGGGTTAGGTCACCGGCGTCCAAAGCCTGCACCATCTCCACCAACTCGGACTGGATCTCCACCAGTTCGCGGCGGATCGCCGCCGAGTTGGCTCCGATGATCTGCTGCCACAGCTTCGGGTCCGAGCCGGCGATCCGGGTCACGTCCCGCAAGCCTTGGCCGGCCAGGCGCAGGTGCTCTGCAGGCAGCCGCGTGAGCGTCCCGGCGACCAGCACCGACATCAGGTGCGGCAGGTGCGAAACCTGCGCGACCGCCTCGTCGTGGTGCGCCGCTCCCATGGTCACCCGACGGGCGCCACACAGCGTCGCCAACTCCTGCACCGCCAGCACCGCATGGGCGGCCGACGTGTCGTGCGGCGTCACCACCCAGGTGCGATCGATGAACAGGTCCGCATTCGCGGTCAGCGGGCCGACCCGCTGCGAACCGGCCATCGGGTGCGACCCCACATAGCGCGACAGGTCCGCGTCCGTCTTCCTCAAGGCCGCGAGCACAGTCCCCTTCACCGAGCCCACGTCGGTCACGGTGGCGGCGGGGTAGGCGCGCAGCGCCTTGACGATCACCTTCGCCAGAGCCTCGGGCGGGACGGCCACCACCACCAGTTGCACCTCGGCCGGGTCCGGGGCCGCGGTCGTCCCAGCCCCCCGGGACGCGGCCACGCGAGCGTGGCTGGTCGCGGCATCGGTGAGGTGGACGGTCACTCCGGCTCGGGTGAGCGCATGCGCAACCGAGGCGCCCACCAGGCCTGCGCCGATCACCAGCGCGGGCGACAGCGTCGGGGCGTTCACTGGCCGCCCTTCTGGACGAACGAGCGGACGTACTCCTCGGCGTCCGCTTCGAGCACGGCATCGATCTCGTCCAGGACAGCGGCATAGTCGACGCCACGCGAGGTCTTCGCGGTCTCCTCGACCACGTCCTCGGTGCGCTGTCGCTGCTGCTCGACCCTGATGCGCTCGGTCACCCGACCTCCTGAACTGATTGCGCGCACAGCCTACTCAACCCAGGCGATGCAGCAGCGCCTCGACCGCGGCAGGGTCCGTCAGGTCGCCGACCTCCGCGCGGGTGTGCGCCCGCGGCTCGCTCAGGTCGAGGCGCCGCCCGGTGCCGTGTGCGTCCCGCATCACCATCGAATCCCAGGACGCGGCCAGCACCCGCTCGGGCGCCCTTGCCACCAGGCTCCCGCGCAGCCAGGCACGCGTGTCGATCGGCGGGCGCGTTCCCGCCAGCTCGATCGCTTCAGGGGCTACCACCGTCCGCTGATGGCTGGTGCGGGCCAGCGCATCGAAGGGGCCGGACGCGTCCAGCCGCGCCCAGGCCAGGTCGACAGCGGCCAGCTTGGGGTGCCCCCATTGCAGATCGTGGCGGTCGGCGAAGGCGCGCAGCAGTTGGAGCTTGGCCACCCAGTCGAGGCGGTCGGCGCACGACGCCGGGTCGGTCCGCAGATCGGACAGCACCTCGGCCCAAGCGGCGAGAACGGCCGGTTCGTGCGCATCCGGTTCACGCTCGGCGTGGGCAATCACCGCTTCCAGGAGAGCTTCCTGCAGGTCGAGTGCGGTCAGACGGCCCAGAGACGTGCCGACGGTGATCGCGAGGGACGGGTCGTGGCTGACCGCACGGAAGGCCGCGACGGGGTCGTCCAGGGAGATCGTCCCGACCGAGTCACCGCGAAACGCAGCCAGGCAGCTGGACAGCATGCCTACCTTCAGCCAGGTGGCGAACTGGTTGCGGTTCGCGTCCCCGGTGATCACATGCAACCGGCGGTACCTCGCCGGGGGCGCATGCGGTTCATCTCGGGTGTTCACGATCGGACGGCGCTTCGTGGTCTGGATACCGACGACGGTCTCGAAGAAGTCGGCGCGCTGGCTCAGCTGGAAGCCCGGGAGCTCCCCGGACTGGCCCAGACCCACCCGTCCGGCGCCGACCACCACCGTCCTCGAGACCAGAATGGCCGGCAGCGCTGCCTCGATCCACTGCCAAGGCAACGAGCGCGGTAGCAGGTGGTTCTCGTGGCAGCCGTAGGACGCCCCGTGGGAGTCGGTGTTGTTCTTGTAGATGGCGATCTCGAACCCGAGTTGGGCCGAGGCAGCTCTTGCCCCGGCCACGACCGCGGCGTCGCCGGCCAGGTCGTAGGCGACCGCGTCCGCCGCGGTGGTGACCTCGGGAGAGCTGTACTCCGGGTGCGCGTGGTCGACGTAGAGCCGGGCGCCGTTGGCGAGGACGCGGTTGTGCGCGTCCTCGATCGGGATCGGCTCCACCCAATCGAGCGTGCTGCCGGTCGCGACGCCCGGGTAAGCGGCCACCACCGCAGCGCTGAGCACGCTGGGGTGCACGTCAGGTGCGGACGGCGCGTGGATGCCGTACTCAGTCTCGATGCCGAACACCGGACGGAAGGGCGGCGG
>DAORUI010000143.1:0-7360 GCA_035433085.1 Propionicimonas sp. | reverse complement strand
CCACGTCTCCCGTTCGATGACCTGCGCCACCACCAGGGCATTCTGCTGCGTGAATCGCTGGTCGCCGGGCGCGCAGCCCTGCGCGCTGCCCTGGCTCAAGCGCCGGACGTGAGCTGAGCAGTCGGGGTCAGCGGGCGATGTCGGCGTACTCAGCGTCGATGACCCCGGCCAGGTCGGCTGAATCCATTTCGACTTGCAGGCCGCGTCTTCCCGCGGAGACGTAGATCGTGTCCCAGAGTTGTGCGGTCTCGTCGATCACGGTCGGCAGGGGAGTCTTCTGGCCCAGCGGCGAGACCCCGCCGAGCACGTAGCCGGTGCTGCGCTCCACCAGCGGGCCCTTGGCCATCACGGCCCGTTTCACGCCGAGAGCGGTGGCGAAGTGCTTGAGGTCGAGCTGTCCGGCCACCGGCACCACGGCCACCGCCAACTCCGGGCGGCTCGTGCCGACGTCGACCACCAGCGTCTTGAAGATCCGCATCGGGTCCACACCCAGCGCGGTGGCAGCTTCGTCGCCGTAGGCCGTGCTCCCGGGGTCGTGTGCGTACGGGTGCAGCGTGTACTCGACGCCCGAAGCGTCAAGCGCACGGGTCGCTGGGGTCGCAGACATCGGTGCCTCGCAGTGCCGGCTAGACGAAGGCCCCGACGAGGGCGGTGAGCAGCGGTGCCACCACCAGCGCGGGCAGCAGGTCGCCCACCGGGATCTGCTTGATGCCGGCCAACCGGAAACCGAGTCCCAGGAGGATCACACCACCGGTGGCGCCGATGGCGTCCACCTGCCCAGCAGGCAGGAAGTTGCCGAGCGCGAAACCGAGCAGGGTGAGCAGGCCTTGGTAGAGGGCCAGCGGGATCGCCGCGGCCATCACGCCGATACCGAGTGAAGCGGCGAAGGCGATCGAAGCGAACCCGTCCATGATCGATTTCACCAGCAGCTGTTCGGCACCCTGGCCCAGCCCGTCGGAGAGAGAGCCGAGGATCGACAGCGGCCCCACGCAGAACACGAGCGTTGCGGTCACGGCGCCCTCCACGAACGTGCTGCCTTCACTTGCGGACGCGAACCGGTCGTGCAGCAGCTCGGCGCCACGATCGAGGCGGTGCTCGATCTGGAGCAAAGAACCGATGATGCCGCCGATCAGCAGTGAGCCGAGGATGATCAGGAGTCGCGCCTGTGCGCCGACCTCGGCGGTGAACGCCTCCGACATGCCGGACGCCACCGACAACCCGCCGATCACCAGTGTCACCAGGCCGAGCACCTGGGTGACCAGGTCCCGGGTGCGATGGGGGAGCCGATGGCCGGCCAACACACCCAAGGTGCTGCCGATCACCACCGCGACGACGTTGACGGCGGTGCCGAGCCCGATGAACATGCGGCCTAGTCAATCATTTCCGCCACTGGGAGTCCGAGCCGCTGCCCACGGACCGGTGCGCTGGCGGGCGCCCGTGGACCGTCCCAATAGAATCCGGGTGTGCTGAGAACCATCGACCTGCGGGGCCGGGCCATGCCCGACTACCGCGGCGTGCTGCCCCGGGCCGAGTTCGACGTCGACGCGGCGGTCGAGCACGTGCGTCCGATCGTCGCGGCTGTGGCCGAACGCGGTGCCGCGGCGCTGGCCGAGTTCTCCGAGCGTTTCGACCGGGTCGTGCCGGAGTCCTTCCGGGTTCCACCCGAAGAGCTTGCGGCCGCCCTGGACGGACTGGACGCGCACGTCCGCGCCGCGTTCGGCGAGGCGATCCGGCGACGCCGTCAGGTCGCTGAGGCCGAAGCGGAGGCCACTCCGGTGCGCGTGGAACTAGCTCCCGGCGCGAACGTGGAACAGAAGCTGATCCCGGTGAACCGGGTCGGCCTGTACGTGCCCGGGGGACTCGCCCCGCTCGCGTCCAGCGTGCTGATGAACGTTGTGCCTGCCCAGGTTGCCGGTGTGCCCTCGATCGCGGTGGCCAGCCCGCCGCAGGCCGAGTTCGGCGGCCTGCCGCACCCGAACATTCTCGCCGTGTGCCAGTTGCTCGGCGTGGACGAGGTCTACGCGGTCGGCGGCGCCCAGGCGATCGCCATGTTCGCCTACGGCGTGCCTGACCTGTGCCCGGGGGTCGATCTGGTCACGGGTCCCGGGAACATCTACGTCGTGGCCGCCAAGCGCCTGCTGCGCGGCCGGATCGGCATCGACTCCGAGGCCGGGCCGACGGAGATCGCGATCCTCGCCGACGCAACGGCCGTGCCGAGCTACGTCGCCGCCGATCTGATCTCCCAGGCCGAGCACGACCCGATGGCCGCCTCGGTGCTGGTGACCGATTCAGTGAGCCTTGCCGACGCTGTTCAGGCCGAACTAGGGCCGCAGGTGACCGCGACCAAGCACGCCGAGCGAGTCCGCACCGCGCTGACCGGACGGCAGTCGGCCATCGTCCTGGTCGACGATGTCGCCCAAGGCCTCGCGGTTGTCAACGACTACGCCGCCGAGCACCTGGAGATCCACACCGCGGACGCAGCCGCGGTCGCGGCCCGCGTCCGCAATGCCGGGGCGATCTTCGTCGGCTCGTTCTCACCGGTCTCACTCGGCGACTACAGCGCGGGTTCGACCCACGTGCTGCCCACCGCGGGTTGCGCGTGCCACTCTTCGGGCTTGAACGTGCACAGCTTCCGTAAGCAGGTGCACGTGATCGAGTACTCCGAGGCCGCGCTGCTGGAGGTTGCGTCCGTAGTTGAGACCTTCGCTGCAGCCGAGGACCTGCCCGCGCACGGCGCGGCGATCACTGTCAGGCGTCCGGCATGAGGCCGGAGGCTGGGCTGGAGGAGCTGCCGCTGCGGCCCGAACTGGTGGGGGAGGAGCCCTACGGTGCACCCCAACTGGACGTCCCGGTGCGGCTGAACGTCAACGAGAACCCGTATCCGCCGAGCGCTGGTATCCGGGCAGAGATGGCGGCCGCGGTCGCAGCCGAGTCGCTGAACCGTTACCCCGATCGGGAAGCGTGGGCGCTGCGCGAGGCGTTGGCCGCCTACCTGGGGCATGGCCTGATTCCTCTGCAGCTCTGGGCCGCGAACGGTTCGAACGAGGTGATGACCCACCTGCTCCAGGCCTTCGGCGGCCCCGGCCGCAAGGTGCTCAGCTTCACGCCGACCTACTCGATGTACCCCGAGTATGCGCGCAACACCCACACCACCTATGTCACCGAGCCCCGGCTACCCGACTACAGCCTGGACGCCGACACGGTGCTGCGCGCGATCGCGACCCACGAGCCCGCGGTGGTGGTGATCACCACCCCGAACAACCCCACCGGAACCACCACTGGGCTGGACGTGATCGAGGCGGTGCTGGCCGGCACCGAAACCATCGTGGTGGTCGACGAGGCCTACCAGGAGTTCGCCCGGCACCCGGAGCAGACCGCGCTGACACTGCTGCCACGGTTCGGCAACCTCGTGGTGTCCCGCACGATGAGCAAGGCGTTCGCCCTGGCGGGGGGCCGGGTCGGCTACCTGGCGGCGAGCCCGGCGATCGTGGACGCCTGTCGGATCGTCCGGCTGCCCTACCACCTTTCTGCCCAGACCCAGGCGGTGGCTCGGGTCGCCTTGAAGCACTCGGCCGAGTTGCTGGCCCAGGTGGATGAATTGCGGGCGACCCGCGACCAGATGCTGGTGCGGTTGCCTCAACTCGGGGTGGAGGTGATCGACTCCGACGCCAACTTCTGTTTGTTCGGTCCGTTCGCCGACCGGCATGATGTCTGGCAGCGGCTCCTCGACCGGGGCGTGCTCGTGCGCGAGACCGGTCCGGCCGGCTATCTGCGGGTTTCGGCCGGCACCCCGGAGGAGACGCAGGCGTTCTACACGGCACTGGCCGAAGTGATGGAGGAGAAATGAGCGCGCGCACCGCGGTTCGTGAGCGGACGACCAGCGAATCTCAGGTTCGCGTCGCCCTCAACCTCGACGGCACCGGAGCGTCGACGATCAGCACCGGCGTCGGCTTCTACGACCACATGCTCACCGCGCTGGCCAAGCACTCGCTGATCGACCTTGAGATCACCACCACCGGCGACCTGCACATCGACGGGCACCACAGTGTTGAGGACACCGCCATCGTCCTCGGGCAGGCGTTCGCCGAAGCCCTGGGCGACAAGGCGGGCGTCCGGCGTTACGCCGATGCGACCGTGCCGCTCGACGAGGCCCTCGCGCACTGCGTGGTCGACCTGGCCGGACGGCCGTACGTGGTCTACTCCGGCGAGCCCGAAGGCCAGCAGTATGCCCTGATCGGCGGCTCCGGGGTGCCGTACGCGGGCTCGATGACCCAACATGTGATCGAGTCGTTCGCGATCAACGCCGGGATCACCCTGCACCTGCGCGTGCTGGCCGGACGCGACCCGCATCACATCGTCGAAGCCCAGTTCAAGGCGCTCGCTCGCGCACTGCGCGACTCGATCGCCATCGACCCGCGGATCGCCGGCCAGGTGCCGTCGACCAAAGGCAGCCTGTGAGGGCGTCCCACACGCTGACTGAGCCTGACGAAGCCGTGGTTGCTGGCTCGCGGGCTGAGCTGGACGCTGCCGCGGAGCTGTCGGCTCGGTCGGTCGAGTCAGGTGATCGGTTGGTCGAGTCAGGCGATCGGTTGGTCGAGTCAGGTGATCGGTTGGTCGAGCTTGTCGAGACCACGCCGGCCGCCGGCTTCGCAACCCCTTCGGTAGCGGTCCTCGACTACGGCTCCGGCAACTTGCACTCGGTCACCCGAGCGCTCGAAGCCGCCGGCGCGAAGGTAGTGCTGACCGCGGACGCGGACACCTGCCTGGCGGCCGACGGTCTGCTCGTCCCCGGGGTCGGCGCCTTCGCCGCCTGCATGGACGGACTGGCAGCGGTGGGTGGGCCGCAACTCATCCTTCGCAGGCTGGCTGCCAAGCGTGCGGTGTTGGGCATCTGCGTGGGTCATCAGGTGCTGTTCGCCCTCGGTGTCGAGCACGGCGACCCGGCGCCGGGAGTCGGTGTGCTGCCCGGCGTTGTGGAGCGACTGGACGCCGTCCCGTTGCCGCACATGGGCTGGAACACCGTCCAACCGCCGATCGCGTCGGCGATGTTCGCCGGGGTCGAGGGCGAACGCTTCTACTTCGTGCACTCCTATGGAGTGCACGAGGTGCCGGACTGGCCGCAGAACGCGCGCATCACCTGGGCCGAGCACGGCGGCGACCGGTTCATCGCGGCGGTCGAGCAAGGGCCGCTCTGGTCGACCCAGTTCCATCCGGAGAAGTCCGGCGACGCCGGAGCACGCCTGTTGCGCAACTGGCTGGACACCTTGCGAAGGGAATCATGAAGCTCGAACTACTGCCCGCCGTCGATGTGCAAGGGGGCCAGGCCGTCCAATTGGTCCAGGGCGTCGCCGGCTCGGAGAAGGTCTTCGGCGACCCGCTGGCCGCGGCGCTGCGCTGGCAGGACGGCGGCGCGGAATGGCTGCACCTGGTCGACCTGGACGCGGCTTTCGGCCGTGGCAGCAATGCCGAGGTGATCGCCGGGATCGTCGAGCGCCTGGCGCTGAAGGTGGAACTGTCCGGTGGGATCCGCGACGACGCGTCCCTGGAGCGTGCGTTGGCCACCGGCTGCCGCCGGGTGAACATCGGCACCGCCGCCCTGGAGAACCCCGAGTGGTGCGACCGCGTGATCGGGGAGTTCGGCGATCGGGTGGCGATCGGTCTGGACGTCCGCGGGACGCGCCTGGCCGCGCGCGGCTGGACGCGCGAGGGCGGCGACCTGTGGGAGACCCTCGACCGGCTCGACGCGGCCGGCTGCTCCCGCTACGTGGTCACCGATGTGGCCAGTGACGGCATGCTCAGCGGGCCGAACCTGGACCTGCTCCGTGAGGTCTGCGGACGCACGGACGCCGCCGTGGTGGCCAGTGGGGGGATCGCGCAGCTCGATGATCTGCGCGCCCTGCGTGAACTGGTGCCGCTGGGAGTCGAGGGAGCGATCATCGGCACCGCCCTCTATGTCGGCAACTTCACCCTTACCGAAGCACTCGCCGTCACCGGCTGATCGGCAGCCGGGGAGGCTTGTGAGGAGCGAGCCGGCACCCTCCAACCGGTCGCCGGGGAGGCCTGTGAGGGAGCGAGCCGGCACCCTCCAACCGGTCGCCGGGGAGGCCTGTGAGGGAGCGAGTCGGCACCCTCCAACCGGTCCCTGAGGAGGCTTGCGAGGAACGAGCAAGCCGTCACGAAGGGCCGCCGTCACCGGGCCCCGATACGGTGCGGAAGAAATGTCAGTGGCGGCATCCAGACTCACCTCATGACAACTTCAGCAGCACAGAGTCAGACCCGTTTCTGGGTCAGCACGGTGAGCCTCGACCAGGTGGCTCGAAACGTGGGCGGCGGTTACATCCAAGCCAACACCGAAGCCCGTACGCGGCTGGCCAGGCTGCGGCGGGGCGATCGGATCGTCTTCTACTCGCCGCGGCAGAGCCATCCCGACGGTGAGCCGCTACAGCAGTTCACCGCTTGCGGCACCGTCGTCGGCGCGGAGCCGTACGAGGCGCGGGTGGCCGACGGCAGCCGGCCGTGGCGCCTGGGCGTCCGGTTCGCCGAATGCGAAGCGGTACCGGTTCGGCCCATGCTGTCCGCGCTGGGCTTCGTCACCGACCCGGTGCACTGGGGCATGTTGTTCCGGCGCGGAATGTTCCGGATCGGCCCGGGCGACTTCGACCGCATCGCAGCGGCCATGCAAGCCCGGGTTCTGCTGGCGGGGTGAGGGCTCAGGGCACCCGGGCGATCCATTCCGGGTTGCTGAACTTGCTGGTTGCGAGTTCGCGGGCCTCGTTCAGTTCGGCCGTGGTCAGGTGCCCGTCCACCACGCGATAGCGGCTGCGGAAGGTGGCCTCGAACGAGGCCATCACCTCAGAGCGCGGCAGTCGGGTCTGTGAGCGCACGGGGTCGACACGCTTGTTGGCGCTCTTCGTGCCCTTGTCGGAGAGCTTCTCGCGGCCGATCCGGAGCACCTGCAGCATCTTGTCCGCATCGATGTCGTAGGCCATGGTCACGTGGTGGAGAACTGCGCCGCCGACGAAGCGTTTCTGGGCTGCGCCGGCGATCTTGCCTGCCGGCGAAGCGATGTCGTTCAGGCCCGCGTAATGCGCCTGCACGCCCACCTCTCCGAGTGCGGCCAGCACCCACTCGTCCAGGAAGGCGTAGGACGCCTCGTAGCTCATCCCATCCACGAGGGTGGCCGGCACGACCAGCGAGAAGGTGATGCAGTTGCCCGCCTCCATGAACATGGCGCCGCCGCCGGAGACCCGCCGGACGACCTGAACACCGTGCTCGGCCGCGGCTTCCGCGTCCACTTCGTTGCGCAGCGACTGGAACGACCCGATCACCACGGCCGGGTTCTCCCACTCCCAGAACCGGA
>DAORUI010000142.1:0-7411 GCA_035433085.1 Propionicimonas sp. | reverse complement strand
TCCAGGTCGGCCACGATCGCTGTGTCGGGGGTCAAGCCGAGCAGGTGCAGCGGTTCCAGCAGCCGGAACATGGCGGTGAGCGGCGGGTCGCCGCGCTCGCCCAGCCGTCGCGCCAATGCCGGCGTGCGGTAGCAGCCGAGCAGCCACTGCAACCGGTCGTCGCCGTCACGAAGGCAGACCCCGTCGTGCTCAGCCGCGGGCACCGCGCGCAACAGTGCCTCAACAGCGGCCTCGGCGTCGGGGAGGTCGCTGGCCAACAGCAGCGTCCAGGGCGCGTGCTCACCCAGGGCGGCGAAGCCTGCGTCAACCCCGGCTACCGGACCGCCGAACTGTGGGTCCTCAATCGTCTGCAGCACGCCGGTCGGCACGTCGACGTCGCCCACCACCACGATCCGACGCGCTGAAGCCACCGCGGACAGTGCGATGTCGAGCAGCCGCCGTCCGCCGACGGTCACCGCCGGCTTGGTCACCCCGCCCAGTCGCGAGCCGCGTCCGCCGGCAAGCACGATCGCGTCGAAGTCGTCGATCACAGCCACCTCACCGTGAGCACGTTTCCGACCGCCACCACAGTCACGTCCTCGGCGACCACCGCGATGCCGTCCGCCCCGGCCAGTGAGGTGACCATGTGCGAGGCCGAGCCGCGTACGTGTGCCGGACGGGCCAGTAGCCGTCCGTCGGACGAGGTGCTGAGCCGGACGGGGACGAGCTGCCGCCTTCCGGCCGGCGACGACCAATCAGCATCGGCGACCGCAGTGAACGCCGGACGCGCCGCGCGGCCAAGCCGTCGATCCAGCAAGGGCCGCACGAACACCTCGTAGCTCAGGGACGCCGACAGCGGATTGCCGGGCAGCGCGACAACCGGGGTCCCGTCGGTCCAGATCGCCCAGCCCTGCGGCTTGCCCGGCTGCATCCGGACGTGCCGGAAAGTGCCGCCAGTGGCTTCGAGCACGTCACGCACCACGTCGAAGGCGCCGACGCTGGCCCCGCCGGTGAGCACCACCATGTCGCAGGCTGCGGTAGCGCCGTCGAGCCATTCGGTCAGAGCAACCGGTCGATCCCCCACCGACTCGGCCCGCAGTACCTGCGCACCATCGCGGCTCAGCGCGGCGGACAGCGCCAGCGAGTTCGACTCATGGATCTGACCACGTCGGAGAGCAGAACCGTCAACGACCAGTTCGTCGCCGGTCGCACACAGCGCCACCACCGGACGTGGCCGCACCGGGACCTGCCGCACCCCGGCCGCGGCCAGTGCCCCGACCAACCCGACGCGAAGCTCCGCGCCGGCTTCGGCCAGCTGGGCGCCCGCTGCGAAGTCCTCGCCGGCGCGGCGGACGTGTGCGGCCAGCTTGGCCGGCACGCGCTGAATGGTGACCAGGATCGGATCTCCATCGGTGTCCTCTACCGGCACCACCGTGTCGGCGAAGCTGGGCAGCGGCGCCCCGGTCATGATCCGGACGCACTCGCCCGGCCCAGCCGTTGGGTCGGACGCGCTGCCGGCAGGCACATCGCCGACCACGCGCAAAGACACCGGCACCGCGGCCACTTCGGCGAACCGCACCGCGTAGCCGTCCATCGCCGAGTTGTCGAAGACCGGAATGTCCACGGTTGCGTGCACTGGCTCAGCCAGCACGCGGCCGAAGGCGTCCGCCAGGGCGAGGTGCTCGATTCCGGCATCGGGTTCGACCAGGCGCAGCAACTCGTCCAGGTACTGCTCGACCGTGAGTAGTTCACGCACGGTTCGAACCTTCCTGCCAGTCATCGGCCGGTCGCGTACGTCGAGGCTCGGCGACACCCACCAGCGACCCTTCGGAAGGACCGGAGGCCGCCGTGGTCTCGACAGGCTCGACCAACCGATCGCTGGACGTCCGATCGCTGGACGTCCGATCGCTGGAGGTCCGATCGCTGGACGTCCGATCGCCGAAGGCTTGCTCGCAGGCCAACCGCAGCAGGCACTTGGTGGGAGTCACCCAGGGTTCGATGTCAGTCACCTGCCAGGGCTGGTCAGGGCCGAGCAGTCCGCGGACCAGGCCGAGATGCAGTTGGCAGACCACGTCCGGGTCCTTGTCGGCGAGTTCGAGGAACGGACACGGCCGCAGTTCGACCACGGTCTCCGGCTCGGCAACCAGCTTCGGTGCGTAACCCAGTTCGTCCATGCAACCGATCAGCCGCTCCAGCGGCTCGGATGCGCCCTGCGTCCGCAGCAATTCGGTGCGCAGTTCGTCACCCCAGGCCTCGCCCGCCGACTGGGCACGGGCCGACCGGTCCGCCAGCACTCCGGCGAAGTGGGTGATCATCGCCCCGGCGAGCTCCTGATAGTGATTGGCCCGATGCCCCTGCGCAGCCCGATAGAGCACCTTGGGCCGCCCGGGCTGGTTGCGCTGTTCGACCTCACGGACAACCAGCCCTGATTCGGTCAGGGCGTCCAGATGGAACCTGGTCGTGTTTTGATGGAGACCGATCACGACGGCCACATCGGACACCGGCACAGGCTCACCGATCGTCCGCAGGTGATGCAATACCTCGGCACGGGTCGGCCCCAGTCGGGACGCCCGACTCTCGCTCATCCGTCCTCCGGTCATTGGCCAGCGTCCCCATGATCCCCCATGCCCCCAGCCGTTTCTACTAGAAACTCGTAACTACTCGGGTTACGGTGATGGTCCGTACACGCGATGTTGGGAGTTGAGGTGCCGACCGCAGTCCTGCCGCTAGGCACCCTCACCGACGCCTTCGGACGCGTTGCGCGCGACCTGCGCATCTCGCTGACCGACCGCTGCAACCTGCGCTGCAGCTACTGCATGCCCGCCGAGGGACTCGACTGGTTGCCCGGCGACGACGTGCTCACCGACTCCGAAGTGACGAGACTGATCAGGGTGGCGGTGACCCTGCTCGGCGTCCGCAAACTGCGCTTCACCGGTGGCGAACCACTCCTGCGCCGGGGCCTTGCCGGGATCATCGCGGCCGCGGCCGAGTTCCGCACCGACCAGGGCGGCCCGCCCGAGATCTCGCTGACCACCAACGGCGTGGGTCTCGACAAGCGCATCGACGAGCTCGCGGCAGCCGGTCTGCAGCGGGTGAACATCTCCCTGGACTCGCTCGACCGCCAGCGCTACGCCGCGCTCGCCCGGCGCGATCGGCTGGACGACGTGCTTCGCGGCCTGACCGCCGTCGCCGTGGCTGGCCTGCACCCGATCAAGGTCAACACCGTGGTGATGCGCGACGTGAACGAGGCCGACGTGGTGCCCTTGGCGGAGTTCTGCCTGAACCAGGGCTACCGGCTGCGTTTCATCGAGCAGATGCCCCTCGGCCCCAAGCATGGCTGGGACAGGCGGCAGATGGTTCCGGCCACCGAGATCCTGGCGAGCCTGGCCGAACACTTCGACCTGAGCCCGGCCGAGCAGCGTGGCTCGGCGCCGGCCGAGGAGTGGCTGGTGGCGGCGGCCGACTGCCACCCGTCCGGACGCGTTGGTGTGATCGCATCGGTCACCTCGCCGTTCTGCGGGGCCTGCGACCGCACCCGCCTGACCGCGGACGGGCAGCTGCGCACCTGCCTGTTCAGTCACACCGAGACCGACCTGCGCGCCCCCCTACGGCAGGGGGCGACCGACGTGGAACTCGCCGAACTCTGGCGGGGCGCCCACCGTGAGAAGAGCGCGGGGCATGGCATCGGCATGGCCGGCTTCCAGCAGCCCGCTCGCAACATGAGTTCGATCGGAGGCTGAGGTGCAGATCACCTACTACGCCGGGGCAGCGGATGCCGCCGGCACCAACACCGCCCAACTCGACGCCGGCGATCTGACCGCGTCTGAGTTGCTGGCCCGACTGAGCGCTGACAATCCGGCGCTCGGCAGAGTGCTCGGGGCCTGCTCGCTCCTGGTGGACGGCGCCTCTGTCCGCGATCCCGAAGAGGTCATCCCAGGCATCGCCCGCGTGGACGTGCTCCCGCCCTTCGCCGGCGGCTAACCGAACCCGAAACCACATCGGTGCGTTTTCACGAAAGCTTCGGTTTATCCCGCGATCCCTGGTTAGCATGAGCCATGAGCACAACGTCGCGCCCGAAATTGGATGGTCCGGCAGCTGAGGCCTTACTCAAGCTCGGCAGGTACTTCACCAAGTGGGACGAGACCGACGACTCACGTGCGGTCTTCCGTGAGGGCGGTCGCGCCGGCGACGTGTTCTATCGCGACCGTTGGAGCCACGACAAGGTGGTTCGCTCCACCCACGGGGTGAACTGCACCGGCTCGTGCTCGTGGAAGGTGTACGTCAAGGACGGCATCATCACCTGGGAATCGCAGCAGACCGACTACCCGACCACCGGCCCCGACCGGCCCGAGTACGAACCTCGTGGCTGTCCCCGCGGCGCCGCCTTCTCCTGGTACACCTACTCGCCCACCCGCGTGCGCTACCCCTACGGACGCGGCGTGCTGATCGAGGCCTATCGCGAGGCCAAGGCCCGCCTTGGCGACCCGGTGAAGGCCTTCGCCGAGATCTCCACCAACCCCGAGACCCGTAAGCGGTACCAGCAGGCGCGCGGCAAGGGCGGGCTGGTCCGGATCACCTGGAACGAGGCGCTGGAGATCGCCGCCGCCTCCTACGTCCACACGATCAAGGCCTATGGCCCCGACCGCTGCGTTTCGTTCTCGCCGATCCCGGCGATGTCGATGGTCTCGCACGCCGTCGGCACCCGCTTCAACCACCTCATCGGTGGCGCGATGACTTCGTTCTACGACTGGTACGCCGACCTTCCGGTCGCTTCGCCGCAGGTGTTCGGCGACCAGACCGACGTGCCCGAGTCCGGCGACTGGTGGGACTCGACCTACCTGATGATGTGGGGCTCGAACGTCCCGCTGACCCGCACGCCGGACGCGCACTGGATGGCTGAGGTGCGCTACCGCGGGACGAAGGTCGTCACGGTGGCCCCCGACTATGCCGACAACGTCAAGTTCGCCGACGAATGGCTGCCCGCCCAAGCCGGGACGGACGCCGCCCTCGCGATGGCGATGGGTCACGTGATCCTGAAGGAGAACTTCGTCGATCGCCAGGTGCCGTTCTTCACCGACTACGTGAAGCAGTACACCGACCTGCCGATGCTGGTCACCCTGGTCGAGCACCCGGACGGCCACGGCCTGACCGCGGCCAAGTTCCTGACCGCGCAAGATCTGGAAACGATCCCTGAGCTTGACGAAGGGTCTCCGAGGCTTCGTCAAGCTCAGCCATCGTTGGGCGGGGCTCAGGGATCGTCAGCGGACGCAGCCTTCAAGACCGTGCTCTGGGACGCGGCGACCAACGCACCGGCCGTCCCGAACGGCACCATGGGCAATCGCTACAACGAGGATGGCAAGGGCAAGTGGAATCTCGACCTCGGTGACCTGAAGCCGGCACTCAGCCTGATCGAAGTCGGCGGTGCGGAGAAGGTCGAGATCGCCCTGCCCTGCTTCGAGGATCCGCGCGGCGAGGGCAGCATCATCCGCCGCGGCGTCCCCGCCGTCCGCGTCGGCGAGCACCTGGTCACTACCGTGCTCGATCTGATGCTCGCCCAGTACGGGGTCGGCCGCGACGGTCTGCCGGGCACCTGGGCTTCCGGGTACGACGACGTCAACTCGCCCTACACCCCGGCCTGGCAGGCCGAGATCACCTCGGTGCCGGCGGACGTGTGCCTGCGCATCGCCCGCGAGTTCGCGAAGAACTCCGAGGAGTCCAAGGGCCGCTCGATGATCATCATCGGCGCCGGCATCTGCCACTGGTTCCACGCCGACGTCACCTACCGCGCGATCATGGCGCTGCTGATGCTGACCGGCTGCATCGGACGCAACGGCGGCGGCTGGGCGCATTACGTGGGCCAGGAGAAGTGCCGGCCGATGACCGGCTGGTTCAACCTGGCCAACGCGCTGGACTGGTCGCGTCCGCCGCGCACGATGATCGGCACCGGCTACTGGTACATGCACACCGACCAGTGGCGCACCGACGGCTACTCCGCCGACCGGGTCAAGTCGCCCCTGAGCACCGGTCACCTCGACGGCCTGCACACAGCGGACGCGATGGCGCTGAGCCACCGGCTGGGCTGGATGCCGTTCTACCCGCAGTTCGACCGCAACCCGCTCGACCTGGCCGATGAAGCCAAGGCCGCGGTCGCGTCCGGCGAAGCCGAATCGCCCGGCGCCTGGGTGGCGGCCCAGCTGAAGGCAGGCACACTCACCACCGCACTGGAGGACATCGACGCCCCCGAGAACTGGCCGCGGACGATGGTGGTGTGGCGCTCGAACCTGTTCGGCTCCTCGGCGAAGGGCAACGAATACTTCCTCAAGCACCTGCTCGGCACCGGGTCGAACCTGATGCCTAACCAGCACGCCGCCGAGGCCCTGCCGAAAGTGGTGAAGTTCCACGAGCAGGCGCCCGAGGGCAAGCTCGACCTGCTGATCAGCGCGGACTTCCGGATGACCTCGACCACGCTGCTCTCCGACATCGTCTTCCCGGCAGCCACCTGGTACGAGAAGTACGACCTCTCCTCCACCGACATGCATCCCTACGTGCACGCGTTCACGCCGGCGATCGACCCGCCGTGGGAGGCCAAGAGCGACTTCGACTTCTTCACCCTGCTGGCGCGGGCGATCTCGACGCTGGCGAAGGGCCGCCTGGACACGCGCAGCGACCTGGTAGCCGTCCCGATGCAGCACGACACCCCCGGCCAGATCAGCCAGCCCGGCGGCCATGTGCCCGACTGGCGGGGCACCGACCTGCCGGCAGTTCCCGGCAAGAACCTGCCCGCGATGATGGTCGTCGAGCGCGACTACACCCAGATCGCCGAGAAACTGGCCACGGTCGGGCCGCTGGCAGACCGGCTCGGCTTCACGGTGAAGAACATCACCTACGACGTGAAGGGCTCGGTCGAACTGCTCGGCAAGCTGCACGGCGTGATGCCGTCCGGCGCCGGGGCGGGGCGTCCGGCGATCGACACCGATGCCCGCCTCGCCGAGGCGATCCTGGCGTTCTCCGGCACCACCAACGGCGCGCTCGCCACCCAGGGTTTCCACGACCTGGAGGCCAAGACCGGACGCAAGCTCGCCGACCTCTCCGAGGGTCAGGAGGAGCGCCGGATCACTTTCAAGCAGACCCAGGAGGCACCGCAGCCGGTGATCACCTCACCGGAGTGGTCGGGTTCGGAGACCGGCGGACGCCGCTACGCCGCGTTCACCATCAACACCGAACGGCTCAAGCCCTGGCACACCCTCTCGGGCCGGATGCACTTCTTCCTCGACCACGACTGGATGATCGATGCCGGGGAGCAGCTGCCGACCTTCCGCCCGCCGCTGGACATGACCCACGCCTTCGGCGAACCCGAACTCGGCCCGACCGGGGAGAAGGCGATCACGCTGCGCTACCTGACCGTGCACAACAAGTGGTCGATCCATTCCGA
>DAORUI010000141.1:5868-7503 GCA_035433085.1 Propionicimonas sp. | reverse complement strand
GATCAGCCGCCGCACCACCGCGAAGTCCGGACGCTCCGGCTCCCGATCGGCCGGGAGGCGCCAGCGGCGCGTCCCTCCGACCGGAGCAGCCGCCAGGGTTGAGCGACCATCGTCCGCCATGTTCGACCTCCGTCTGCGTCGACCGCGCTCGCCCCGCGATCGAGCAGGCGTGGTTCGCGAGTTGATGTGCCGGTGCGCGACTGCGCCACGCCCGACGACCTGCGCTCGACACTAGTGGCGGGTCGGCGCTGGCACTAGGTTCGACACGTGATCGTGCGCCCTCTGCTTGCTCGCGCCTACTGGGCGCTGTCCCGCTACCGTGTTGTCTCCGAACCACCGCTTGACGGGTCCGCGGTGCTGATCGGCGCGCCGCACACGTCCAACTGGGACTTCGTGTTCATGCTCGCGCTCAGCTGGGGCCAGGGGTTCGCCCCGCGCTGGCTGGGCAAGCACACCCTGTTCAAGCCGCCGTTCGGACGCGTGATGCGAGCGCTCGGCGGCATCCCGGTGAATCGGGCGAACCCCGGCCGGCTGGTGGACGAGGTGGTCGCGCTCGCCCACGGTCAGGAACGGTTCATCCTCGTCGTCACGCCGGAAGGCACCCGGCATCGCGGCAAGCTGTGGAAGTCCGGCTTCTACCGCATCGCGCGGGACGCCAACCTCCCGGTCGTCCTCGGTTACGTCGACTCGGCAACGAAGACCGCCGGATTCGGACCCACCATCCATCTCACCGGCGACGTCACCGCCGACATGGACAAGTTCCGCGCCTTCTACGCAGACAAACGCGGTATCAATCCCGACGATTTCACCCCGCCCCGCCTCCGCGAGGAGCAGGCCCGCCCCGAGGTCGAGTAGCCGGCGGAGGGGGTCTCGACAAGCTCGACCAGCCGAGTCGGGCCCTCGACCAGCCGAGTGGGCCCTCGACCAGCCGAGTCGGGCCCTCGACCAGCCGAGTTCGGCCCTCGACCAGCCGAACCGCCGAAGGGTGCGAGCCTGACAAGATGAGTCGTGGCCATGACACTCCCGCACGGCGAACCCCCGGCAGGCCCGTGGCGAGCCATCGCCGGCGACGAACTCGCATCCCTCGTGATGGGCGCCGCGCCGGAGAGACACCCCCGCATCGTGGCCATCGACGGACGCAGCGCGTCGGGCAAGTCGACATTGGCTGGCTTCCTGCACAGTGCCATTCCAGGATCGGCGCTCGTGCACACCGACGATCTCGCCTGGAATGAACCCATGTTCGGCTGGGGACACCTGCTGGCCGACGGCATCCTGGTACCGCTCCAACGTGGCGAGGGGGTGACGCTGCGTCCCTCAGCCTGGGTGAGGCTCGGACGCCAAGGCGCCATCGATGTGCCCGGCACAACGGATGTCGTGCTCGTCGAAGGCGTCGGCGCCAACCAGAGGGAGTTCGCCGACCTGATCGACCTCACTATCTGGACGCAGTCCGACCATGCCCAAGCCGAGCGGCGGGGCATCGAGCGCGACATCGCGTCCGGTGTGAACGGTGACGCCGAGCAGTCGGCAGCGTTCTGGCACGGATGGATGGCACACGAGACGCGGTTCCTCGCCGAGGAGCGTCCTTGGGAACGGGCCGATCTGATCGTGGCCGGAACCGACGTGATCCCGCTCGAC
>DAORUI010000141.1:0-5768 GCA_035433085.1 Propionicimonas sp. | reverse complement strand
TGGCTGAGCCTGACGAAGCCCGCCACCGGTCTCACCCGTAGGACGGCACCACCAACGCCCACCAGGTCTTCAGCCCGACGATCCCGTCCGTGGTCGCCAGGAACTTGTCCTGGAAGGCGCGGACGGCAGCTTCGGTCTTGGCGCCGAACTGTCCGTCGACCGCGAGATCGGGCAGCAACACCTGAGCAGCTCGGACGGCTTCGCCGTTGTCGCCGCGTCTGACCGTGACGACAAGTTCGGGCCAGTCCAGCTGGCCGCAGGTGGTGCTGATCTCGGTGGCACGAAGCCCCAACTGGAAGAACTTCATCGCGTTGCCGGAGAGCGTGCCGAAGGTGCCGTCGGCCGCGATGGTGGCACCATGCGCGCGCAGCAGGTGCTGGACGGTGCGAACCCGCCAGTTGGTCTCCTGGGTCGCGCCAACCCTCACCAACGGCCATTCTCCGCCGCCGGATGTCAGGAACGACCAGGTCTGCGGGCCGGCCACCCCGTCCCGGGCGAGCCCCCAGTTGTACTGGAATCCCTCGACGCGCTCTTTCGTGTCGGGTCCGAAGGCGCCGTCCACATCGACGGGGCCGTCCCACGGCGGTGTGACCAGCCCACCGGTCTGCAGTGCGCGAACGGCGTCCCCGGAGTCGCCGCTGCGGACCGTGGTGACCAGTGCCGGCCACGTCTTCGGCCCGACCACACCATCGGCCATCAATCCGGCGGCGGACTGGACGGCTTTGACCGCGGTCCTGGTCGCCGGGCCGAAGCTCCCGTCGACCGTGACGGACTGCCCGCGAGAGCGCAACAGGTATTGGATCACCGAGACCCGCTCGGAGTTTTCACCAGACGATACCGTCGACCAAGGGAACAGATTCATCGAATGCTCCTTCCCGGTGACGCGGGGTGCGCCAGCTCTTGCGCTCAGTTTCCACCCGGACGGCGACCCGCGCCAGTAGTGGAATTCCCCATGCGTTCGAAACCCGGAGCAAGCTTCACTAGTCTGCCCGCGATAGGCCCAGAACAGGGCGCCCAGCGGGTGCGTCCATGCGGGCCCTGGGCCAAGTAGTCCAAAGTGCTGAGTGGCTACGCTCCCCCAGCCCTCGACGCGACGGCGGGACCGTCTCAGAATGGCTGATATGTCGCAGTCGGTCTCCACCGGACCCGCGATCCGCACACCCGACCAACTGCTGCGAGTGTTCGTCTCCTCGACCTTGGGCGAACTCGCGGCGGAGCGCCGTGCCGCCCGCGCGGCCATCGAACGCCTGCACCTGGCACCGGTGATGTTCGAGCTCGGCGCGCGGCCGCACCCGCCGCGCAAGCTCTATCGCTCCTACCTCGAGCAGAGCGACGTGTTCGTCGGCATCTACTGGGAGCGTTACGGCTGGATCGCGCCGGGCGAGCAGATCTCGGGGCTCGAAGACGAGTACGACCTGGCCAGCCCACAGATGCCGAAGCTGATCTACCTGAAGGCCAGCCAGGTGCGCGAGGATCGCCTCTCCGCGCTGATCAGCCGCATCCAGAACGACGACAACGCCAGCTACCTCACCTTCGAGACCGAGGACGAACTGCGCGAGCACCTCGCCCGGGACCTCGCCACGTTGCTGGCCGAGCGCTTCCAGGCCGGCGTCGAACCGCCCGTCCAGGCGGTACCGGAGCCGCGGAGCAGCCCGGCCCTCGCCCAGGTGCCACCCCCCTACACCCCGATCGTGGGACGCGAGGACGAGATCGACGAACTGATCGAGCTGCTGGTCGAGCACCGCTCCCGGGTGGTCACCATCGTCGGCTCCGGCGGCACCGGCAAGAGCCGGTTGGCGATCGAAGTGGCGCTGCGGGCCGGCGCGAAGTTCGCCGACGGCGTGGTGTTCGTCCCCCTGGAGAACGTGGTCGATCCCAAGTTGCTGCTGCCCACCATCGCCCAGGCTCTCGGCATCGGCGAGAGCGGCGAGGCGGCCATCGAGGAACGCCTGCCGGTAGCCCTCGCCCAGCGCCAGGCATTGATTGTGCTCGACAACTTCGAGCAGATCGGCGAGGCCGCCCCTGCCCTCGTCGGGCTGTACTCGGACGCCTCCGAAGTCGCCTTCCTGGTGACCAGTCGCGCGGTGCTGCGCATCCGGGGCGAGTACGTGTTCGAACTGGACGGGCTGCCCGCACCCACCTTCAGCCACCATCCGACGGTGGCGCAGGCGAAGCGCAGCGCGGCCGTCCGCCTGTTCGTGGAGCGGGCCAGGGCGGTGAAGAGCAGTTTCGACCTGGCTCCGGACAACGTGGCTGCGGTATCCGGCATCTGCTCCCAACTGGAGGGGCTGCCGTTGGCGATCGAGTTGGCCGCGGCTCGCGTCCGCGTGCTCACGCCGCAGGCGATCCTGGAGCGGCTCGACCGTCCGCTGGCGCTGCTCGCGTCCGCTGCTCTCGACGTACCGCAGCGCCAACGCACCCTCCAAGCCACGATCGAGTGGAGCAGCAACCTGCTCAGTGACGAGCAACGCGGCTTGCTGGCCGACCTCTCGGTGTTCGCGCCGGGCTTCAACTACGCGGCGGTCGAGGCGATCGGACGCGACCGTCCGTGGTCGGGTCGCGAACTGGAGGATCTGTCCGCGCTGATCGACAACTCGCTGCTGCGCCAGCAGAGCCAGGCCGGCAACTCGCTGTTCGCGATGCTCTCCACGGTGCGCCAGTACGCCGACGACCTGCTGCGCGAGCGCGGCGAGACAGCTTTGCTGCGGGCCGAGCATGCGCGCCACTACACCGCACTGGCTCTGGAGATCGCCCCGCTGCTGCGCGGTGCCGGACAGGTGGACGCGGCTGCGCGGCTGAACCTGGAATTGCCCAATCTGCGCGCGGCCGTTCGCTACTCGATCGAGCTCGGACGCCCGGACGATGCTGCCGATCTGGCCTGGTCGCTGCTGGTGTTCTGGTGGTTCGGCGGGTACTTCGGTGAAGTACGGCTCTGGATGCAGGATCTGCTTGCCCAAGGCACGCCCACCGACCCGCACACCAAGGCGGTGGCGGACTTCCTGGTCAACTGGGTGGAGATGTGGCACAACCCCACGCCGGCTGTGGCTGAGGTGTTCGACAAGGCCTGCCAAGCGTTCGCGCACTCGTCCGACATCAGCGGCGAGGCCCTGGCGACCGCCTGTCGCGCGTTCACCCGAATGTCCCTGCCCGAAGCCGACCTGGACGCCTGCCGGCTCGACCTGTTTCACGCGGTCGAACTGTTCGAGGGTGCGGGCGATACCTGGGGCGCGGCACTGGCGCTGGTCGGGCTCGGCCGGCTGGAGTCGCTGCTCGACCACAACGACTTAGCCGCCAGCCACTACCTGCGTGCCGGACGGCTGGCCCGGGACCATTCCGACACCCTGGCCACCCTGATCACCGATCATCACATCGGACGTTCCCAGCTCTTCGCCGGCGACCTGGAGCAGGCCGAGCGGACGTTCACCCAGAGCGTCCGGCTCTCCGGAGGAATGGGCATGGAGGGCGGGGTGGCGGACGGTCTGGAGGGACTCTCCGCCATTGCCGCCGCGCGTAACCAGACCGAACTCGCCGGCCTGCTCTCGGGAGCGGCCGCAGCCCTGCGACAACGCCTCGGCTTCTTCGAGGTGGCTGCGTTCGTCTTCCACGAGCGCTACCTGGACACCGTCCGCGAGCTCGACCCGGCGACCTTCGAGTCCGCCCAGGCCCGCGGCCGCGAACTCACCACAGCCGAAGCCATGGCGATCGCCGTCCCCCAGGCGAACCCGGGGGGAGGCGAGGCCCGCCAGCCGAAAGTGGCGAGACCACGGCCGCCCGACCCAATGGTCGCCGTGGCGTCCTGAGCTGGGACCGTGGAGGTTTCAGGCAGCCGTGACGAGAGAGAGCACCGCGTCGCCGTACAACTCACGCTTCTTCGCACCCACGCCGCTCACGCCGGACAGTTCGTCCAGCGTGGCCGGACGCAACTTCGCTATACCGACCAGCGTGGAATCCGGGAAGACGACGTAGGCCGGCACGGACGCGGCGCGCGCGGTCTCGGCGCGCCAAGTGCGCAACTGCTCGAACAACTCCCGGTCGGCCTGGTTGAGGTCGGCGGCCGCCGCCGGTGTGCGTGTCCCGCCATCGGCTCGCGCCTTGCCCGCACCCTTGCGCGCCGACTTCTGTGCGCGCGCCACCGCGTCCTCGCGCAGTGGCACCGGCCGATCGCCGCGGAGCACCTCCCAGGAGGCCTCGGTCACCCCGAGCGTGCCGTGGCCGTCGGTCGACACCGCCAGCAACCCGGCCGCCAGCAGCTGCCGGGTGACCGCCCGCCACTGCAGGTCGGTGAGTTCGGTGCCGATACCGAAGGTGCTCAGCTTGGCGTGTCCCCAGCGCTCGACTCGCTCGGTCGCCCGGCCGAGCAGGATGTCGATCAGGTGCCCAGCCCCGTAGCGCTGGTTGTGCTCGCGCTGCAGCCGGACGACCGTGGACAGCAGCTTCTGCGCGGGGACGGTCCCGTCCCATGGCACGGGCGGCGTCAGGCAGGTGTCGCAGTTGCCGCAGGGCTCGCTGGCTTCGCCGAAGTACTCCAGGATCAACTGTCGGCGGCAGCGCAGCGTTTCGCACAGGCCGAGCATCGAATCCAGGTGCTGGCCGAGCAGGCGCTTGTGCTGCGCGTCCCCGTCCGAGCCGGCGATCAGTTGGCGCTGCTGCACCACGTCCGCCAGGCCGTAGGCCATCCAGGCGGTCGCGGGCAGGCCGTCGCGACCGGCGCGTCCGGTCTCCTGGTAGTAGCCCTCGATGCTCTTGGGCAGGTCGAGATGGGCCACGAAGCGGACGTCCGGTTTGTCGATGCCCATGCCGAACGCGATCGTGGCGACCATCACCACGCCGTCCTCGCGCAGGAAGCGGGACTGGTTGGCCGAGCGGACGCCGGCGGGCAGCCCGGCGTGATATGGCAGCGCGGTGATGCCCTCCTTGGCCAGTGCGTCCGCGGTCTTCTCCACCGAGGCCCGCGACAGGCAGTAGACGATGCCGGCATCCCCGTCGTGCTCGCTGCGGATCAGCGCGACGAGTTGCTTCAGGGGCTGCTGCTTGGCCTCGATGCGGTACGCGATGTTGGGCCGGTCGAAGCTGGCGACGAAGGTGCGCGCCGACTTCAGGGCCAGGCGCTCGATGATCTCGCCGCGGGTGGGCGGCGTGGCGGTCGCGGTGAGCGCGATCCGCGGCACCGCGGGCCAGCGCTCATGCAGAACGGACAACCGAAGGTAATCCGGACGGAAGTCGTGCCCCCATTGGGAGACACAGTGCGCCTCGTCGATGGCGAACACCGCCAGGGGCAGCCGATCGAGAAACTCCTGGGTCCAGTCGGTGCCGAGCCGTTCGGGCGCGAGATAGAGCAGGTCGAGGTCGCCGGCGATCGCCGCCCGCTCGATGGCGCGACGCTCGTCCGGCGACAGCGTCGAGTTCAGGAAGGCAGCGCGCACCCCGGCAAGTTCGAGGGCACTGACCTGGTCGTGCATCAGCGCGATCAGCGGCGAGATCACCACGCCCACGCCCGGACGCACCATCGCCGGGATCTGGTAGCACAGCGACTTGCCGCCGCCGGTGGGCATCAGGACGACCGCGTCCCCGCCGTCGATGACGTGCTGGACGATCTCAGCCTGGTCGCCCCGGAACGAGTCGTAGCCGAACGTCGTGCGCAGCACCTCAACAGCGGTTGCGGACAGTGACGACACCCGCGTCATGATAGACGCCGCCACCCCCGAGCCTGACGACGCCCCCCGCTCCCTGAGCCTGACGAAGGGCCTGAGCCTGACGAAGGGCCTGAG
>DAORUI010000140.1:0-7524 GCA_035433085.1 Propionicimonas sp. | reverse complement strand
GCCCCGAAACGCCCGCTGACGAAGCCCAGCAACGCTGGCTGAGCCTGACGAAGCCTCTCGACAGACTGGATAAGCCGATCAGGCTCAGCGGGCCAGCATGCCCCGCAGTGGTGGGGACCACAGCTCATGGCCGGGACGGCCGAATCGGCCGAGCAGTGCGTTCGCCGCCTGCCAGCCCGTTGTCGCTGCCCGCTCCATCAGTGCCACCGGCCAGTCACAGCGCACCAGGTCTCCGGCCAGCACCACTCGATCCTCGGGGGTGACCACCCCCGGACGGTCACGCCACGGGGAGGTGTCCACCAGCGCACAGTCGGCCTCAACCAGCCATTCCTCAGCCAACACCGGGGCTGCGCCAAGAGCCGGGTGCAACCGGGCGGCCTCGTCCCAGAGCCGGTCGCGGGTCGCGGACGAGGTGTCGGTGAGCGCATACCCGTGCACCTCGACGACGGTCCCGCCAGAACGCTCGGCCCACGCGGCGGCACCGCCCTCGAAAGCATCCACGCGGCTGAGATTGTCCAGCGGGCCGTATCCGCTGGTGCCGAGGAAGGGTGCCACCTGCGGGAACCGGCCGTCGAGCCAGCGGCGACCGACGCCGAACGGCGGGGCGATCCGCAGGCGCGCGATCCGCTCCCGCCAGGCTTGGTCACCGACCCAGTCAGAAGCCGCGATCATCCCCTGGAGCGCGCCCGTGTCCAGGGCGAGCACGACCGCGTCCGCGTGGATGTCGTCTTGGTCGGTATGCACCACCACGCCACCATCGGTTCGGCTCAGCCCCCGGGCGTGGACGGACGTGACCACCTCGGCGCCCAGACTGGCCAGGTGCCGTCCCAGCGGCGCCCACAGCGCGGTGTCGTAGTCATCGTCGGGCACATCGAACAGCAGGCCCTCGGCGGAGCCGACGAAATAGGTGTGGAACATCGCCACCAACTCACCGCCCGAGAACTCCCTCGGGTCGGCGAAGAAGCTGCGCGCGAAGACCTCCAGGGCCAGATGGCGGGCCGACTCGGGGAACCGCAGCCGGTCGAGCACCTCGGCCGCGCTCAGCCCGTCCAGGTCTGTGTAGGTCTGCGGGAAGCGCACCTGCAAGAGGCCCAGGGCGTGGCGCACGTCCACCCGGGTCAGGTCGAGCAGCCCGAACGAAGGGCTCTGCGCAACGAATCCGACGAGGTTCCATGGCGGCGTCCGAGGCACGTTGCTGAAGGAGTCGAGAACCGGCTCGGGGTTGCTCGCGGTGGGTGCGAGTTGCAGCGGGTAATCCTCGATCGGCACCAGCCGAGAAAGCGTCGGATCGGCGCGCCGCAGCATTGCGCGCAGGTTGTAGTACTGCCGGAAGAACGCGTGGAATCCGCGGCTCATGGTGGTGGTGCCACCGCCGGGCGCGGGCACCTCCCAGGCGCGGACGCGTCCCCCCAGGGTTTCCCGCGCCTCCAGCACGGTCACCCGGACGCCCCGCTCGGCGAGTCCGGTCGCGGCCGCGAGTCCGGCGATGCCGCCGCCGACAACCACCACGTGCGGCTGCTCAGTGACGGGCAGCACGGCCGGCACGGTAGCCGCGGCCGGGTGCCGTACCGCGTGCCGGTCGCGGCCGGGACGCCAGGACCTCATGCGTGCTCCTCCCGCCGTGCCGCTACACGCCAAGCCAGGATCGTGCCGGTGACCATGGCGAAACCGAACCCGAAGTCCTCCACCGGAATGTCGAACGGGAAGCGCACACCCAGGAAATGCGCCGGGGTGTAGCGCACGATCGCGTCCGGCAGCCGGGTCAGCCAGCCGTCGACGATCACCTGGAAGGTGAACACGATGGCCATGGCCAGCCAGTACTGGGCGGTGGCGAAGATGCCCGTGCGCGCCCACCACAGTTCGATCGCCACTACAGCGAGCACTGCGACCAGGGTCGCGATGGTGTACTCAGGCATGCTGCTCACCCGCCCGGTCCCGCTCGGCCGGAGCCCGCGCACCACGCGTCCGACGCAGGACGTTGCCGACGGCCTCGTAGGTGAGCAGGCCGCACAACGGGATCACCAGGAAGAAGGCCAATTCCTCCAGCGGCATTGCCCCGGGCAGCAGGATGCCGGTCGTGCGGGCCGGGTCGTAGCTCCAGTGACCGCGTGAGATCGCGATCGCGTCCCAGACGTAGAAGACCACCACCACAGGCAGTAGCGCGATCAGCAGCCGCTTCGGGCGCCGATAGACCCGGGCACCGAGCACGAACTCCAGCGGCAGTGTGATCAGCACGCACGCGGCCAGCACCAGCAAGTACTCAGCCCGCATCGCGTCCACCTGCACTGAACCTGTCCGCTTCACTGAACCTGTCCGCTTCACTGAACCTGTCCGCTTCACTGAACCTCGCCACGGCGCGGGTCGGTCCGCCGAGCAGGATCGCAAGTGCCGTGGCCGCCTTGCGCCAGGTGGGCACGCGGACGCGTCCGGAGAACACGTCATAGCCGTTGGCCTCGATCCGGTCGAGGATCTGCGAATAGAGCGTCAGCGCGGTGGCTACGCACCGTGCCGAGCGCCCGGGCAGCATCGGGACGCCGGCTGCGGCCTCCGCGTACAGCTCACGATTGCGCGCGATCAGAGCCGCCATGGCCCGGCGCCACGGCTCGTCCGCGGCTCGCCGCCAGGGTGACGCCCCGAACCGCTCGAGATCCGCCAGCGGCAGGTAGACCCGTCCGCGATCGAGGTCCTCGCCCACGTCACGCAGGAAGTTGGTCAGCTGGAACGCGAAGCCGAGCGCTCGAGCGGGCTCCCTCGCCGCACCGCCGAGGGGCTGCAGCACGGGCAGCATCATCTCGCCGATCACCGCGGCCGACCCCTCCATGTACGCGCACAGGTCGGCCCAGGTTTCGTAGTGGTCGACATCGAGGTCCATCCCCATGGCGCCGAAGAAGCGGTCGAAGCACTCCGGATCGATGTCGCACTCGTTGACGCTGGCCGCGATCGCGGCCAGCGTCGGGTCGTCGGGGTGACCATCACGCGCGGCCTCGAACCGCTGCTGGAAACGGCGCAAGGCCGCCCTGGTCTCGTCCTTGCGCGTGGTGGTCGCCTCCGGCGCGTCCACGATGTCGTCGGCGAGCCGGCACAACGCGTACACCGCATAGACGTGTCGGCGCCGGTCCCTCGGCAACAGCAAGGCCCCCCAGTAGTAGGTGGTGCCGTATTCGCGGGTGAGTCGGGCACATTCGGCGTAGCCGGCCGCCAGTTCAGTGCTGGCCGGCGGACTCGGCGAGACGCGCGCCCCGTCCAGAACAGGACGCCGGACCGCCTGTTCGCCGCTGCTCATCGGCCCACCAGATAGTCGTTGACGCGTTCACCGGCCAGCTCCCCGCTCACCATCACCATGGGCACTCCCACTCCCGGCGTCGTGCCGCTGCCGGCGAAGAACACCCCGGGCACGCGCGGCTCGAAGTTCCGTGGACGGAACGGACCGGTCTGGAAGAAGGTGTGCGCCAGGCTGAAGGGGCTGCCCATGGCCATACCCTGGGCCTCCCAGTCGGCCGGTGTGACCAGCCGCTCGGCAACGATGTCGTCGGGGTAGCCGTTGGTGGAGAGGAAGCGGTGCAACCGCTCGCGCATCGGCCCGCTCTCCCGCGTCCAGTCGATCCGGGCACCGAGGTGCGGCACGGGCTCCAGGACGTACAGCGCGCTATGCCCTTCCGGTGCCATTGCGGGGGCGTCGAGGGTGGGGATCGTCACCAGGCGGGAGGGGTCGCTCATCAGCTCCTTGCGCTTGATCAGCTGGTCGAAGGACTCGGCCCAGGCCGTGCCGAAGTGGATGTTGTGGTGCGCGACTCCGGTGGCCGGCCGGCCCCGCACCCCCACGTGCCAGACCACAGCGGACGGCGAGTACTGCGCGTTGGCCAACACCCGAGGCGGCCTCAGGTCGGGTAGCAACTTCCGGTAGGCGACCGGCAGGTCGAGGGTCACCACGACCGCGTCCGCGCGCAGCCGCTCGCCCCCGGCGACCACACCGGCGACCCGACCGGCGGTGTCGCGGAGGATGCTGCTCACCGAGGTGTCGAACCGCAGTTCCGCGCCAGACTCGGCCAACGCCCCGGCGAGAGCCTTGGGCACCGCGTGCATGCCGCCCTCGGGGAACCAGACGCCAGCGATCGAATCCATGTAGGTGATCACTGCGTAGATGGCAAGCGCGTCGGCGGGCGCCAGCCCCGCGTACATCGCCTGGAACGTGAACAGCTTGACCAAGCGGTCGTCCTCGAAGCGGCGGCCAACGGTGGCAGCGAGGCGTCCGAAGCCGCCCAGCCGAACCAGCGTCGCGGCCGCCCGGGGACGGCTGAGCAGGTCCAACGGGCTATCGAAGTTCCGCTCGATGAAATTAGGCATCTCGGCTTCGTAGAGCTGCTCCAGCCAATTCACGAACCCGCGGAAAGCCTCCGCATCGCGAGTGGACACGACGTTGCCGATCTCGGCGATCTGGTCGCTGAGCTGGGCGCGGACGCGCAACTGAGAGCCGTCGGCGTAGACCGCCCGGTAGGCGGGGTCGAGGCGGGTCAGCCGCACTTCGTCGGCGAGTTTGCGTCCGAGGTGCCCGAAGGCGCGCTCGAGCAGGTGCGGCATGGTGAACACGGTCGGGCCGGAATCGAAGGTGAAGCCGCCCTCGCGAATGGTGCCGTTACGTCCACCCGGTTCGCCGGAGCGCTCGATCACGGTGACGTCGTGCCCGTCTCCGACCAGCCGGCAGGCTGTCGCCAGCCCGGCGAGGCCGGCACCGACCACGACGACCCGGCTCACGCCGTCCGCCAAGCCACCCGGTGGGCGAGGGAATGCAGACCAGCAGCTGCTTCGGGTTCGATCGCCGGGGTGTCCAGCGCTTTGGTGGCCACGCGTACCGCGTCGGTGATCATCGCCTCGACCTCGGCGATCACCCCCGATCTCACCAGTTCGGCGCGAAGGGCCGCGACATCGTTCGCGGTCACCTTCTCGGTGCCCGCACGCGCCAGCGCGCGCCGCCAGCGTGGCGAGAACCGCTGGGTGGCCAACGCCAGCAGGACGGTCGGCTTTCCCGCGACCAAGTCGTCACCGACCGGCTTACCGGTGGCTTTCTCGTCCCCGATCACGCCGAGAATGTCGTCCCGAAGTGCGAACGCCTCGCCGACCGCGATGCCGTAGCGCTCGAGTGCGGCGAAGGTCTCCGCGCCCGCTCCCCCTGCCGCCGCGCCCAGCTGCAGGGGCCGCCACACGGTGTAGGCACCCGACTTGGCGCGCGCCACCTCGCGGGCGTGGGCGAGGTCGCGGCGGCCATTGGCCGCTCCCACGAGATCGCGACCCTGGCCGATCATCAGCTCGATGCTCAGGGCTCGCCAGTGCTGCTGAAGGTACGCCGGTAGACCCGCCATCAGTGCGGACGCCTCGCTGTGCGCCAGATCGCCGGCAAGGATCGCGATGTTCTCGCCGTAACGCTGCGGGTCACCCAGCGCATGCAGCCGGACGTGCTGGCGGCGCGCCTCGGCGTGTACCGAGGCGTGGCCGCGGCGAGTCTCGGAACGGTCCATGACGTCGTCGTGGATCAGCGCGAACACGTGCAGGAGTTCCAGTGCCGCACCGGCTCCCACCACGTGCTCGTAGCCACCCGTGGAGCGGCCACCGGCGGCGACCCAGCCCCAGTGCACCATGCGCGGACGCAGTCGCTTGCCGCCAGAGGTGGTGAGCCCGGCCAGCAGCTCGAGCACCGAGTCGGTGCGGAGAACACCCGGACGCGGCACGACGCCGGCGGCGAGTTCCGTCCAACTCGCTCGAAGGGAGCCCAGAGTGGCCTCGATCAGCTTCTCCACCGCGGCGACGGTCTCACTGTCCGAGGGAGTCGCGCCCGTGTCGATCGAGTGGGTCCGACGGTCTGCGTGGGTGGTGAGGCTCATGCGGCACCGACCTTTCGTAGTTCAACGTCCAACAACGGCAGTTGGAGCACCGCCCAGGGACTCAGCAGCGCGGGAGCGGAGTCGGCCAGGGCGACGAGCTCGTCCCAGTCGACCCAACTGGTCTCGACGACTTCGGCCGGATTCGGGCGAGGCGTGCCGTCGACCCGTCCGACCCACACGGGGCACAACTCGTTCTCCACCGTCCCGCTGGCGTCCACCGCGCGATAGCGGAACTCCGGCAAGACGAGGCGCAGTCCGGTCACGTTCATCCCGAGTTCCTCGGCCACGCGGCGTCGCACCGCATCCGTCGGGTGTTCACCGGGACGGGGGTGCCCGCAGCAGGAGTTGGTCCAGACGCCCGGCCACGTGCGCTTGCTCAGCGCTCGACGCGTGAGCAGCACGCGTCCGTCGCTGTCGAACAGGTGGCAGGAGAAGGCCAGGTGCAACGGCGTTTCGGCGCCATGGACCCCCTCGCGGGAGGCCCGCCCGACCGGACGGCCGGCGTCGTCGAGCAGCACGACATCATCGGCTAGGTCGCGGTCGATCGTCGTTGGGGCGGTTCCCGCTGCGGTGGGGTCAGACATCTCAGCTCCGTCCTGTTGGCTTGACGAGAGTCTGACAAGCCGGCCGAGGTTAGACAACGGTTGTCTAGGAAGCTTAGACATATTGCTTAGAACCGCTAGTCGCCAGTGGTACGAAACCCCTAGTGTTCGCAGAATCATGCTGACCATCAAGCAGGCCGCGCAACGCACCGGACTGTCGGTTCACACGCTCCGGGCGTGGGAGCGACGCTACGGCGTCTTCGCACCCGCTCGAAGTGAGGCAGGTTACCGCGTCTACGATGACGCGGTGATCGCGCGGATCTCGAGCATGCAGGAACTCGTGGCTTCGGGATGGTCGCCCAGGCGAGCCGCCGCTGAGGTGGGACGCCGCGCTCCAACGAGCACCGCGGCCGGCGATGACCAGTTCGGTGGATTGGTCGCCGCAGTGGCCGCATTGGACCAGACCGCGGTCGCTCGCATCCTCGACGCACGATTCGCCGAGAGCGAGTTCGAGCAGATGGTCGACGCCTGGCTGCTGCCGGCCATGGCGCGACTCGGTCAGGAGTGGGCGTCCGGACGGATCTCGGTGGCCGAGGAGCATTTCGTCAGCAACATGGTGATGCGCCGCCTGGCCGGCGCCTACGAGGCCGCCAACTCGGCCCTGGACGGGGTCGCGGTACTGGTGGGCGCACCCGCGGGGCTCGATCACGAGCTTGGTCTGATGGCTTTCGCCGTCGCCGCGCGCCGGGTCGGCGTCCGCACCGTGTACCTCGGCGCGCAGGTACCAATGGACGCCTGGCGGCTCGCCGCCGAGAAGTCCGGGGCTATGCACGCGGTCACCGCAGTTCATCGCCGACGAGATGTGGACCGGGTCGTCCGCTTGGCCGCCACCCTCGCCGAACCCCCGCAAGTGGTCACCTGGGTCGGCGGCTCCCAGCAGCACCGCGCCGGCTCCCCTTGCCACCCCCTCGGCCACTCGATAGCGGAAGCCGCAAAGCTGATCCGCGCCCAGCTCGGAGCCCCGAACGCTCCCTGAGCGACCGATCGGCTGAGGAACAAACAGCCACCCACCAATGGTCCCTGAGGAGCGTCCGTGAGGAACGAGC
>DAORUI010000139.1:6360-7641 GCA_035433085.1 Propionicimonas sp. | reverse complement strand
CCGCTGAAACTACTGGTGGGCCCACTGGGAATCGAACCCAGAACCCGCGGATTAAAAGTCCGCTGCTCTGCCTATTGAGCTATAGGCCCCACACGCCGGAACGCCCTCGTAGCGTACCTGCGCTCAGGTACCCCATGCACACTGGAGGCGTGAACATGGGCTACCTCGGCATCGGGCTGGTGCTCCTGCTTGGCATCGCCGTCGTCGTCTACGGATGGCTCGCCGATCGGGTCGACACCGATCGACGGCAAGACGCCTTGGTTTCCGTGCCTGATCGGGCAATTCCCGGGCTGACTGACGACGCTCCCGTACCCAGCTACCGCACTGAGGACGAACTCCTGCACGGCCCGGACGCACATGCGCGTCACTCGCTCTCCTCCGAGGAGCTCGCGGAGCTTCTGGGCCGGCTTGGGCACTTCCCGTCGCTTCCGCTCGGACACGCTTCAAAGGACTTCGCCAACGCTCACGGCGCGAGGAGCGGTCGGGGTGGGGGTCTCGACAAGCTCGACCAGCCGAACAGAGGTGGGCTCGACCAGCCGAACAGTGGTGGGCTCGACCAGCCGGAAGGTGATCGGTTCGACCAGCCGAACAGTGGTGGGCTCGACCACCTAGAAGGCGACCTTTGCGTGCTCGAGTCGCCGCGCATCCTGGTCACGGACGCTCATGTCACCTCTATTCGCGAACTCCTCGACTTTCTCGCCCGGGCTGGGCGCGATCGCGTCCCGGTTGTCGTCGTTGCTCCCAGCATGGCTGCCGATGTGCTCGCCACCCTTCGCGTCAACAACGTCCAGGGCAACGTCCCCTGCGCCGTCGTCCTCACCGCGGATGCCACCAAGCGCGCCCAACTCGCCTCGCTCGTCGGAGCCTCGCCGGTCAGCCTGGATGACCTGCGCTCCGGCTACCTGCCCGCGTCCGCGATTGGTGGGTGTGACACCTGGGTCAGCAGCCTGGAGCGGCTCTGGGTGGTCAACGATCCATCCTGACAATTGCGGGACATTTCTGCCAGCAGAGATCCGGCCGTGCCGTTTCTGCGTTTGAGTGGGCAACGGGGGGCAGGTTTGTCCCGTTTCTTTCGCGTTGGTACTGGGTGGCGTGGCGGCCCTTCGTGACGGTCGCAGAGCGACCTCCTCAGGGATCGGTTCGACGAGCAGAGCGACCTCCTCAGACACCGGTTCGAGGAGCAGCGCGACGTCCCGCGAGGCTTCGTCAGGCTCAGCCACCGTTTGGCTTCGTCAGGGCTCAGCCAGCGTTCGCTTCGTCAGGGCTCAGCCAGCGTTCGCT
>DAORUI010000139.1:0-6260 GCA_035433085.1 Propionicimonas sp. | reverse complement strand
GCTTCGTCAGGGCTCAGCCAGCGTTCGCTTCGTCAGGGCTCAGCCAGCGTTCGCTCCGTCAGGCTCAGCAACCGTTCGGCTTCGTCAGGCTCAGCCACCGTTTCTCGTCAGACCCAAGCGAACGCGCCGGCTTGGGTCTCTACCTTGGGTGTAGGTGACAATTCTCGACGCTACGCGTAGCCGAGTTCGTCCAGTTCGTGGTCGTCGATTCCGAAGAAGTGGGCCAGTTCGTGCCACACGGTGATGCGGACTTCTTCGATCAATTCGGCCTCGGTCGCGACCATGCGCAACAGGGGGCCGCGGAAGATCAGGATTCGGTCGGGAAGCACTCCCGAGTACTGCGAAGTGCGCTCTGACAAGGGTGTTCCGTCGTAGAAGCCGAGCACGTCGCCGTACTCCGGGCCGGGCTCGTCCTCGATGATCAGCGCGCAATTCTCCACCTGATCGAGCAACTCGGCCGGGATCTGCGCCAGCGCCACGTCCACCAGATCCTCGAACCGCTGGTCGGTCACCGTCAACGCCATGCGCTCAGCCTAGCCGTCACATCGTCGGCAAATCGGCCCTGACAAGGCCCCCAAGCATCAACTGGCGGTTGAGCTCGACTAGTGACGCGACCCCGCCATCGTGACTACAGTCCGCTGCTGAGGCACCAAGGGACGGGTGTGGCGCGAGTCACGGGGAAGGCCCGTCCCGCCTCAGCCACAGCAGGCACCCCCAAGAAGGACGGTCATCGTGAACCGTGTGCACCAAGGTGGCCGGGCCGCCCTGGCCTGGCTGATCCTCATCGCGACCCTTGCGGCCCCCGCCCTCGTCGCCAGCCCTGCGGACGCAGCCGTGACCACCACCTACACCGCGCACACCTCCGTCAACGTCCGCGCCAAGGCCAGCACCTCGTCGGCCATCCTCGGCCAGCTTGCCGAAGGCCAGACCGTCCTCGCTGCCGGCGCCGTCAAGGGCGACTGGCTACCCATCAAGTACGCCGGCAAGACGGCTTACGCCTGGGCCGAGTACCTCACGATCAACCCCACCCCCGCCACCGAGATCACCAGCGGACCGGCCGGCAAGAAGACCGTAACCAAGAAGAACACCTCCGTCCGCGCCACCGCCGTCCCGGACAGCGAAGTGACCGCCACCCTCGCCAAGAAGTCCGTCGTACGCGTTACCGGACTCACCTCCGGCGCCTTCACCCAGGTCAACCTCAACGACGTGCTTCAGTGGGTGCCCACCGACCGCCTCTCCAAGGCCACAGACACCCTCCCCGACGTCGTCGCGCGGCACCGCACCACAGCCAAGCTCGCCTTGCGCGCGACCCCGTCCGCCAGTGCCAGGAATCGCGGCACCATCAAGAAGTCCAAGATCGTCGGCACAACCGGAATCCACAACGGCGGCTACACCCAAATCATCTACGCCGGAAGGGTCGGCTGGGTGGTCACCGGGTACCTGAAGCCTGTCGCCGGCACCCCGGACGCCCTCGTCCTGCCTCGCGCAGCCGGCAAGCGCTACGTCGCCCAAGCGGACGCGCCCCTGCGCGGCACCCCGGACGCCGCCGCGGAGCCCGTGTCAACCGTCGCCTTCGGCACCCTGATCCGCATCACCGGCCAGACCCAAGGCGACTTCACCCAGGTCATCTGGAATGGCGCCGCCAACTGGATCGCCACCGCGTCCCTCAGCCTGGCCAAGCCGGTCGCGGTCGCGGCCACCACCACCCAGACCACGACCGACCTCGGCTCGGACAGCCTCAACAAGCTCGAGCCCTACGCCCAGGCGGCCGTGCTCGAGGTGCGGGCCAGCTTCCCGCAGATCACCACCATCTATGGCTGGCGCGCCTCGAGCTCCTACTCGGAGGACCATCCCAGCGGACGCGCGATCGACATCATGATCCCCGCCTACAAGACCAACGTGGCGCTCGGGGACACCATCGCCGCGTACTTCATCGACAACGGCGTCCGGCTGCACGTGAGCTACGTCATCTGGCAGCAGCGCAACTACCGACTCAGCCGCGGTTATTGGGTCGCCATGGCCGATCGCGGTGGCGACACCGCCAACCACATGGACCACGTCCACGTGTCCTTCGAGGCGCCGTAGCGGGCTTCGTCAAGCTCAGCCAGCGTTCTCCGGCAGTGCGTCGCCGGCACTTGGGTAGGACGGCTGTGCGCCGGGACGCGTGCAGGCATAGGCGCCCACCTGCACTCCGTACCGGACGGCGTCGCGCAGGGACGCACCCCGGGCCAAGGCTGCGCTGACTCCGCCCACGAAGGCGTCGCCGGCTCCGGTCGAGTCGACCACCGTCACCGACGCGCTCGGGATCGAGGTCATTCCTTCGGCATCGGCCACCAGCGCGCCCTCGGCTCCGCGGGTGACGATCAGCGACTTCAGGCCCTGCGCAAGCAGCGCTTCGGCAACCGTCAGGTCGTCCTCCTCGGAATTGGACGGGAGGGCGCCCAGCAGGGCCAACGCCTGCCTGGCCTCGTGCTCGTTCACGATCAGCGGGTCCGCGGAGAGCAGGCAGTTCGTGGAAAGCGGGACGGCCGGGGCCAGGTTCAGCAGTATCCGTCCGCGCGCCAGTTCTATAGTCCGCTCGATCGCCGCCAGCGGAAGCTCGCACTGCAGCACCACCAGCTGGGCGGACGCGATCACGTCCGCCACCTCATTGATGCGCGCCGCGTCGACGTGACCGTTGGCGCCGGGCACCACCACGATGCAGTTCTCGCCCTGGTCGTCCACCGTGATGAACGCCATGCCGCACGGCCCGTCCACCTGCGCCACGTGGTCGAGTTGCACTCCGGCGTCCCGCAGGCCGCGCAGGGCGACGTCGGCGTAGGCGTCCGTACCCACAGCGCCGATCAGGCTCACGTGCGCCCCCAGCCGTGCCGCGGCGACCGCCTGGTTGGCTCCCTTGCCGCCCGGCATGATCACCGGACCGCTGCCCGGTACGGTCTCCCCCGGACGCGGAATGTGCGCGCTGCGCACCGTGAGATCGACATTGATCGACCCCACCACGACGACGCGCGCGCAAGCCGGCCAGATTGCGTCCATCAGTCTCGCTCTCGTTCGGTCCGGACGGTTCGAACCTACCAATCGCAGTCGTGGTGAACGCCTGCGGACATCGGCGTTTTGTCGGGTCAGACGCGGTGCCCGTATAGTTCTGGGGTCAGGTCCCCATCGTTTAGCGGCCTAGGACACCGCCCTTTCAAGGCGGCAGCGCGGGTTCGAATCCCGTTGGGGATACCAAGCAAAAGCCCTAGCCAGATACACAATCTGGTTAGGGCTTCTTGCTGCTTCAGGATGCCCTCGGGAACGATTCGGGAACATCAGGATTCGCTGACGGCGCCAAAGCGGCCTCCCGGGCGGCCTCCAGCGCGTCCGCGACGACGTCCAGGCGGTCGGGGAAAAGGTGCCCGTACAGGTCCAGCGTCATGGTCGCCGACTTGTGCCCGAGCATCTGCTGGACGACCTTCACGTCCGCGCCTGAGGCGATCGCCAGCGAGGCCGCGGTGTGCCGGAACTCGTGCGGATGGAACCCGGGCACCCGGACCCGTTTCGCGGCCGCGGCCAGGGCTGCGTCGCGGAACGTCGTCGAGCGCAGCACCGCCCCCCGCGGGCCGGTGAACACCAGCGCGGCCGCGTCCAGGCCGGCGATATGCGCCTCCAGCTCGCGGGCCAGGAACTGCGGCAGCGGCACCTCCCGGCGCTCATGTCCCTTCGGGGTCCCCCACACCATTACCCCGCGGATCGGGGTGACGGATTCGGCGACGATGATCCGCCGGCGCAGCAGGTCGAGCCGGGACACGCGCAGCGCTGCGACCTCACCCCAACGAAGTCCGGTGTAGGCCAGGAAGAGCACCAGCAGCCGCCACTCCTCCCCGATGGTGCCGGCGAGCTGGTCGACCTGGGCGTGGGTCAGGTAGCGCGGCGCGGCCTGCTCCACCCTGGGCAGGGAGACGCCCTTGGCCGGGTTGCTGGACAGCCGGCGGGCCTTGACCGCGTAGTCGAGGGCCTGGGACAGGATGCGGTGGGTCTTGCGAATGGTCGCCGGTGACCGGTCGAGGCCGCTGAGCCAGTCCTGGACGTCCTCGTGGCGCAGGCCGGAGAGCTTCACGTTCGCCCACCGCGGCTCGATGTGGGCCCGGATGGCACCTTCGTAGCGCTCGCGGGTGGACGGCTTCAGGTTGGCTTTCGCCTCCAGCCAGCGGGTCGTCCATTCGGCGACGGTGACTTCGGCGCGCTGCGGGTCGACGAACCCGCCGGCGTCCTTCGAGGTCTCGACGTCGCGGGCGAACCGGTCCGCGTCGCGCTTCAGGCGGAAAGTGCGGGCCCGGGGTCGGCCTTCGGGGGTGCGGTACTTCACCTGCCAGCTGACCGCACCGGTGAGATCGCTGGTGCGCTTGTGGACGCTAGCCACGGCGCAGGCCCTGGGCGCTGCGTTCGTGGCGCCCCTGGTCGCGGCGGTCGCGCAGCTGGCGGCACTCTGCCGGATGGGCAGCGATCACCTCAGGGTCGTCGATCGTGGCGGCGCCCCTGATCCCTTCGGCTGAGGCAGGCCGCAGTTTCTCTCGGGTAGACGCGGAGGCCAAGTGCTGGTCGTCGTGCCCGGGTTCGTGACCCGGAAGTCGCAACGGTCACAGCCCCAGGCCAGCGTCTTGGTGCGGGTGAGCCCGAGCCCCATGGCCTCGAACACCACATAATCCAGGTCGCATAGGTAGGGCGTCAGCTCGTCGGCGGACTGCGAATGCAGGTAATTGACGATGGCGCACTGCGTCGCGTCGAGCCCGAAGTCGAACGGCTGCCCCGCACCGTCGACGAACTCGTAGACCCAGTTGTCGGGATAGTCGTGTTCCGCGAACCAGCGGGCCTTCAGCGCCGCCTTCTCCTTCGTACTGGACCTGCCCATCGCGAGGCGCAGGCGCCGCGGTATCCGGCCGTACAGAGTCTGGATGGCGTAGTGGATCGCCTCGCCTGCGTCCTCGAGCGAGCCGCCGTGTCGTCGGACCACCCGGTACAGAGCGAGCGCCCACGGAGCCAGGAACATCGACATCGATTCGGGGTTGCTACGACCGCCAAGGTCGGGCAATCCAGGGACCAGGGCACGGTACTCCTGCAGCATCTCACGCCGTATCAGGCGGGCGGTCGGGGCACCGAACCGCTCTGTCAGAACGCCCGCCTGAAGCGTCACGAGCTGGAAGAGAATCTCACCGGAAGCGTTCTGAAGGTCGAAGTGCTGCCCGACACCAGCCGCCTCGGTTGTGGACGTGTCCTGGCGCTCGACGCCGGCCTTGATCGCAGACAGCATGCCGTGCATGGTCTTCGCCAGTGCTGCCGCGCTGGCTGACTCCAGCAGGCTCTCCCACCAGCTGAGGTCCTCTTCAACGACGACGAAGGTCAGCTTCGTGCCCGCGCCCTCGGCAGCGAACAGCCAGGTGAAGACCGGGCCGTTGGCAACTTCCTTCGTCCACCCCGCGAAGCGCACCTTCGCATGGGCCCGGCTGACGATCCGCTGATCGGGAACCACCTCGGTGTATTCCCGCTCGATCTGCTCGACCATCATCCCCTTGAGGAACCTGCCCGTGATGTGCGCTCTGGTGCCCACACCATCCGGTGTCATCACGACATCGGTGACCTCAAGCTGCGGCCATCCCACAAACAGATGATGCGGGTCGCGACAGTATTCGAAGACGTCGCGGACCGGAGCGTCGATCACCAGGTCGTACCTACGAGAGAAATCCGTCATCGCCAAGCCTCCTCTGACTTCGCGCGGACACCGCGATTCCAGCGTATTCCGAACCGCGGATCCGCGCCCGGGAACACCATGGACGTGCCACAGATCGCCTCGTCAGAAGACGGCGCTGGCCGACGTCCGAACACCCGAATCTGGCGCACCACTCGGACGTCCCTGCACGTCCCGTGGACCCGTCCATCACTCCGGCCCGGCCCTCAAGCCCGCCGGTTCCTGCCGCGCGTGACCAAGGCACCGGACCTTGGGAACTCGGTGGTGGGGCGCGCATCCTGGAGAGGCTCGATTTTCGCAGCGACGTTGGCTTACGTTATAGTTTCGGGGCTGGCCGGGAACGGCTGGTGAGGCCAGTCAAATGGCCCCGTAGCGCAGTTGGTTAGCGCGCCGCCCTGTCACGGCGGAGGTCGCGGGTTCGAGTCCCGTCGGGGTCGCCGCTCACGAAAGTGAGCTTGGCCAGGTAGCTCAGCTGGTAGCAGCGTTCGCCTGAAAAGTGAAAGGTCACCGGTTCGATCCCGGTCCTGGCCACGTC
>DAORUI010000138.1:6357-7679 GCA_035433085.1 Propionicimonas sp. | reverse complement strand
GCTCAGCCGGCGTTCGGCTGGGCTTCGTCAGGCTCAGCCGGCGTTCGGCTGGGCTCAGCCGGCGCAATCGACGCAGTAGATGAGTTGGCCCTTGATCTCGGCGATCTGGCTGCGGTGCTTCACCAGGAAGCAGGACGCACAGGTGAACTCGTCCGCCTGTCGCGGCAGCACCCGGACGGTGAGCTCCTCGTGTGACAGATCGGCACCGGGCAGCTCGAAGGTCTCAGCGGCCTCGACCTCGTCCTCGTCGACCTTACCGGAGTTCTTGTCGTTCCGTCGGGTCTTCAGTTCCTCGATCGAGTCTTCGTTTTCTTCATCGTTCTTGCGCGGGGCGTCGTAATCAGTCGCCATGAGGGTTGATCCATCTCCATTCCGCGGTGCTGCATCGGCGGGTTGACTTGATGCCAGGAATACATATCACATTCGCCGGCCTGGTTCGGCCCTGATCGCGACTACCGGTGCACAAGCTGCGGCCAGTCAGACGCCGCGTTCAGGGTTCGGGTTGGTAGGTTACCTGCATACACAACCGGAAGTGAGGCGATGACCCACGAGGGCCAGGCACACAGTGCTGGGGCCCGCGTGTGCGAACCGCCCCAGACCACCCTGGAGATCGACATGGACAGCGCCCTGACCCCACGGGAGATCCAGGCACGCATCCGCGCCGGGGAATCGGTCGAGGAGGTTGCCCGGATCGCCGGCATGGGGCTGGATTGGATCGAGCCGTTCGCTGGGCCGGTGCTCGCGGAGCGGTCGTTCGTCGCCGGCCAGGCCCAATCCCACCCGGTACGACGCGGCTCCGACACGATCGCTCACCGCTCCCTGGGTGAAGTCGTCGCCGATCGGTTGGCTTCGCGCAGGGTTGACGTGAACACGCTCGTCTGGGACGCCTGGCGCCTGGAAGGACGCCGCTGGGTGGTTCAGGTCGACTACGACTCCGGCAAGGCGCACCGCGACGCCCGTTTCATCTACGACTCGGGCAGCCGGTTCTCGGTCGCCGACAACGACGACGCCCGCTGGCTGCTCGGCCTGCACTCTGCCTCCCATGGTCCCCAGCCCGGACGCCGCCGCCGCGAGGAGGAGGCCGAACCGACGATCGGGCTGAACGACGATCTCGCGCTCGTACGGGTCGTGCAGCCTCCGGTGGACGCTCCTGCGGACCCCGACGACACCGCACCGATGACCGATCTGGACGCCTTCACCGATGACGACGACGCCTTCGCCGAGGGCGAACTGACCGAGGTCGACGGCGTCTACGACATCGTGCCCAACCCCGACTCCGGGCTCGACCTGCTCTACGACATGCTGTCGAGCTTCGACGAGGA
>DAORUI010000138.1:0-6257 GCA_035433085.1 Propionicimonas sp. | reverse complement strand
AAGCTCGACCAACCGCCAAGAAGCTCGACCAACCGATGACGGCTTCAGCCGAACGGCAGCGGCTCCGGGCTCAGCGTCACCGCAGCTACCTGGGCGGTGACCTTGCGGCGGTGGTGCCGGCGGCAGAGCACCTGATAGGCCACTTCGGCGTCGTCGGTGTCCCCCACCACGACCTGGCTGCCCTCGGTGACCATCACCCCGTTGACCGTCCGGGCGTTGTGGGTGGCCGGCTCGCCGCACCAGCAGCGCGGCCGCACCTGCAGTAGCTCCATCCGGTCGCACAGTTCCACCAACCGGCGTGAAGCCGGGAACAGTTCGGTGCGGAAGTCGGTGAGGATGCCGAAGCAGAACACGTCGATCTGAAGCTCATCGACGATCCGGGCGAGCTGGTCGATGTGGGTCGGCAGGTAGAACTGGGCCTCGTCGCAGACGATGAAGTCGATCCGGCGACCCGCGGTGAGTTCGCCGACCACGTGGCGCCAGAAGTCGAAGTCTTCGGTGACCTCGTGGGCCGATGCGCTGAGGCCGATCCGTGAGGTGATGGTGGACGCCCCGGCGCGGTCGAGCATCGTGAACAGCCGACCCTCGCGTCCGGCATGCGACTCGGTGTAGGCGACCTGCAGCGCCAGCGTCGACTTACCGCAGTCCATCGGGCCGGTGAAGTAGGTCAGTTCAGCCATGGCCGCCATTCTCCCCCATCCTGAGGGTTCGTCCGGACAGTCAGTCGGCCAGTAGCGGAACGTCGAGTTCCGCTGCGGTGAGCGAGCCGTGCATGCCCACCAGGGTGAGTTCCTTGGGCAGGGCGCGGCTCATCACGGCACCGTCGTTTGCCATAGCAACCAGCACGTCGCCGAACCGGTCGGCCAGTCTCGGCGAGACTTGGCCGAACCACCCGTCCTCGATCGCCTCGGTTCGGGTGCGCACCCACGCACGTTCGCCCAGCCGGTCGCGCCAGCGGTCGGCCACCGCGGCCGGGTAGGCGGTCATCAGCTGGCGGAACCGGCCCTCACCGGCCAGCGCGGTCACCCCGGACAGCAGGTCGGGCTCGTCCTCGACCACCAGGCGCGAGTCGTCGGGCACGTTCACCATGCCGTGGTCGCCGGTCACCAGAAGGCGCACGTCACCGGGCAGGGCCGCCCGCAATTGCGCCAGCAAGGCGTCCGCGCCTTCGAGTTCGGCGAGCCAATCGGGGGAGCCCACCCCGTGGGCGTGGCCGGCGTGGTCGAGAAGGCGCTCGTAGAAGTACCCGAACGCGCGCCCGCTGCCCGTGACCGCCTGCACGGCGAGGTCGACCCGACGCGCCCGGTCGCGCTCGTCGGTGACCGGCAGGAAGCCCGGTCCGCGCACCGCGGCTGTGGTCAGGCCGCTGCCGGCGAAGAACGCCGGGGCAACGGTGGCCGTCCGCACGCCCGCCGAGGCCAGTCGCTCGAAGTAGGTGAGTTGGGGCTGCACGTCCAACCCGCTCAGCTCGGCCGGCCACTTCAAGGTGTTCAGCACCGCTCGGGCGGGCGGGTACCAGAACGAGTAGCCGGCGATACCGTGCTGACCGGGGACCAGACCCGTGCCCAGGCTGGTGATGGACGTCGCGGTGGTGCTCGGCACTCCGCTGGTGATCGTCCGTCCGGTCAAGCCGGCCAGATATGGGGCATGGTCGGCGTACTCGGTGAGCTGATGCCAACCCAGCCCGTCCACCAGCACCAGAAGATAGCGGTCGGCCTCCGGCAGCCCGAGCCGGTCGACGGCACCGCGGACGCCGAGGTGGGCGCCCAGGCTGGGCAGTAGGTCGGCCAGAGTGCTCTCGCCGTAAGCCGGAACCGTCGGACCGCGCATCAATAGTTGCCGGTGGCCAACTGCAGGGAGGTGCCGAAGGCGAGGAGTTGCGCCAGCTTGGCGTCCCCATCGCCGGCGGAACTGATCCGCACGGTCAGGTCGTCGCCGGCGATCATCCCGGTGAGACCGTGGTCGGCCTCGCAGTTCGGGTCGGCGCAGCCGGCCGGTTCGAGGTCGACCCGGCGCATGGTGCCCCACGAGATGGTCAGCCAGGCCTCGACCGCGGCGGACTTGTGCGAACCGTAACGCTCCGGGTGGGCGACCACCTGGCTCAACGCCACCGAGTTCACCCGGCGCAGGTTGACCGACTCGGTGGTCGTAAGCGCCTGGGCGGGTTCGCCAGGGTTGTCGTTCTCGTCGGTGTGGGCGACGATCAGCCGGGTCGCCGTCATGAGCAGCACCGAGAGGTGCCGCTGGATCTCGTCGTGGTTGAAGGTGGCTTCGTGGTGCACGAGATGTGCGGTGGGCTCCTCGGGACCGAGAGCGAGCGCGACCGCGTCCTCGACCAGTTCGGGGAAGTAGCCGCACGCGTGGATCTCGGCGCGCAGCCCCTGCGGGAGCTTCACAGCTGGACGGGTGGTCACGGCGGCAATCTTCCCACGCCGGTTGCCCCCACCCAAAAAGTGAAACCGTCCCCGGCGCCGTCCGGTGGTCACGGACCTCACCAGCCTCCTCGACTGTTCCTCGGGCCGCTGACGCGTCCCTCGTCAAGACAAGCACGCCGGCACCGGCTGACGCGCCTGCCGGTGCACTTCGTCTAGTGTGTGGTGCCGTGAGCACCCGTCCCTTCATCGCCGCCCGGGTCGAGGAGTTCTTCGACCGCCGGATCGAGGGCTTGATGCGTGCAATGGGCTGGCGCGAGAAGGTGATCTGCTACACCGGCTACGGCTCGAGTGAGAACATCCGGGTTCTCGGTCGCGTGGTGCTGGTGCCGCCGTGGTCGCGCACCGGCCTCGGCAGGGCCACCGAGGAGCTGATGAAGCGCCGTGGCTTCCGCAACTTCGTGAGCGTGTCCTGCGTCCGGGCCCAGGCGACCATCACGATCGGCGAGCGCGACTTCGCGGTCGTGGCCGATCGCGGCGGCTATCTCGACCACCGCATCCGTGATCACGGGCTCACCGGTGGCTGGCAGCAGGTGGCCGTGCGCTCGGCGACCTCGCCGGTGGCGATGGCCGACGTCCAGGTGGTCGGCGAGGACGTCACCTTCGGAATCGTCTCCGACATCGACGACACGATCATCTCGACGATGCTCCCCCGCCCGATGATCGCCGCGTGGAACTCGTTCATCCGGGACGAGTCCGCGCGCCAGGCCGTCCCAGGAATGGCCCAGCTGTATACCCGGCTGCTCGCCGAGCACCCCGGCAGCCCGCTGATCTACGTTTCCACCGGAGCCTGGGGCACCCACGGCTTCCTCGCCCGCTTCCTCAAGCGGCACGCGTTCCCGTCCGGGGCGATGATCCTCACCGACTGGGGCCCGACCAACACCGGCTGGTTCCGCTCTGGGATGGCGCACAAGGCCGAGACCCTGCTGCTGCTCGCTCGCGACTTCCCAAACATCTCCTGGCTGCTGGTCGGCGACGACGGCCAGCACGACCCAGCGATCTACTCGAACTTCGCGCGCGTCGCGCGAGACCGGGTGCGCGCGATAGCGATCCGACAGCTCACACCGGCCGAACAGGTACTGGCTCACGGAACCACGACGATGCTGCCCGAGGAGCTCGATGAGCCCGCGGACGCACCCACCGTTGCGGCCCCCGACGGTAGGGGCCTGCTGGCCGCCCTACGCGGCCTCGCCGAACCACTGGCCTGAAGACGAAAGCGAGAATCCCCACACCGATGGTTGCCAAGCCGCCGCCAGCAGAGGACGAGCTGTCCGAACGGATCGTCGACGTCGACGTCACCGCAGAGATGGAGTCGAGCTTCCTCGAGTATGCGTATTCGGTGATCTACTCCCGCGCGCTGCCGGACGCGCGCGACGGGTTGAAACCGGTACAGCGCCGAATCCTTTACACAATGGACCAGATGCGCATCCGCCCGGACGCCTCACACGTGAAATGCGCCCGCGTCGTCGGGCAAGTGATGGGTCAGTTGCACCCGCACGGGGACGCGGCCATCTACGACGCCCTCGTTCGGCTGGGCCAGCCGTGGTCGATGCGGCTACCGACCGTGGACGGGCACGGCAACTTCGGCTCGCTGGATTCCGGGCCGGCAGCCATGCGCTATACCGAGTGCCGCATGTCGCCGGCGGCCGCGGCGATGACCGCAGACCTCGAATCGGACACGGTCGATTTCCGCCCGAACTACGACGGGAAGGAGACCGAGCCGGTCGTGCTGCCGGCAGCCTTCCCGCACCTGTTGGTGAACGGCAGCACCGGGATCGCGGTCGGCATGGCAACCAACATCCCGCCGCACAACCTGGTCGAGGTCGTGCAGGCGCTCAAACACCTGTTGTGGCACCCCGAGGCCGAGGTGGACGAGCTGATGCGCTTCGTCCCCGGGCCCGACTTTCCCACCGGCGGCAAGATCATCGGCCTGGACGGCATCCGGGACGCCTACACGACGGGACGAGGCATTTTCCGCGTCCGCGCTTCGGCCCGGATCGAACAGGTGCACCCGCGGCGCAAGGGCATCGTAGTCACCGAACTGCCCTACCAGATCGGTCCGGAACGGATCATCGAGCAGGTGAAGACCCTGGTCGGGGCCAAGAAGCTCACCGGCATCTCCGACATCAAAGACCTCACCGACCTGGCCAACGGCACCCGGCTGGTGATCGAGGTGAAGAACGGCTTCAACCCCGAAGCCCTCCTCGAGGAGCTCTACCGGCTGACGAAGCTGGAGGACTCCTTCGGCATCAACTCCGTCGCACTGGTCGACGGCCAGCCCAGCACCCTGAGCCTCAAGCAGATGTTGACGGTCTACCTCGACCATCGTCTGCAGGTAGTACGGCGCCGATCGTCCTTCCGGCTCGGGAAGGCACGCGACCGCCTGCATCTGGTCGAGGGACTCCTGCTCGCGATCGTCGATATCGACGATGTCATCGCGATAATCCGTACCTCTGACGACGCGACGGTGGCGCGAACGCGCCTGATGGACGCCTTCGAGCTCACCGAGTTGCAGGCCAACTACATCCTCGAGATGCGACTGCGGCGGCTGACGAAGTTCTCGACCCTTGAGCTCGAATCCGAGCGTGATGAACTCTGGCTGATCATCAACGACCTGCAGGCGATCCTCGACTCCGACGCGCGGTTGCGCGAGGTTACAGCCAACGAGTTGGACGAGGTGGCCCGCACCCACGGCACTCCTCGACGCACCATCCTGCTCGCGTCCGCGGGCACCCAGGTGACCGCACAGGCCGCAGCGGGCGGCCTGGAGATCGCGGACGACCCCTGCTGGGTGATGCTGTCCAGCGCCGGCCTGCTGGCCCGCACCGACAACGACGAGCCGCTACCCACCTCGGGTCCGCGGGCGAACCACGATGTGATCTCTTCGGCGATCCGGACGACGGCCCGCGGAGAGTTCTGTGCTTTCACCAACCGCGGACGGCTGATCCGCGGACAGGCGATCGACGTGCCCGCGGTGCCGGTGACCGCGGCCGCTCCGAACCTGCAGGGGGGCTCCCTGGCGTCCGAGCTGATGCCGCTGGAGCCGGGCGAGACCATCCTGGGTCTCGGGACGCTGCGCGAGGGCACGTTCGGCTGGGCGCTCGGCACTCAGCGCGGGGTGGTCAAGCGGGTGAACCCCGAGGTGCTGAGCAAGGACGCATGGGAGGTGATTCGCCTCGACGACGGCGACGAGGTGGTCGGGGTGGTCGAACTCAACCACGACCTGGTCGAGTTCGTGTTCGTCACCTCGGATGCGCAACTGCTGCACTTTGCCGCCGCGGGTGTCCGTCCGCAGGGGCGCGCAGGCGGCGGTATGGCCGGCGTCAAGCTCTCCCCCGGCGCGAAGGTGGTGTTCTTCGGCGCCATGCCCACCGCGGACTCGTCCGTCGTCACTGTGGCCGGCTCGTCCGCTGCGCTGCCCGGCACCGACTCCGGCACGGTCAAGGTGACCCCGCTGGCGGAATATCCGGGCAAGGGCCGGGCCACCGGAGGCGTCCGCTGCCATCGGTTCCTGAAGAACGAGGACACCCTGCTGTTGGCCTGGGCCGGTCCCGACCCGTTGATCGCCGCCGCGGCCAGCGGGACACCGATCGACCTGCCTGCGCCCGACCCGCGTCGGGACATGTCCGGGGTTCCCGTCGCGCAGCCGATCGCCGCTGTGGGATCGCGCTACCACTCCTGACAACGATTGCTGACCCCCAGCCCCACTATCCCTGAGGCTGACGATCCCTGAGCCTGACGATCCCTGAGCCTGACGAAGGGTTAGCCCCACGATCCCTGAGCTCCACCCAACGATCCCTGAGCTCCACCCAACGATCCCTGAGC
>DAORUI010000137.1:6300-7928 GCA_035433085.1 Propionicimonas sp. | reverse complement strand
CAGGTGTCGGGGTAGGCCTGCAACACACCGTCCACGACGCGCGGGAAGACGACCCGAGCCAGGTGCTCGATGTTGACCTGGTGGACGATGCCGGTGCCCGGCGGCACCACGACGAAGTCGTCGAAGGCGGTCTGGCCCCAGCGCAGGAACTGGTAGCGCTCACGGTTGCGCTGGTATTCGAGTTCGACGTTGCGGGTGAACGCGTCCGGGGTGCCGAACAGGTCGGCCACCACGGAGTGGTCGATCACCATCTCGGCCGGGGACAGCGGGTTCACCTTCGCCGGGTCGCCGCCGAGGTCGGCGATGGCCTCACGCATGGTGGCCAGGTCGACGACACAGGGCACGCCGGTGAAGTCCTGCATGATCACCCGGGCCGGGGTGAACTGGATCTCCTTGTTCGGCTCGGCGGCCGGATCCCACGAGCCCAGGGCCGCGATGTCCGCGGCGGTGATGTTGGCGCCGTCCTCGGTACGCAGCAGGTTCTCCAGCAGCACTTTCAGGCTGAACGGCAGCGAAGCCGAGCCCTCGACCGCGTCGATGCGGAAGATCTGGTAGCTCTTGCCCGCAACGGCGAGTTCGTCTGCTGCGGAGTAGCTGTCGATGCTCATCGGTTCTCCTGACCGCCGGAAGTATCTTGACGTCGAGATATTATCCCACCCGACCCGATGAGGCTAGCCGAGCGGACGCTTGTCAGTGCGCTTTCCGGCGTCGTTCGCCCCACTCGATGCGCTGCTCCGGATCGGACATCACCAGGTACACCAGCCCGCAGTCCTGGGGGCCGGTCACGTCGAGCTGGCAGAGGTTGCAGATGTCGCCCGGACGCAGCGGGCATTGCGCCTCCGGACGGGTGCGGCGCGACGTGGTGGTGGGGGTGCTCATTCCGGTTCCAGGATAGCCACGCACTCCACGTGATGAGTCATCGGGAACAGGTCGTAGGCGGTCACCGAGCTGGTCTGGTAGCCCAGACCGGACGCGGTCCGCAGGTCGCGTCCCAGTGCAGCCGGGTCGCAGGCGACGTAGGCCACGGCGCGCGGACGGCGGGCGACGACCCCAGCCAGTACGGACGCGCCGGCGCCCGCCCTGGGCGGGTCGAGCACCACGATGTCGGCGCGCTTGGGTAACCCGGACAGGCGCTGAGCCACGTCGCCGGTGAAGAAGCGGGCCGACGGTACGTTGCCGCGGGCGAGTTCGACCGCGCGCCGATCGCCCTCGATCCCCCAGACCTTTGCGCCCGCGTCCGCCAGGGCACCGGCGAACAGCCCCACCCCGCAGAACAGGTCCAGGGCGGTCTCCCCCACCACCGGACGCAGGCCGCTCAGCACACGTTCGACCAGCACGTCCGGAGCTCCCGCGTGGGATTGCCAGAACCCGTCGAGTGCGACCCGGTAGCTGTGCCCGGCGGCCTGCTCGACGACGGTCTGCCGGGTGCGGGCAGCGCGGACGAAACGGGTGCCGGACGCCGCCGCCACGGCGATCACCTGCTCGCCGGGCCGGTCCGACTCGGCCGGCGGGTGGGCGATCGCCGGGTCGGCGATCAGGCAACCGGTGGCGGGCAGCGGGATTACCTCGGTCGAGCGGTGCGCGAGCAGTCCGGGGTTTCCGGACGCGTCCAGGTGGTAGCGCATCCG
>DAORUI010000137.1:0-6200 GCA_035433085.1 Propionicimonas sp. | reverse complement strand
TCGACCCGCGCGACGAAGTGGCCGCCGTGGGCGACCGGACCGACTTCGACCCCGGTCAACACTCGGCCAGGAGCCAGCGGCTGAAGACCGGGTCTCTCCGGCAGTCGGGGATTCGGACTCCTTCGATTCACTCTGGCTTCACCGTGTCCTGGGGGTCCCCGACGCGGACCTGCCCGGAGCCTGGCCGCCGCCAGGCTGCAGCGGTGTTGCGCTGCGCGCGGTCGATCGCGTACTTCGAGGAGGCCAGCTGGTATGGCACCGAAGTGACCATGACGCCCTGCATGAAGTTCAGTCGCGTCTTCAGGATCAACCCGGTCTGGTTGTGCAGCAACTGCTCCCACCAGTGTCCGACGATGTACTCCGGAATGTAGACGCAGACCACATCGCGCGGGTTGTCCGAGCGCACTCCCTTCACATAGTTCAGGAACGGCCCGGTCACCTCGCGGTAGGGCGAGGCGATCACCTTCAACGGCACCTCGAGTTCCTGCGCCTGCCACTGCGAGGTGATTGAGCGGGTCTCGGCGTCGTCGATCGACACAGTCACGGCCTCGATACTGCTGGCGCGAGTCGCTCGAGCGAAGTTGACAGCCCGCAGGGTGGGCTTGTTCACCTCCTGAACCATGATCACGGCACGCACCCGGCTGGGCAGCAGCCGGGCGTCGGTCGGGCTCACCGCGGTCTCCCGGGCGACGCGTTCATAGTGGCGCCGGATGGCTCGCATCAGCAGGAAGACACCGGCCATCGCGAGCACCGCAAGGTAGGCGCCATAGATGAACTTGCTCACCAGCACCACGATCAGGACGATGCCGGTTCCGGTGAGGCCGACCGCGTTGATGGCACGCGAGCGTTGCATCCGCGAACGCACCTTCGGGTCCTTCTCGGTTTTCAGGTGGCGCGTCCAGTGCCGCATCATGCCGAACTGGCTGATCGTGAAGGAGACGAACACGCCGACCACGTACAGCTGGATCAGTGCCGTGACGCTGGCGTTGTAGATAAGCACCAGCGCGATCGCCGCCATGGCGAGCATCAGGATGCCGTTGGAGTAGGCCAGCCGGTCGCCCCGGGTGTGCAGGGCACGAGGCAGGAAGCCATCGCGGGCGAGGATCGAGCCCAACACCGGGAAACCGTTGAAGGCGGTGTTCGCCGCGAGGAACAAAATGATCATGGTCATGGTGATCACGAAGTAGAACCCCGGTGGGAACGTCCCGAAGATCGTCCGCGCCAGCTGGCCCATCGCGGTCTCGTGCGGCACCTCGATCGGCACGCCGTTCTGCGCGAAGTGCGAGTGGCCGTCGGGGTCGATCAGCTTCAGGCCGGTCAGGTTCGACAGCACGATGATGCCGGCGAGCATCGCGATCGCGATGCCGCCGAGCAGCGCCAGGGTCGTCGCCGCGTTGCGGCTCTTCGGTTCACGGAACGCGGGCACACCGTTGGAGATCGCCTCCACCCCGGTCAAAGCCGCACAGCCGGACGAGAACGCGCGGGCAAGCAGCACGACCATCGCCAAGCCGACGAACGGCTCATAGTCCGGTGAGCCGATCACTTCGTAGCCGGCCGTTGGGGCCTGCAGATTCTCGCCCAGGCCGAAGATGCGGAACAGACCCCAGATGGTCATGCCGAGCACGCCGATCATGAAGCCGTAGGTGGGAATCGCGAAGAATGAACCGGACTCCCGCACGCCGCGAAGGTTCATGGTCATGAGGGCGATGATCACCACCGCGGCGATCATCCCCTCCCGGCCATCGAGGAATGGGAACATGGCCTTCGCGTTCTGCACCCCGGACGAGACCGAAACCGCGACGGTCATGACGTAGTCCACCAGCAGGGCGCTGGCCACGGCTACTCCCCAGCTCGGGCCGAGGTTCACCGTGGCGACTTCGTAGTCGCCGCCACCGGAGGGGTAGGCGTGGACCGTCTGGCGATAGGAGAGGACCACGAGCAGCATCACGATCGCCACCGCCATCGCGATCTCCCAAGAGAACGCGAACCCGGCCATGCCGGCCAGCGAGAGGGTCAACAGGATCTCGTCCGGCGCGTAGGCGACCGAACTCAATGCGTCCGAAGCGAAGACCGGAAGGGCGATTCGCTTCGGCAACAGGGTCTCACCCAGCTGTGCGCTGGAGAGCTTGCGGCCCACCAGCAGTCGCTTTACGGAGTCGGCAGCGTTCACGGGATCAGACCCTATGCCCAAACGCCGCGGAATCCGACGATTGCCCGGTGTAGCGTCGGATTCGTCCGCGCCGACAGGCGATAGGGTCAGCGGCGACAACGACGCACGAATGGAGGCACGCGGCGTGCATATCGTCATCATGGGTTGCGGGCGGGTCGGCGCTTCGCTCGCGCGGGCGCTCGAGCGCCGCGGGCATTCGGTCGCGGTCATCGACATCGTCCAGGACGCTTTCCGGCGGCTCGGTCCCGAATTCCAGGGCAAGACCGTCAAGGGTGTCGGGTTCGATCGCCAAGTGCTGATCCGCGCCGGCATCGAGCGTGCGGACGGGTTCGCGGCCGTCTCCAGCGGTGACAACTCGAACATCCTGGCGGCCCGAGTGGTTCGCGAGACCTTCGAGGTGCACAACGTCGTGGCTCGCATCTACGACCAGGGCCGCGCCGAGGTCTACGAGCGGCTCGGCATCCCGAGCGTGGCCACCGTCCGCTGGGCGGCCGATCAGGTACTACGCAAGCTGCTTCCCTCCGGCTCGGAGCCGCAGTGGCGCGATCCGTCCGGCAGCGTCCGGCTGATCGAGGTGCACGCCAACTCCGACTGGGTCGGCACCACGATCAGCGCGATGGAGACCGCGACCCGCGCCAAGATCCCGTTCCTGATGCGGTTCGGCACGGGAATCGTGCCCACGGCGTCCACGGTCTTCCAGGACGGCGACCTGATCTACGCCGCCGTCACCAATGAGCAGGTGCCCGATGTCGAGGACGTCCTCGCCGATCCGCCCGTGCGGCACTGAGAGGGGAACCGACCATGCGAGTAGCCATTGCCGGTGCCGGCAACGTCGGGCGTTCGATCGCCCGCGAGTTGATCGCGAACGGCCACCACATCCTTCTGATCGATCGCGACCCGAACGCGATCAAGCCCGAGAGCGTCCCCGAGGCCGAGTGGCTCCTGGCCGACGCGTGCGAGCTGACCAGCCTCGAGGAGGCCAGCCTCGACACCTGCGATGTAGCCATCGCGGCCACCGGCGATGACAAGGCCAACCTGGTGCATGCCTTGCTGGCGAAGACCGAGTTCGGGGTGCCCCGGACGGTCGGTCGCGTGAACCACCCGAGCAACGAGTGGATGTTCGACGACCTTTGGGGCGTGGACGTCGCGGTTTCCACTCCGCGGCTGATGTGCGCCCTGGTCGAGGAGGCGGTCACCGTCGGCGACCTGGTGCGGCTGTTCAGCTTCCGCGGCGGCCAGGCCAACCTGGTCGAAATGACCCTGCCCGACCGCTCGCCGCGCGTGGGCGTCCGGGTTGCTGACCTGAACCTGCCGGGGGACGCGGTGCTGGTGACCGTCATCCGGGACGGCGCCGCGCGCGCGCCCGAACGCGACGCCGCGTTGGAGGGCAACGACGAGTTGCTCTTCGTGTGCGACCCGAGCTTCGAGGCTGAACTGGCCCAGTACCTGGTGCCGCGGACGCGGGGCGCGGAAGTCAGCTAGCGATCAGCTCGTAGTACGGGTTGTAGAGCCGCCGCTGGCCGTCCACGTAGGACACGCGGCCACGGACGGCCATCTCGGCCCCGGCGACCACGCCGGGAATCTCGCGTCGGCCCATCCAGATCAGGGTGACCGCACCCGAGCCGTCGTTGAGTTCAGCCTCGAGCCACGGAGTACCGTTGCGCGGCTTCATGGTGATCACGGTAAGCGTGCCGCGCAGCCACGCCGACTGGCGATCTTCGAGGTCGCCGATCCTGCTGGCGCCGACCTCATCGGCCATCCGTTGGCGTTCCTGGGACTCCAACTCGGCGTTGGTGGCCCCAAGCCGGCGGAGCGCGTCCAGGAACTTGTTCGGGGTCATCAGCCCTCCTCTGGGCCTTCCGGGAGCTTCATCGGCATCAGTACGCCGGGAACCATCGGGCTGGAACCACGGCGTACCACCAGATTACGGAACAGTTCGGCGAACGGGGCCACCGCGGGCGCGTCCGCTTCACCGAGTGCGGCTTCACCGAGCAGCGTACCGCGCAGTAACCAGCGCGGACCTTCCGCGAACCAGACCCGCGAGACGTGGAACATCTGTTCCCCGCCGGGGCCTTCCTGCGGGAGCACCCTGCGGACCTCACTGCCGAACGGGCCCATGGCCAGGGTGGCGGTGCCGCCTGCCTGCTCGGCCTCGTCCACCGCGTCCTCGCGCAACTCGTCGGCCAGCCCGCCGCTCGCGGCCGCGGCGTAAAGGACGATCTCCAGGCCGGAGTTCTTCCAGACAGCGGTGACCGCCTGTACCTGGCGGGTGGCCTCGTTCACCTGCAACTGAAGGCCGATCCCCTGCCAAGGCGTGACCACCAGCGAACCGAGGTCGATGCGGGTGACCCCGTCGCCGCTGAGGTCGACCTCATCGGAGTCGAAGGGTCCGTCGGCTCGCCAGTCGACATTCTCGGTCGCTAGGTCGTCGATATCCTCGGCGGCCTCGACGTCTTCGTCGTCGGTCTCCGCGTCGTCGTCCATGGCATCGTCGATTTCGTCGGCGTCCGGGTTGTCCGCATCTGTCGCCTCGGCATCATCGCCGACGATCTCCAGCGCTTCTTCCTCGGTATCGACCGGGTCATTGTCGGCAAGCTTCCGCTTTCGCCCAAAGATCACTTCTTCACCTCTGTTGTGGTTCGATCGCCCGATCGGGCGACCCAGTCAGCTACTCCGCCGGTCGAGCCGTGGCCACCGTCGCCACGCTCGCTTCTGGGGAGTTGGTCGTGCAGTTCGAACTCCGCCTCGCCCACCTGCTGGAACACCAGTTGGGCGATCAGGTCGCCCCGGCGCAACTGCACCGGTTCGCTCTGGTCGGTGTTCAGCAGGCACACCCGGATCTCGCCACGGTAGCCGGAGTCCACCGTGCCCGGAGCGTTGACAATGGTCAGCCCCGATCGTGCGGCCAGTCCCGACCGCGGGTGGACGAACGCAGCCCAGCCCTCGGGCACCGCGATCGCGATGCCGGTGCCCACCAGACGGCGTTCACCAGGGGCCAGCAGGCAGTCGTCCGCGATCGCCAGATCGGCTCCGGCGTCGCCGGGGTGCGCGTACCTGGGCGCCGGCAATCCCGGGTCGAGCCTGGTCAGGCCGACCCGCACCCGTCCGGCCGAAGTCATTGCGGCAGTCTAGCTGCGGCCGGCAGGGTCTTCGTCCGGCGAGATGGGCGCTCGGGCCGCCAGCGCAGCCGCTAGTTTCTCCGGCCTTCTGCTGGACACCAACCAGTATGGGTGCGGGTCGTCCGGATCGGCCACGGCCACCTCAACCGACTCCGCGACGTACCCGCGCACCAGGAGCCAGGCCGCGTGGTCGGCTCCTACGCCGAGCCGCTGCCGGGTCGCCGCCCGCGAGAGCACGGACACGTCACCCACGTAGGGCCACTCCAGGAGCGCCGGGCCCGCATGCAGCCCGCCGGCATCGACCGCGACTCGGGTCCGGCCGAACCAGAGCAGGACGCCCGCCACCGCCACTGCCGTGATCGCACCGGCCACCACTGCCACCCAGGGGCCAGCGTAGAAGCCGACCGCGGTGACGAAACTCAGCGCGAAGAACAAACCGATCAGCCACCAGACCGCGGGCACGCTCAGTCGTTCTTCGTAGTCCATTGCCCCAAGCTAGCCGCAGTTGGCAGGATGGCCGCAGGAGGACATGTGAACTCGTCACAGAAACTGCTTTGGAACCTGTACGCGGCCGCGGTCGGTGCGGCCACGACGATGGTTACCGCGAAGGCACTCGAATCCGTGTGGAAGCTCAGCACGGGTGACGAACCTCCGCTGCCCAGCGATCCGCAGGTGCCCCTGCGCCACGCCCTGATCTGGACGGTGGCCAGCGCCCTGGGCATCGGTCTGGCCCAGGTCGTGGTCAATCGCTTCGCAGCTAACCAGTGGGTGAAGTTCATGGGCACGCCGGCGCCGACCGCCAAGCACACACATGTGACCATCTGAAGGCTTCGTCAGGCTCAGCCGGCGTTCGGCTGGGCTTCGTCAGGCTCAGCCGGCGTTCGGCCGGGCTTCGTCAGGCTCAGCCGGCG
>DAORUI010000136.1:0-8131 GCA_035433085.1 Propionicimonas sp. | reverse complement strand
TCAAGGAGGGGTCGCCCGCATTTGTTGCACTGCATGCCGCGCCTCCTTCCGCCGTCCCCAACACCATTCTGTAGTCGCGGTGCAGCCGCGGGCACAGGGACTCCTGAGCTGACCGGGAAATGTCCGGTGATCCAGGGCGGACGAAGACCCGGACGGCCGGGAACTCCAGACCAGGCTCGGCTCAGCCGGTCATGGGCTTAGGTTGTGTCCATGCGTGTACTCGTTGCTGACCAGTTCGAACAGTCGGGGATCGATGGCCTGATCGAAGCCGGCTGTGAGGTCGTCCATCAGCCTGCCTTGAAGGACCAGGCGTTGGTCGATGAGATCGCCGCTCGGGCTCCGGACGTGCTGGTCGTCCGCAGCACGAAGGTCCCGGAAGCCGCACTGGCCGCAGGACCGCTGAAGCTCGTCGTCAGAGCGGGCGCCGGCTACAACACGATCGATGTCGCAGCGGCGTCCCGGCTGGGTATCTACGTGTCCAACTGCCCGGGCAAGAACTCCGTCGCGGTGGCCGAGCTTGCTTTCGGGCTGATCTGCGCCCTCGATCGCAGGATCGCCGACAATGTGGCCGACCTGAGGGCCGGACGCTGGAACAAGGCCGAGTACGGCAAGGCCAGAGGCCTGTACGGACGCACGCTCGGGTTGATCGGTGTGGGTGGGATCGGAAAGCAGATGATCCCGAGAGCCAAGGGCTTCGGCATGCCGGTGCTGGCTTGGAGCCGCAGCCTGACCGCCGAGCGGGCAGCCGAGCTGGGGATTCGGCTCGCGGACTCCCCGGAGGAGGTCGCGGCAACTGCCGACGTGGTCAGCGTCCACCTCGCGCTCACCTCCGAGACCCGGGGGATGCTCGACGCTGACTTCTTCGGGGCCATGAAGGACGGGGCGTTCTTCATCAACACCTCCCGCGGTGAGGTCGTGGACGAGGCGGCACTGGTCGCGGCGATCACCGCGAAGGGCCTCCGCGCCGGTCTGGACGTGTTCGCCAACGAGCCCGCCGGGGGAACCGGTGAGTTCGCTACCGAGATCGCCGGGCTGCCCGGCGTCTACGGCACCCACCACATCGGCGCGTCCACAGACCAGGCTCAGGAGGCCATCGCGGCCGAGGCGGTTCGCATCGTGAAGGTGTTCAAGAACACCGGGACGGTGCCCAACGTGGTGAACCTTGCCAAGAAGACACCTGCGACCTCAACCATCGTGGTGCGCCACATCGACCGGCCCGGGACCCTGGCCCACACCCTGGATGCGATCAGCGCCGTCGGGATCAACGTCCAGGAGATGGAGAACGTCATCTTCGATGGTGCGCTCGCCGCTGTCGCCCGGATCAACGTCGAGGGCGTCGTCGAAGAGTCGCTGCTCGACGCGATCAAGGCCGACGATTCGGTGATCGAAGTCACGGTCATCGACCTCTGACGTAGCCCGGTCACGCTCGTCCCGCTGGGTGGGCCACACTTGCGGGGTGGAGATCGAGATCATTGAGGGCAGCATCCGCCTGGGGCAACTGCTGAAGTTCGCCAATGTCGTCACCGACGGTGGTGAAGCCAAGGCTCTGGTCGCTTCCGGCGCAGTGTTCGTCGATGGTGAACCAGAGACGAGGCGCGGCCGCCAGGTGCACGTCGGTTCGACTGTCGAGGTGAGCCTCCCGCAGGGTCGGCAGGAGCTTCGCCTGGTGGCAGCTGAGGCCTAAGGCAGGGCGATCGTCAGCTTCACCAGGTTGTGGTCGGACGGGACTGTGCCGGTGAAGTTGCCGGCAGCGTCCAGGTCGACCACGGTCTTCCACTCCAGCGCGGCGATGGCGCGGCTGGACAGCAGGATGTAGTCCATGTAGGAACCGATCTCGTAACCGGACACGCTCTGGGGCGCGGGTTTGAAGTTGTTCAGGCTGCTGTAGCGGACGTTCACCAGCTCTGCGCGAACACCGCCGGGTCCGACACGCTCTTGAGGCGGTAGGTGTTTCCCAGCGGGTCGGCGTAGCCGGAATTGATGAACGCTTGGTGCGCAGCATTCGTGTCGGAGAATTTCGTGGTTGCCATGTCGCCGACCATGACCACCGGCAACCCGGACGTGTTCTCCTCGGCGATCTCGGTGAGGATCAGCCTCGCCTGAGCGGCTCGCAGATCCTCCCCGGAGCCGTCCGGTGTTGTAGATGATCCGGTCGCTCTGGCCGGCCCCGTTCGGGCACTTGCTGTAGGCGGGCCCGTCGCAGTAATTGGCGGTGTTGGTGAGCGCGTACGCCCCGCCCTGCTCGACCAGCAGGTCCGCGACGTCCTGGAACTGCGGTACGCCGGACGGAACCTCCCGCGCGGAAGCGGACGCCTCCTGCAGGCCGATCACATCGATGCCTTCCCTCAGGATCTGGGCAGCCACGGTGCTGCGCCTCTCTGCCCAGGACGGTTTGCCGTCATCGAGCGCCGCGGTGCCCGTGGCGACGGTGATGTTGAAGCTACCCACGGTCAGCGGCCCGCTGCCGCTGACCACGCTCACCGGCGCGACGCCGTAGAGGAACCGGGCTGCAGCAGATGCGCCGTACCGTCCGACCACAGTCACGTCGACATAGCCGTTGCCGTGTGCCGGGGTCACCGCAGTCAGCTTCGTGGACGACTTCACCTTGAGCTTCTTCGCTTTGGCCCCGCCGAACAGCACTTTGGTCACCTTCGTGAACCCGCTGCCCTTGACGGTGATCTTCGTTCCGCCCTTCACCGGGCCGGTGCGGGCGCTCAGCGAGGCGATCACTGGCGGTGCGACGAAGGTGAACCGAGTGCGCTTTCCCAGCGCTGCCGAGCGTCCCGCGCCGGTCTCGACCCTCACCACGACCTTGCCCTTGGCGGACGGCGGCGCGGTCGCGACCAGCTTCTTCGTAGACACATAGCGGACGGCCGTCGCCTGGGTCTGGCCGAACCAGACCGTCGAAGCCTGGGTGAAGTTCCTACCCCGGACGGTCACACTGGTGCCCCCGCCGGTCGGCCCGCTGGTCACCGACAACTTGGTGATCTTCGGACGGCTCGCGGCGACTGCCTCTTCGTCCGAGACTGCGACCACTCCCAAACCCAGCAGGGTCGCAAGCACCGCAGCCAAGCCTCGCATCACCATTCCACGCATGTGGGACATGCTCTCAGCCCGCCTTGGAGCGTCCGTGGCTTTGAGACGCAAGGGCCCGCGGACCGCTCGCCGATCCGTTCCAGCGACCGGTCTCAAATCGGTCGCGGCGGGTCAGGGCTGCAGCAACACCTTGATCGCTCGGCGCTCGTCCATGGCCCGGTAGCCCTCGGCGGCTGAATCCAGCGGCAAAGTGAGGTCGAAGACCTTGCCCGGGTCGATGGCGCGAGTCCAGATCAGATCGATCAACTCAGGCAGGAACCGGCGGACGGGAGCCGGCCCGCCGTGCAGGTGCACCCCGGAGAAGAACAACTCCAGGCCAGGCAGGCTGACGTCATGCGACACCCCTACGTAGCCGACGTGGCCACCGGGACGGGTCGCCCGGATCGCCTGCATCATCGCCTCCTGGGTGCCGACGGCCTCGATCGTGGAGTGCGCGCCCAAGCCGTCGGTGAGTTCCTTGATCCGGTTCACGCCGGCCTCGCCCCGCTCGGTGACGATGTCGGTCGCGCCGAACTCGCGGGCCAACCGCTGGCGGTCGGCGTGGCGGCTCATCGCGATGATCCGTTCGGCCCCGAGTTGGCGGGCCGCCAGCACGCCGAGCAACCCGACGGCACCGTCCCCGGCGACCGCGACGGTCTTGCCCGGACCGACCTCGGCCGCGACGGCGGCGAACCAGCCCGTGCCCAGCACGTCCGAGGCTGCCAACAGGGACGGGATCAGGTCCGCGTCCGGCATGCCGGGCGTGGCGACCAGGGTGCCGTCCGCCAGCGGGACGCGCAGGTACTCGGACTGCGCACCGGTCGCCGCCGCCGGCTGCCGCTGCACGCAGTGGGTCTGGTAGCCGGACGCGCAGATCGCACAGGTGTTGTCGGACGCGAAGAACGAGCCGATTACGAACTCGCCCACCTTCACGTTGCGGACGTCCGCGCCTACCTGCTCGACCACGCCGACGTATTCATGGCCCATCGGGGTGGGCTGGGCGGTGGTGTCCAGGCCCCGGTAGGGCCACAGGTCCGACCCGCAGATGCACGACGCCACGACCCGCAGGATCGCGTCCGTCGGAGCTGCCAACGCCGGCTTCTCGCGCTCTTCGACCCGCACGTCGCCGGGTCCGTACATCACCACTCCACGCATTGCTGCTCACTCTCTTCGGGTACTGGTCCAAGCCAACCGCACCCGCGGACGCGGGAGAAGCCATTGTCGTGAGGTGTACCAGCAAGGCATCCCTCGGCGCGTCCGGCTTCGCCTACCGTGGCGGGGGAGCGGAGCCCGTGGACGGTGACTGCATGACGCGATTCGGGCCGGTGAGCTCGGCGTTCACCCGATCCGGAGGTCGTGGCAGGCTCGACGGTCCGAATCGCGTCATGCCGCCGGCGACACCGACGGACACGTCAGCACCAGCGGCTCGGGGTCGGCCTCGCCGTTTGCCGGTAGCGAGTGCGGATTCGCGCGCACCAACACGTCCGTGGTGACCCCGACGAACGGCTCGGCGCTGCGTGTGGCTTGGAACCGTTGACGCGATTCGGACCGGTGGGCTCCCCGATTGCCCGATCCGGAGGTCGTGGAGGATTCGACGGTCCGAATCGCTTCATGCCGCCGGCGACCGGTGACAGATCAGTTGTGACCGACGATGGCGTGCGGTTGATAGGGCGATTCCAGCGCGGCGATCTCGTCCGCGGTGAGCTCAACGTCCAGAGCTGCGACCGCGTTGTCGATGTGCTCGTCCTTGGTTGCGCCGATGATCGGCGCGACCACTGGCGCCTTGGCGAGCAGCCAGGCGAGCGCGATCTGGACGCGGGGCACTCCGCGAGCCTCGGCGATCCGTCCGACCTCCTCCACGATCCGGCGGTCGGTCGACTCGGTGGAGTCGTACTTGCCGCGTGCGATCGCGTCCGTCTCGAAGCGCGCGGTCGAATCGGACCAGTCACGCGTGAGGCGTCCGGCCGCCAACGGGCTGTACGGCGTGGACGCCATGCCCTGCGCGCGGAGCAGCGGCATCATCTCGCGCTCCTCCTCGCGGTAGATCAGGTTGTAGTGGTTCTGCATCGAGACGAAGCGCGCCCAGCCGTTGCGGTCGGCCACGTTGAGCGCGGTGAGCAGTTGCCACGCGAACATGGCGGACGCGCCCAGGTAGCGCACCTTGCCTGCGCGGACGGCGTCGTTGAGCGCTGACATGGTCTCTTCGATGGGGGTGTCGTAGTCCCAGCGATGGATGATGTAGAGGTCGATGTAGTCAGTGCCGAGCCGGCGAAGCGAGTTGTCGAGTTCGGCGAGGATCGCCTTGCGGGAGAGGCCCTGTCCGTTCGGGCCGTCGTGCATGCGTCCGTGCACCTTGGTGGCGAGCACGATCTCGTCCCGCTTGGCGAAGTCCTTCAGCGCCTTGCCGAGGATCTCCTCGCTGCGGCCCAGGGAGTAGACGTTCGCGGTGTCGAAGAAGTTGATGCCCGCGTCAAGCGCCTTCTGGATCACCGGACGGGCTGCGCCCTCCTCGAGCACCCATTTGTGCACCCAGGCCGGATCGCCGAAGCCCATCGCGCCCACGCAGAGGCGGGAAACGTCCAGACCGGTGTTGCCGAGTTTCGTGTACTTCATGGCCATCTCCTTCGATGCTCGGGGCTACGGCCTCACCGTACGCGGCCCGGAAGGGTCCAGGGAGGCACTGCCGGTACTACTCATTGCGATGCCACCGTCGCACGTCTGGTTCCTGATGGGGACGTGAGTGGAACAATTGGGGTATGGGCAGGTTGCCAGGTGCTCTGCTCTGGCTGGCTGCGGTGCTGGCTCTGAGCGCGGGCTGTGCTGTGACAAGACCGGGGACGCCGCCATCGCCGAGCGCCTCCGCACCCGTCAGTTCAGCCTCGCCGAGTGGGTCACTCAGCCCTACTCCGTCGGGACGGACGGAATCCGTGCCATCCATGCCCACTTCGCCGTTCGCCACCACGACATCGCCGCGCGCAACCACCACGCAACGGCCGACCGCGACGTCACCGAGCCCGACTTCGACGGACCGGCCGGCCGCGACGACATCGCCCACCGCGACGAAGACCGCGCGGCCGAGGCCAACAGCGTCCGGCTCGAACCCCAGCGCAACGACGACCTGTGCCTTACCGGCGAAGCTCAAAGGCGTGGACGTGTCGGTGATCCCCGGCGACGCGCGAGTGGTCGCGCTCACGTTCGATGCCGGCGCCAGTGCCGACGGGGTCGACCCGATCCTCGCGACCCTGGCTGAGCGCAAGGCCCCGGCGTCGTTCTTCCTGACCGGCGACTTCGCGTCCGCGTTTCCGGAGGTTTCCCGACTGATCGCCGCATCGCACCCCATCGGCAACCACTCGCAGAATCACCCTGACCTGACCAAGCTGTCGGACGCCGAGGTGCGCACTGAGCTGCGGGACGCTCAGGCATCCATCAAGCGTGCGACGGGCGTCGATCCGAGGCCCTACTTCCGGTTCCCGTTCGGTGCGGTGGACGCCCGCACGATCGGGATCGTCAACGCGGAGTGCTACGTGCCGTTCCGCTGGACGGTGGACTCTCTCGGCTGGAAGGGCACCTCGGGCGGCATTAGCGCGGACAAGGTGTTCCAGCGAGTAGTGGACGCGCTGCGCCCAGGCGCGATCGTCCTGATGCACGTGGGCGCCAACCCCGACGACGGCACCACTCTGGACGCGAACGCCCTGGGCCGGATGATCGATGAGGTGCGCGCTCGTGGCTACACCCTCGTGACCCTGGAGCGGGTGCTCCCAGCCGTTCCGTAGCGGCGCGACCCCCCGCGTTGGTCGCCAACGCTCATTCAAGGTTCCTCGGGCCCGCGAGCAACGAGCAGCCACCCTCCTACCGGTCCCTGAGGAGCGTCCGTGAGGAACGAGCGCACCCTCCAATCGGTCCCTGAGGAGGTCGCTCTGCGACTGTCACGAAGCGCTGTCCTGAGGAGCTCCGTAAGGTACGAGCGGAGCGTCTCGAAGGGGCCCCCCGGGGCCAGCGGGAAGCGGTGGCGGACGCCCTTCGTGACGGCTTGCTCGTACCTCACAAGCCTCCTCAGGGAACGTGCAAGGGAAGCGAACGCACCCGGCCAACGCTCTCTGAGGAGGTCGCTGTGCAACCCTGCGGACGTTCCCTGAGGAGGTCGCTGTGCAACCCTGCGGACGTTCCCTGAGGAGGTCGCTGTGCAACCCTGCGGACGTTCCCTGAGGAGGTCGCTCTGCGACCCTGCAGACGTTCCCTGAGGAGGTCGCTCTGCGACCCTGCAGACGTTCCCTGAGGAGGTCGCTCTGCGACCGTCACGAAGGGCCCCCGCCACCTTCTCAACGGTCCCTGAGGAGCGTCGGTGAGGAACGAACGGACGCGTCGCGAAGGGTCCCGCCACCCCTTCCAGCGGTCCCTGAGGAGGTCGCTCTGCGACCGTCACGAAGGGCGCCGCCACTGTGAAAAGAGAATCGGTCAAGCCTCTCCAAAACGCTTGATTCGATAGTTGGATGCAAGTAGAATAGGACGTATGCAAAGCAGTTCCGATCAGGAAGACCTGGCCGAACTGCTCAACGCCCACATCACCGCAACCCTGGCCCAACTCCCACCCGAAGAGCGCCCCCTGTGGAGCTACACCGACCCCGAACTGTTGGCTGAGGCCGCCCGCGCCCAGCACGCCGTGGACGCCGCCAAAGCCCACCATTTGCAGATCCTGGCCGAAGCCGAACAACGCGAAGCGTGCAAGCGGCTCACCTCGTTGTCGACCGCCGGCTGGCTGGTCGACAACACCACCCACTCACCCCGTGCCGCCCGCGAAGATGTGCGCCTGGCGGTGGGTTTGTCCCAAACGCCGCTGGTCGCCGAGGCGCTCTCGGCTGGCAGGGTGTCGGCGGAGCAGGCTGGTGCGATCCTGAACGGCCTGCGTCGTCTGCCTGAGGATTTCGGCGATGATCAGCGGACGGCGGTGGTTGGGCAGTTGGTGGGGTTCGCGGCCAGCTTCGACCGTCGCATCTGTCGCGTTTGGTGAACCGGGCGATCGAAGTCGTCGCCCCCGAGGTCGCTGAGGAGGCCGACC
>DAORUI010000135.1:0-8389 GCA_035433085.1 Propionicimonas sp. | reverse complement strand
CGGTTTGGCCTCGCTCGTGACGGCTCTCGTGCTGACTCTGGTGGGGCTGGTCTTCGCGATTGCGTTCAACGCGGTCGCGGAGACCATCTTCCGTGGTCGACGACCGCCATCGGGGCGGTAAATTGCTGTCATCGGGTTGGCGCTTGTGCCGCTTCTGGTGGTCGGTCTGGTTCTGTCCTTCACCGAGGTCGTCGTAGCGGTGTGGTTCGCGTACGTCGTACTGGTCTCCGCTCGACGCCGGCGGATGGCTCCTCCCGGACGGCTCGGGTGATCAGGCTTGTAGAGAACCGCGTCCGCTCAGGCTATGCCTGGGCCTGGGGTTCGGCCCTTCGTGACACTCGCTGGCGCTCGTTCCTCAGGGACCGATGTGGAGGGAGCCTCCGGTCTCGACCCTTCGACAGGCTCAGGCAGGGCAAGCTCGACCGTTCAGTTGATCGAGCTTGTCGAGATCACGCGTCCGACTACACGTCCTTCGACGAGCTCAGGATGCCGGCGATGTGGTCGAGGTTCTTGGCCTGCGAGGAGTAGTCCATCGGGGAGACGCGACGCTCGTGCACCTGACCGGCGACCAGCGCGGGATGGTCGGCGAAGGTGGCCTGCTTGAGCAGGTCGGCCTTCTGAAAGCCCTCGTTCGACAGCAGGATCACGTCGCCGGACTTCACCTTGCCGGCGTTCTCCCAGCTGTAGATGTCCCAGTAGTAGTCGCCGTCCGGATTGAGCTCGGTGTAGTTCAAGCCGAGGCTCTTGTAGAGCTGGGTCTCGGGCTCGTCCTCGGGCTTGACCAGGTAGATCCCGTCCGCGTCCGCGTACATGGCGGTCACCTCGAGGCCGGTGTCCTTGGCCACCTTGCTGAAGTTGGCGGACGCGGTCTCGAAGGCTTGCTTGTCGGCGGCCACCTTGGCTTGATCGGCGCCCAGGGCCAGCGCGAGTTTGGCGTTGCTCTCGATCACGTCGAGGCCCTTGCCGCCAACCTTGATCGTGACGATCGGCGCGATCGCGGCCAGCTTCTCCTGCTGTTCGAGGTCCTTGAAGCCGTAGTAGGGCTGGGTGGGGTCGATCGTGCCCTCGCGATCGGACGGGTAGACGGCTGTGACGATCAGGTCGGGCTGTGCCTCGGCAAGGGTCTCCAGGTTGATCTCGCCGTACGTGTTGCCGGTGATCTCGACGCCGGCCATGTCGTAGGCGGCGAACCGGGTGTCGGACGCCACGTCGGTGCGGCCGAAGGTGGCCACCGGCTCGATGCCGTAGCTCATCAGGGACAGGATCTGATCGGTGAAGCCCGCGATGCGGGTGGGCCGGGAGTCGAGGGTGACGGTCTTGCCGGAGTCGTCGGTGTAGGTCCAACCGGTGCTCACGGCTGAGCTTTCGCTCGCAGCGGGCGGGCTACCGGCCGCGGATGCGCCAGCCGAGCAGCCTGCGAGGGCGAGCAGTGTGGCGACGGCGGAGATCAGGAGCGACTTGGCGGAGAGTTTGGAACGCATGAAGCAAGGTTAGCCTAACCTAACTCAATGGCCTAAGCGGTCTCCGTCAGTTGGTCATTGTCGAGAGCCACCCTTCCTCGCCGAGCGCCACCGTTTCAGTCGGTCGCCCGGGCCTACGTACAGGCTCTCGACCGAACCGGTGGCCCTCGATGGGGAAGAGGGGCTCGATGAACAGAAGGATGCGGGAGCCGGCTACGCGACCATCTCCGTCGTCGTACCAACTGATCCCGTTGCCGCACCCACTGACCCCATTGCCACGCCGATCGGTCCCGTTGTCGCAGCGGTCGACCCTGTTATCGCGCCCATCGGAGCTATCGCATCCATCGGCCGGGTTGCGAGCAGCGGCTCCACTGGCACCACCAGCGGCGTGCCGGTGCTGGGGTCGGGAATCACCAGCGCCTCGAGCCCGAATGCGAGTCGCAACACCTCTGGGGTGAGTACGTCCCAGGGTGCGCCGTCGGCGAGGATGCCGCCTTCGTGAACGACGACCAAGCGGTCGGAGTAGCGCGCGGCCAAGCCGAGGTCGTGCAGCACCATGACGATAGTGCTGCCGCGCTCGTTGTTGATGTCGCGGACGAGCCTCAGCACGTCGAGTTGGTGGGCCAGGTCGAGGAAGGTGGTGGGTTCGTCCAGCAGGATCGTCGGCGTTTCCTGGGCGAGCACGAGGGCGATCCAGGCACGCTGCAACTGGCCGCCCGAGAGCGAGTTCACGTCGCGGTCGGCCACGTCGCCCAGACCGGTCGCATCGATCGCCGCCGCCACCTTGTGCGCGTCCGCAGGCGTCCAGGGTTTCAGCAGGCTCTGGTGCGGGTGGCGTCCTCGCATCACTAGGTCGCGGACGCTGGTCGCCGCCGGCGTGAGCGGCTTCTGCGGCAGGATGGCCAACTCCCGGGCGACCGCGCGTGCCGACAACCGTCCGATCGGCGTGCCGGAGAGCCGCACGTGCCCGGCTTGTGCGGGCAGGAGCCGTCCAAAAGCTTTGAGAAGCGTCGACTTGCCGCTGCCGTTGGCGCCGATCAGGGTTGTGATCGTGCCGTGCGCGATGCCCAGGTTCAGGTCGGTGAACACGGCGGTGTCGTCGTAGCCGAGGCTCAATTCGACCGCCTCCAGCGCGAGTGCGGGGTGGCTCATGCGGTTCTCCTCTTGTCGTCTCTGCGGGTGAGCAGCCAGATCAGGTAGGGCGCGCCGATGACCGCGGTGAGAATGCCCACCGGGAGCTCGCCGGCGAACGCGGCACGCGCGGCGACGTCCGCGGCCAGCACCAACACGCCGCCGACGAGTGCGGACGCCAACAGCGGCGGACGCGCCGTGCCAGCCAGCCGCCGGGCGAGCTGGGGCGCGACGAAGGCGACGAACTCGACCGGACCGGCGGCCGACACCGCGGCGCTGGTGAGCACCACCGCAGCCGCGATCACCAGCAGGCGGTGGCGTTGCACGGCGACGCCCAGACCGTTGGCGAACTCGTCCCCGAGTTGGGTGATCCCCAGCGGCGCGGACTGGGCCAGCGCGATCGGGGTGACCACGACCAGCGCGACCACCATCGGCCAGACGCTCGCCCACGAGACCCCGGACAGGCTGCCGACCAGCCATTGCGTGGCGGCGGTGGCCTGTGTGAGCTGGGCACGCACCAGGAGGTAGCTGGTGATTCCGCCCAGGCTCGCGGTGACGCCGATACCGATCAGGATCAGGCGATAGCTGTCCACGCCATTGCGCCAGGAAAGTCCGTAGACGATCGCCGCCGCTACCAGGCCGCCGACCGTCGCGACCACCGGAATGCCGAAGCCGAGCAGGGATGCGCCCACCGAGTAGCCGCCGCCGCCAAGCACGATCGCGGCCACCGCACCGGCTGAGGCGCCGGAGGTGACGCCGATGATGTCCGGGGTGGCCAACGGGTTGCGCGAGAAGGTCTGGGTGAGCGCTCCGGCCAGGCCGAGGCAGAGGCCGACCGCGACGCCCGCTGCAGCTCTGGGCAGACGCAACTCGAAGACGATGAATTGCTGGGCCTTCGTGCCGGTCCCGGCGAGGCTGGCGATGACATCGGTCAGGGTCATGGATGCCGAGCCCGCGGCGATCCCCGCCGTGAACACCAGCCCGGCGGCAACCAGGCAGGCCAGCGTCACCAGAAGGACGCGGGCGCGCCAGGGGAGGCCGAGCGGCCCGAGGATCAGTCCGGCCCCGGCCAGCCGGGGCTTCGTCAGGCTCAGCCATCGGTTGCGGGGTTGGTCGGGGTGGGTTCCGTCTTCTGGTGGTCGAGGTTGTCGGGACCAGGGTCGGGGCTTCGTCAGGCTCAGCCGTCGGTTGCGGGGTCGCTCCGGGGGTCTCGACAGGCTCGACCAGCCGATCAGAGTCATGGGTTGACCAGCCGATCAGGGGTCATGGGGTTGACCAGCCGATCAGGCGTCATGGGTTGACCAGCCGATCAGGGGTCATAGCGAGGCCAACTTCGCGCGCCGCACGATCATGACGAACGCAACGCCGCCCACCGCAGCCAGGACCACGCCCACCGACACTTCGGCCTGCCCACCGATCAGACGTCCGAGAACGTCGCAGGCGAGCAACGCCACCACCCCGATCAGCCCGGACGCCGGCAACAGACGATGGTGGTCGCTGCCAACGAGGGCCCGGCCGACGTGCGGTGCGGTGAGCCCGATGAAGGCGATGGGTCCGGTGAGGGCGACCGCGCCCGCAGTGAGGAAGGTGATCGCGCCGAGGCCGACGAGGCGGGCCCGCCACAGGCTCTCGCCAAGGCCGCGCGCCAGGTCGGTGCCGAGCGCCAGGTTGTTCAGTGAGCGGACGTTGGCCAGCGCGCAGGCCAGCCCGATCGCGACGAACACCAGTACCGGGCCGATGCCCTCCAGCGTCCGTCCGGAGAGCGAGCCGACCACCCAGATGCGGTATGCGTCGAGCGACTCCTGGTCGTTGAGTACGAGGAACGACGTGATTGCGCCGAGCAGGGCGGTCACCGCGGTTCCGGCGATCGCGAGTGGGACGGGGCTGGCGAGCCCGCGTCCGAGTGCGGCCACGCCGAAGACCACCACGCTGGCAACCGTTGCGCCGACGAGCGCCATGGTGAGGGTGAGAGTCATCGAGTTGACCCCGAGCACGTACACCCCGAGCACCACGGCGAGACTGGCCCCGGCGGACACCCCGAACAGTCCGGGGTCGGCCAGTGGGTTGCCGGTCTGGCCCTGCATCACCGTCCCGGCCACTCCGAGGCAGGAGCCGACCAGCGCACCCAGCGCGGTTCTGGGCACCCGCGAGCCCCAGACGATCGAGTCGATATCGCTCGCCGGGTCGAGCAGTGCGCTCAACACTTGGGCGGGGGCGATCGGATTGCTACCCAGGAACATGCTGCCCGCAACCACCAGCAACACCGCGCCCACGAGGACGAAGAAGGTAGCGCGAGCGCGTCGGGGTCGGATCGGGGCAACCTCGAACGGGCGCGGGCTCGCGCCAGGCTCACGCGGCGTCGTCTGAGACCGCTCGCTGACCAAGGGCATAAGGTAAGCCTAACCTAATCGATTGGAAGGTCCGAATGGCCCGGTACCCGCGAATGATGCCCATACTTCCGCGGATGTTCGCCGCGTCGGTCGCGCGCACCGAACGGGTGTCGCCGTCCTTTCAGCGGGTGACGATCGCCGGCGCCGACCTGGCCGACTTCGAGTGGCTCGGCCACGACCACTGGTTCCGGCTGTTCCTGCCCGCAACCGGAGCGCCGTTGCGGCTCCCAGAGGTGACCGGACGGGTTTGGTGGAATTCCTACCTGGCGATCCCAGAGGCAGAGCGTCCACACTGCAGCAACTACACCGTGGCCGGCTACCGACGCACGGCGTCCGGCGGCGAGCTCGACATCGACGTGGTCCTGCACTGGCACGACGGAGAGCTGAGCGGGGCGGTGGCCATCTGGGCGGCCCACGCTGAGCTGGGCAACGAGGTCGGCCTGCTCGACCAGGGTCTGTTGTTCGATCCGCCGGCGGACGCCGCCGAGTACGTCCTGGTGGCGGACGAGACCGGGCTGCCGGCGGTTCGTGGAATCCTGCGTAGCCTGCCCACGGACGCTACCGGTGTCGCCCTGCTGGAAGTGCCGAAATCGGGCGATGTCGAGCAGCTGGCGGCCCCGTCAGGGGTCCAGGTGCGGTGGTTGCCGCGCGACGGGCGTGCGGGAACGCCAGGGCAACTGGCGCTGGCGGCGCTCAGTGAGGTCAGCCCGCGTCCGGATGCCTACGCGTTCTCGGTGGGCGAGTCCGACCTCGCGACCGGCGGACGCCGAGCGCTGCACCGAGCCGGTCTGGCTAAATCGCGGATCACGTTCTCTGGCTTCTGGAAGGCCTGAGACTTCCTGCCACATCCTTGACTGTGAATTCCTACCCCGCGGACGGTGGGTGATTCCACACTCCAACCGGATCCAGCCCTAGGGTGACGTCATGGTTGGGCTCCCGTTCGCCGGAAACGGGCTGGTGCACGGCCTGCTCATGGCGTTGGGCATCCTCGCCGGCCTGGGGCTGTTCGCCTACGAGTTGCGGCGCCAGGGCATCAAGGACGACCGGCTCTGGATCGTCGCGGGCACGAGCCTGGCCTTCGGCGGGGTCGCCTCCCGGCTGGGCACGTGGTTCCAGTACCTGGATCTCAGCCAGAACGAGCCCGTCCTGGCGTGGTGGGCAGACGGGAACCGCAGTGTGCTGGCCGGCCTGCTCGGCGCCTGGCTCGGCGTCCATGTGGGCAAACTGATCAGCGGCTATCGGGAATCCACCGGTGACCTGTTCGCACCGTCCGTCGCTCTGGCGATGGCGATCGGACGAGTGGGCTGCCTGCTCACCGAAGCACCCGGCCGCCCGACGGGAGGATCGTGGGGAATCGTGGTCAAGCCCGAACAGGCGGACGTGATCGGCGGGCCGGCCGGGGTGGGACTGCACCCCAGCTTCGCTTACGAGATCGTCTTCCAGGTGGCTGCGTTCGCCTGGCTGCGGCGCTTCCGTGGGCGGCTGCCGAAATCCGGCGACCTGTTCATCGCCTACGTGACCGGCTACGCGCTGTTCCGGTTCGCGGTTGAGTTCGTCCGCGCGAACGAGCAGGTCTGGTACGGGTTGACCCGGCCGCAATGGTTCCTGCTCTGCACGCTGCCGCTGCTGGTGTGGCGGACGAGCCGGATCTGGCGGCGTCCGGCTCCGGTGAAGGCCGTCCCGGCCATGAATGGAGGATCACATGACTGAACCGCCGAGCGGCTACCTGCCGCCCCCACCCGAACCCACCTCGAACGGGCAATTCCCACCCCCGGGTCCGACCCCACCACCTGGTCCGACCCCGCCCCAGGGGCCAACCCCACCGCAGGTGCCGCCGGGCCCGGCCAGCCACTACACGGTGCCCCAGCAGCCCAGGGGCGGCGGATCGCTTTGGCTCGGTTTGGCCATCTCGGTCGGCTCGATGCTGCTGGTGTTCCTGCTCACCATCGGCGTCTCGAACACCGGCAACTTCGACATCCTCGCCCTGCTCTTCGGCTGGCCGCTGCTGTTGCTGGTCGGCGGGTTGATCCTGGCGGCCGTGCCGAAGACCAGTCGCACCGGCGGCGGCGTCCTGCTCGGGCTGGGCGCCGGCATCCTGATCCTCGGCGGGGTCTGTTTCGCCATGATCGCCACTTCGGGCCTCTGAACGGAGCATCATGACCAACCTGCTCAACCCCAAGCCGGGCGCCACGCTCGGTCCGGGCCAGCCGCTGCGCGGCGACCGCATCCACAAGTACGTCACCGCGTACTGTCCCGATTGCCACAACGCGGACGCCGAACTCGACACCGTCCAGCGGCTCTCCGGAATCCTGCTGGTGCGCGACGAGCGAGTCTGGCTGCAGCGGGCCTGCTCGACGCACGGGATGATCACCACCCTCTACGACGAGGACGCGAACATCCTGCGGTACCTGGAGCAGTGGCAGGCGCCGACCAAGGTGCATATCCCCGACCACGCGGACAACTTCCGGCCGATGCCCGAGGCCTTCGCCTATGGGCTGCCGGCGTTCCACACCCAGCACACCTGCATCCTGATCCAGGACGTGACCGAGCACTGCAACCTGAGGTGCCCGACGTGCTTCACCGCGTCCGGGCCGGCGCTGACCGGGGTCGCCTCGTTGGCGGACATTTTGGCGAACGTCGACGCGAAGCTGTCCCGCGAGGAGGGACGCCTCGACGTCTTGATGCTGTCCGGCGGCGAGCCGACGCTGTACCCACAACTTGCCGAACTGCTGGACGAGTTGGTGGCGCGGCCGATCGTCCGGATCATGCTGAACACCAACGGGCTGCTGATCGCCTCCGATGACGCGCTGGTCGAGCTGCTCAAGGCGCACCGCGACCGGTTGGAGGTTTACCTGCAATACGACGGGCCTTCCGCGGAGGCGTCCCGGCATCACCGCGGCGCCGACCTGACCCGGTTCAAGGAGGCGGCGATCGCACGGCTGTCGGCGGCAGGGGTGTTCACGACCCTGGTGATGACCGCGGCGCTGGGGGTGAACGACGGCGACATCGGTGCGGTCGTGCTCAAGGCACTGGACACCCCCTTCATCGGCGGGGTGGCGATCCAGCCGGTCTTCGGCTCCGGACGGGGTACCGGCATCGACCCGCTGAACCGGCTCACCCACACCGGGGTGCTGAGCCGGCTCGGGCCGCAGACCGACAACGTCGTGCAATGGCACGACCTGACCGCGCTGCCCTGCTCGCACCCACACTGCTCATCGGTCGGCTACCTGCTCAAGGACGACTCCGGCGTGTGGCGCTCGCTGACCGCCTTGGTGGGCCACGACGAACTGCTGCGCTGGTTGGAACTCGACCCCGAAAGCCTCGCGAATCGGGTGGCCGACCGCGACCTGCCCCAACAGTTGCGCGAGCTGATGAAGAACTCGATGCTCGACCTGCTCAGCGAGCAGG
>DAORUI010000134.1:3495-8432 GCA_035433085.1 Propionicimonas sp. | reverse complement strand
GAGTCCGAGGGCGAAGAGCCGCAGCGTCGCGTCGTGGTGCTGCCGAAGGACTGAGGTGCCGAACGCCCGCGCGGACTTGTTCGGCGAGCATGCAGAGTTGATTAGTCAATATATAGACATATTGGCAAGTCGAGGTATCGACTGGGGTTTGTTGGGGCCGCGAGAGGGTGAGCGACTCTGGGATCGGCACGTGCTGAACTCCGTGGCGTGTGCCGGCTTGATCCCTGGTGAAGCGTCAGTGGTGGATGTTGGGTCGGGCGCTGGTCTGCCTGGTCTGCCCTTGGCCATCTACCGGGCCGACGTACGGATGACTCTGCTTGAGTCGCTGCTTCGGCGCGCGAGCTTCCTGGAGTTGGCGGTCGCGGAGCTCGGTCTGGGTGACCGTGTTTCCGTGGTGCGGGCCCGAGCCGAAGAGCATCGGGGTCGGTATGACGTGGTGACCTCTCGAGCCGTAGCTCCACTCCCCCGCCTGATCGGCTGGTGCCTTCCCCTGGTCGCCCCTGGCGGTTCGATCCTCGCTCTGAAGGGGTCGACCGCATCGGAGGAGCTGGCGGACGCCGGGTCGGAACTCCGGAGGCGCCGCTTGACTGGTCGCGTCCACGAGTTGCTTGTCCCGGGAACCGACGAGACGACCTGGGCGGTCGAGCTTCGGCGCGCGTGAGATAGGCCGTATCCAGACCGTCGCTCGGCTGGTCGAGCTCGCAGAAACCCCGTCTGTCCAATAGTGGGTGGCGCTTGCGGAGCTTCCGATGCACACGAGGCGTGGTCTCGACAGGCTCGACCAGCCGATCGCCGGGTCAAGGACCGACTAGGCGTGTGAGGGATAAGTGACCTCCCAGCGCTCCGTGGGGTGGAGCGAGTAGTCCTCCGCTAATAAGGAGGAACGAGTAGTTCTCCTCTAACGCTCCCTGAGGAGGCTTGTGAGGAACGAGCAAGTCACGAAGGGCGTCCGCCACGGCGGTGATGTCGGTGGGGGTTCGCGAGGAGCAGGTGACCTTCCTCCCGCTCCCTGAGGGAGCCTTGCGACGGACGAGTGACCTCCTAACGCTCCCTGAGGAGGCTTGTGAGGAACGAGCAAGCCGTCACGAAGGGCGTCCGCCACGGCCGTGACGCCGGCGGTAGGGGCGGTGTTCCAAGCCTGTCAGCCGCAACCTCTATCCTGATGTTTCACGTGAAACAGGCTGATGCAGGAGCGGAATGACGATTACTCCCCCACCAACGCCAAGGCGGGTCACCTTCGACGAGCCGGAGTTCGGCGACCCCCACGGTGCCGAGCCCGATGACCTCGAACTCGATGTTTCACGTGAAACGACACTTCCCAAACCGGATCGAACCCGCGTGCTGGTCGTGGCGAATCAGAAGGGCGGAGTCGGAAAGACGACCACCTCCGTGAATCTCGCGACCGCCCTGGCGATGGGCGGCCTAACCGTGGTCGTGATCGACCTGGATCCCCAGGGAAACGCGTCCACTGCCCTTGGCATCGAGCACCACGAGGGCATTCAAGGCACCTATGAGGTACTCACCGCGAACTCCCCGATCGACACCCTGATCAAGCGTTCCCCAGAGTCCCAGGGACTCTGGGTGCTGCCGGCGACCATCGACCTCGCTGGCGCTGAAATTGGTCTGGTGAGCATCCCCGCCCGAGAAAGCCGCCTGCTTCACGCATTGCGGAAGTTCAACGACAGATACCACCCCGACTACGTGTTCATTGACTGTCCGCCCTCCCTCGGCCTACTGACGCTGAATGCGCTGGTCGCCGCGGACGAGATCCTCATCCCCATTCAATGCGAGTACTACGCGCTCGAAGGGGTTTCCCAGCTATTGCGCACGATCAATCTGGTCAAGGGGTCGATGAACGACCATCTGCACCTATCCACTGTGCTGTTGACCATGTACGACGGACGCACGCGCCTCGCCGCCCAGGTCGCCGAGGAAGTACGAAAGCACTTCCCGCAGGAGACGCTCCGGTCCGCGATCCCGCGCTCGGTCCGAGTGTCCGAAGCGCCCAGTTACGGCCAGTCCGTCCTTACCTACCATTCGGCGTCAGCCGGGGCGCAGGCCTACTTGGACGCTGCGACTGAACTCGCCGAGCGCGGCGTCATCACGAAGGAGACCCACGAGTGAACGCAAACAGAGTCGGCTTGGGCCGCGGCCTAGGCGATCTCCTGCAGCGGACCGACCCCGAGTTGGCTCCACACTCCGCGCGCGGTGATGTGGAGCCGCCGCCAGGCGCCCGTTTCGGCGAGCTCGCGCTCAGCGACATCAGTCCGAACCCCAAGCAGCCACGATCGGTCTTCGATGAGGATGCGCTGGCCGAACTCGTCGGGTCGATCCAGGAAGTCGGCCTGCTGCAACCGGTGGTGGTGCGTCCGCTGGATGACGGGAGGTACGAACTGGTGATGGGGGAGCGCCGTTTGCGCGCAACGCACCTGGCTGGGCTCGCGACCATCCCGGCGATCATCCGGCGCACCGAAGACGCCGACCTCCTCCGGGACGCCTTGCTTGAGAACCTGCATCGAGCGCAGTTGAACCCACTCGAAGAGGCTGCGGCTTACCAGCAGATGCTCAGCGACTTCTCCTGCACCCAGGAGGAGCTCTCGCAACGCATCAAGCGGTCGCGTCCACAGATCTCAAATACGATCCGACTGCTCCAGCTGCCAGCCCCAGTGCAACGGCGCGTGGCCGCCGGGGTGCTCAGCGCGGGTCACGCACGGGCAATTCTGATGCTCCCGGACACGACCGCCATGGAGCACCTCGCAACGCGGATCGTGGCCGAGGGTCTGTCCGTGCGAGCGGCAGAGGAGATTGTGTCCGTGGGGGAACACGGCAGGAAGCGCGCGCCTCGCACCAAGCGCGCAATCGAACTGTCCAGCACAGCGGACGATCTGCAGCGGGAGCTCTCTGAGAAGTTGGACACCCGCGTCCTGGTCAGCGAAGGTCGCACCAAGGGCCGGATCGTCATCGAGTTCGCGGGTACCGACGACCTCCGCCGAATAGCCGACCTATTGCTTTAGCACTTAATATATTTGTCGATATAGCCACTCAGCCGCGGCTACAACCAGCGGATCCGCCGGAACACCAAGTAGAGCGCGACCATCAGAATCCCGTTCAGCACCATCACCGAGAAGTAGCCCATCGGCCAGTGCAACTCGGGAATGTTGTCGAAGTTCATCCCGTAAACCGCGCCGAGCGTCGTCGGCACCGCCAGGATCGCCACGGCGGCGGAGATCTTGCGCATGTCGCGGTTGTCCTTGACCGAGATCAGCGCGAGCGCGGCCTGGAGGATATTGGTCAGCTGGTCCTCCATGGTGTGGATGTTCTCCCGCACCTCCTGGACGAGATCGCTCAAGTCGCGGAAGTACGGACGGGCATCGTCCGGAATCAGCGCGAAATCCACGCTGGCAAGTTGCGACAGCGGACTGCACAGCGGCTGGACGCAGCGGCGGAACTCGATCAACTCGCGCTTGATCTGATAAGGACGGTCGATCTCGACCACCCGAGTCTCGTCGAAGACGAGTTCTTCGGCGTCCTCGACGTCATCCTGCATCTGGGCGACCACCCGTCCGAAGTCGTCGATCGCGACCGAGAGACAGGCGTGCAGCACCTGCCAGGGACCGTCCGGCATGTCGCGGGACACCTTCTCCATCAGCGCGCGCACCTCGGGCATGCGCGACTTGCCGCGCTGCCGGGAGGTGACCACCCAGTGCGGCCCCAGGATCACCATCAGCTCGCCGGTGCTTACGATCTCGGCCAGGCTGGTCAGTTGCGACCGCTCGACGTAAGAGACCGTGGACACCACCATGAACAGGTTCTCGTCGAACTGCTCCAGCTTCGAGCGGCGATGCCCCTGGACGGCGTCCTCGACCACGAGTTCGTGGATGTTGAGCACCTCGCCGAGATCGGCGACCGTGTGTTCGGAGGGCTGGTGCAGGCCGAGCCAGACGAAGCCGTCCCCATCTCGGGCTGCGGTCAGCGCCGCGTCCAGGTCGCGTGCCTCGCGCACCCGGCCTCCGGACAACCACACCCAGCTCACCTCCGGAGGCGCGACCGGATCGAGGGCGGCAGACGATTCGGACACAGAGTGGTTCCTCCCGGGCCGAGCAGACCTCAGAACGCGAACCATCCTAGGCGGGGACGCTTCTCCACGGCAGCGGTGTCATCGCGGTCTGTCAGGCGAGGCACTCCGACGAGCGCGCGAGTTGGACGGCGACGAATCGCCGCGCCGGATCAGCGCAGGTCGTCCTGCGCCTCGACCGCGCGAACCCGGGCCTGGACGTCCTTGCGGGCGGAGTACTCGGCCCAGAAGGACAGGAACGGAACGGTTCCGGCCAGGGCGATGATGAGCAGGCGTCCCCAGGGCCAATGGACTCGGCGGCCCAGGTCGTACGCGGTGACCAGCAGGATCATGTACAACCACCCGTGGGGGACGCCGGTCAGCGTCACGACGGCGCCGTTGTCCGCGAAGTACTTCAGCGGCATCCCCACCAGCACCAGCACCACGAGCAGGACGCCGACGACGTAGGCCATGATCCGATAGCGCAGCAACGCGCCACGGATAGCGGGCACCTGGTCGAGCGCGATCTGGGGCACAGCTGGGTCTGGCTGGGTCATTCTTCCTCCTGGGTGGACAGCGTACCGAGCCCGCCCTCGCGTCCGATCGTGCGCACGAAGCGATAGGTCATGAATGCCGCGAAAGCCGCGAATACCCACCACTGCAGCGCGTAGCCCGCGTTCTGGACCGAACCTTCGCCGGACGGCAGAGCCAGCTTCGCCTCACCCAGTCCCTGCGCCACCGACTCGGACGCCGGCAGGGTGACGAAACCCGGTAGCAGTTGCTGTGGCCACAGCTGCGCCAATGCTGCCAGGCGGACCGTGCCGAGAGTCCCGGGGGCTTCGTCAGGCTCAGCCGTCGTGGGGGGCTGGGCTTCGTCAGGCTC
>DAORUI010000134.1:0-3395 GCA_035433085.1 Propionicimonas sp. | reverse complement strand
TCCCGGGGGCTTCGTCAGGCTCAGCCGTCGTGGGGGGCTGGGCTTCGTCAGGCTCGGTTGCCGCCGCCGCGGCCTCCGAAGGCAGGAAGATGCCGGTCAGCTCGAGCTCACCTGGCGGCGGTGCCGGCAGTGGCGAGCCAGCGTCCGGCTGCCCGGGCTCGGGCGTCCCCCCGCTGAGAGGGCTCGCCAGCAGTCCTCGAACCACCGGCAGGACTCGGCCGTCCGCCAACTGGAAAGCCGTGAGCACCCGGACGGAGCCGTCTTCGGCCACCACCGCGACCTGTTGCTCGGCCAGGTACTCGCCCACCACAGTCACCGGCTTGCCGTAGACATCGCCCACGGTTCCGTCCGCGGACACGAAGTCGAGCAGCGGAACGGCCGGCTGCGCGGCGCGAGCTGCGGCCGACTCGTTCTCCTTGTTCTCGAACACACGCATCTGCCACAGGCCCAACCAGAGCATCGCCAGCGTGATCGCGGCCCCGAGGACTGCGATCAGCCACTGCTTCGTGCGGACGCCCACCCGCGCAGGCTAGCCGACGTGGCGCGCCCAGGCGGCGTCCACCAACTGCCCGCAGAGCACGCCGAAGTCCCAGCCCTCGGCTTCCACTGCTTGCGGTACCAGCGAGGTCTCGGTCATGCCAGGTGCGGAGTTGGCCTCGATGAAGACCGGGGTCCCGTCCGGACGCACGATGATGTCCGAGCGGGAGAGATCTCGCAGCCCCAGGACGCGGTGCGCCGCCACCGCGAGTGCGGCGCACGCCTCGGCCACCTCCGGGCTGAGTTCTGCCGGGACGATGAACCGGGTCTCGCCTGCGGTGTAACGCGCGGTGTAGTCGTAGATGCCCGAGTTCGGGCGGATCTCCACCGCGGGCAGCGCCACCTGCTGGCCGTCCCGCTCGATCACGGTGACCGCCACCTCAGTGCCGTCCACGAACTCTTCGATCACCGCGAGGTCGCCGTAGGAGTACGCGCCCACCATCGCGGACGGGAGTCCGGCGACGCTCGTCACCTTCACACAACCCAGCGCCGACCCGCTGCGCGCCGGCTTCACGATCATCGGGAACCCGATCCGCTCGCCAAGAGCCTCCACTAGCGCGGCCGCCCCCAGTTCGCGGAACATGTCGTGCGGAAGCGCGGCCATCCTCGGGCGTTCCAGTCCGGCCCGCGCGATCAGCGGACCGGCCACCGCCTTGTTGAACGAGCGGCGGCAGGCCGCCGGCTCCGAGCCGACGTACGGCACGTCGAGCAGCGCCAGCACCTGCTGCAGCCCCCCGTCCTCGCCCACCCCGCCGTGCAGGACGGGGAACGCGACCGGGTTCTGCAGAGTCCGCAACAGCTCGATCAGGTCGGCTGTGAGGTCGGACTCGACCACTTCGCGGCCCTGGTCGCGCAGGGCCTGGGCCACCCGGCGTCCGGAGCGCAGCGAGACGTCGCGCTCGTGGGAAAGGCCGCCGGCGAGCACGACGATCGGGCCATGGCTTGGAATCTCGGACATGTCTGAATCCCTAACTGATGTCGGGTGCCGGGCCGGCAGCGAGGTCGAAGTGCCGCGGGACGTCGGTGCCGAGGCCGAAGGTCTGATGCATCTCGAGTTCCGCGGTGAGCACTTCACCGAGGCGTCGGGTGCCTTCGAGGATGCGTTCCGGGGTGGGGAAGCAGAATGAGAGCCGCATATTGCGGCTGCCCAGCCCGTCGGCGTAGAACGCGGTGCCCGTGGTGTAGGCCACCCGAGCGTTCACCGCGCGGGGCAGCATGGCCTGGGAATCGAGGCCCTCGGGCAGGGTCACCCAGACGAAGAAGCCGCCGGTGGGGTGCGTCCAGGTGGTGCCGGGCGGCATGTTCTCGACCAGGCCGGCCAGCAGCGCGTCCCTGCGTTCGCGGTACATGTCGCGATACACCTTGATCTGCGCGCGCCAGTCGAACTCGGCCAGGTAGGTGGCGATCGCGAACTGGCTGAACACCGGGGGACACAGCGTGGCCGCCTCTTGCGTGAGTACGAGCTTCTCCCGGACGGCGTGCGGTGCGAGCACCCAGCCCACCCGGAAGCCGGGAGCGAAGATCTTCGAGAACGAGCCGAGGTAGATGACGTGGTCTGCGTCCATCGAGCGCAGGGCCGGCAGCGGCTCGGACTCCAGGTTGAGCAGGCCGTACGGATTGTCCTCGACGATCATCAGGTCATGCTCTTTGGCTACCGCGACGAGCTCGCGGCGCCGCTCGAGCGTCTGGGTGACCCCGGTCGGGTTCTGGAAGTTCGGGATCGTGTAGAGGAACTTCACCCGTTTGCCGGCCGCTTTGCAGGTGACCAGGGCCGCGCGCAGGGCGTCCGGCTGGATGCCGATCTCGTCCATCGCGACGTGGACGATCTGTGCCTGGTAGGCGCGGAAGGTGCCCAGCGCGCCGACGTAGCTGGGGCCCTCGGCGAGGATCACGTCGCCGGGATCGATGAACACCCTGGTCACGAGGTCCAGAGCTTGTTGCGAACCGCAGGTGACCACGACATCGTCGGCATGGGCGTGGATGTGTTCCTCGGCCATCACCTCGATGATCTGTTCGCGCATGAACGGCTCGCCCTGCCCGGAGCCGTACTGCATCGCCTGGGTGCCGCGTTCGCTGATCAGCCGGTCGACCGCGCGTCCGAGCGCTTCGCGGGGCAGGTCGGTGATGTTCGGCATGCCACCGGCCAAGGAGACCACCTCTGGACGGTTGGCGACGGCGAACAGGGCGCGGACGGCCGACACCGTCAGTCCGTGGGTTCGCTCGGCGTAGGCGTCCAGGTAGGGGTCCAGACGCGAATCGCGGCGGGACGGTTCGAGCAGGCTCACCGCACCAGCCTGCCGTACTGACGGCTTAGGATGAAACCGACCCACCCGTTTGGTGGTCACTTGGACGTCACCGGCTCGACCGGTGGACCTGGAGCCGTGGGGGTGAAGTGCCGAGACTGTCGACGGTGACGCTGGCGGACCTGCCCGGCCTGCCCTGCCCCTACTGCGGACGGGTTACCGGCGCGGACGCACCGTGGGCACGCTCAGCGGTCGCCCTGTGGGGCTGGTGCGGGGTGAAGCTGGCGGTCGCGGGTGAGACCGCCGGAGTGCTCCTTGTCGGACCGATGGAGGACCCGGCACAGGCGATGCTGATGTCGACCTGGGTGATCCCCGCGAGGGTGAACACGGGCCTTGGCCGCCAACTGCTGCAGCGTACCGCCGCAGGCCTGGTCGAGAACCGGGTGCGGACGGTGTTCGCCCAGGGCAGTCGCACCAACCTGCGCTGCAGCGCTCCGCCACGGGATTACCTGCGCGCCGTCGGATTCACCCGCGGTCTGGATGAGCGCCTGTGGCACCTGGATCTGGACCGCGTGGTGACCGAGCGGGGAGGCATGCGCGAGGTATTCGAGCGGC
>DAORUI010000133.1:6987-8466 GCA_035433085.1 Propionicimonas sp. | reverse complement strand
ATGACCTCGTGGTCGTAGGCCCGGAGTCGAATCCGGATCTTCTGTCCCGCCACTGGTTAGTCCTTTGCGTTCGTCGTTGCTTGTCGGTGCATCTTCCGATCAAGCTGCTGCTCCGACCCCCGCGGTCGGGCGTGTCGGACCTGTTCTGGGCCGCGCATGACCGATTTGAAATGGGTCGTGGTAGGGCCCGGCACCCGAGCGCCAGACAACCGAGCCGACCGACAGGCGGTGACACCGCGCAGTCGCCCGGTTCGGAGCAACCTGACGATTCTTTCATGGTGGGCGAGAAGATGCCAAATCTGCCCAGTGGGGCAGGATTGCCCAAGTGAGTAGCGCGTCCGCCAGGCCCGAACTGCGGGTTCAGCCTAGCCAGCTGGGCCTCGGCGTGACCCTCGGATTGGCCGCTTCCCTGGCCTTCGCCACCTCGGGCCCGTTCGTCCGTCCGCTGCTCGATGCCGGGTGGACGCCGGGAGCTGCGGTGTTCTGGAGGGTGAGCGCCGCCGCGCTGGTGATGCTGCCGCTGGCGCTGTGGCTGATGCGCGGCCGGCTCGGTGATCTGGTGCGCGAATGGCGCGCGATCGGGGCCTTCGGCGCGCTGGCGGTTGCCACCCCGCAGCTGATGTTCTTCGCTGCGGTCGACCGGATGAGCGTGAGCATCGCGCTGCTGATCGAGTACATGGCACCGGTGCTGCTGGTCGCGGTGGCCTGGGCTCGGACGCGGCGCGCACCGTCCAGGCTGGTGCTTTCCGGCACCGCAGCGAGCGTGCTGGGGCTGCTCTGCGTCCTCGATCTGGCCGGCGCCAGCCCGGACGCGCTGGGTGTGCTGTTCGCCTTTGGCGCGATGTTCGGCGCGGCTGCCTATTTCGTGCTCTCGGCCAGACCTACGACGCTGCACCCGATCGCCCTGGCCGGATTCGGACTGGTGGCCGGCGCGGGAGTGCTGGGACTGGCGATCCTGGTGGGTCTACTCCCCTATTCCTCGCCGCTGGTCGACGTCTCACTGATGGGCGCCGCAGTGCCCTGGTGGGTGCCGCTCGGGGTCGTGGTGCTGGCGGCCACCGCCATCGCGTACGGCCTCGGGGTTGCCGGCATCACCCTGATGGGCGAGCGGCTGGCGTCCTTCGTGAGCCTGTCGGAAGTGCTGTTCGCCGCCTTGCTCGCCGCGGTGATCCTCGGTGAGGTGCCCAGCCCGATCCAACTGCTCGGCGGGGCGCTGATCATCGTCGGGGTGCTGCTGATCCGCTCGGCCAGCGGCAGCCGTCCCGCCGGCCTGCCCACCCTGCCCGACGAACTCGAGGCCCTCGAACCCTAGACCCGCGACCGGAGGGGAACCGCGCGACCTGGCGGCACTACTCCCCACCGGCCTAACCAGAGGACAGAGTGGTCACCCGGCGCCCCTCCCTCATCGAGAGCCACCGTTTCGGTCGAGGGCCCGTGCCCGAGCACAGGCGATGGCGGGACGGGTGGCTCTCAGCGCGG
>DAORUI010000133.1:0-6887 GCA_035433085.1 Propionicimonas sp. | reverse complement strand
GGACGGGTGGCTCTCAGCGCGGCATCCGGCGCCATAGTCCGCGCGGCACGAACCGGGCCACGGCGAACATCCAGCGCAACTGCCAGGGAATCCACAGCTCGACACCACGTCCGCGCCGGATGCGGCGGACGACCGCGTCCGCGACCTGGTCGGGTGTGGACGAGAACGGCGCCGGTGCCATACCGGCGGTCATCCGGCCGATCACGAAACCGGGACGGGCGATGATCAGGTGCACCCCGGTGCCGTGCAGGGCATCCGCCAGACCGGACGCGAACCCGTCCAGCCCAGCCTTCGCCGAGCCGTAGACGTAGTTCGCTCGGCGCACTCGAACGCCAGCCACTGACGAGAACGCCACCAGCGTGCCCCGGCTGCGGCGGCGCATCCGGTCGGCGAGCACGGTCAGCAGGGCGGCCTGGGCCACGAAATCGGTGCGCAGCACGGCCGCCGCGGCCAGTGAGTCGGCTTCGGCGAGAGCCTGGTTGCCCAGCACGCCGAAGGCCACCACGGCGACGTCGATGGGCCCGACGAGTTCCTCGATCGCCGTCACCACGCCCGGTTGCGCGTCCAGGTCGTCGGCGTCGAAGTCGACGGTCTCCACCCGGTCGGCACCGGCGGCGCGACAGGCCGCCACCACCGAGTTCAGCCCGCCCGGCCGAGCCGCGAGCACGATCGTCGCGCCGGGCGCGAGCCTGGTGGCCACGGCCAACCCGATCTCGCTGCGTCCGCCGAAGATCGCGATGACCGTGCTCACAGCGCCGCGGCCAACCTCTGCAACCGGGCCAGCGACGACTCGCGTCCCAGCAATTCCATCGACTCGAACAATGGCGGCGAAACGTTCGATCCGGTCACAGCCAGGCGTACCGGGCCGAACGCGAACTTGGGCTTCAGCCCGAGACCATCCACCAACGCGTCCCGGAGCGCAGCCTGAATTGCCTCATGGTTCCACTCCGCCACGTCGGTCAGCGCCCGGGTCGCCGCCTCGACCACTGCGGACGCGTCCGCGCCGGCCTTTGCCAGCGCGTCCGGGTCGATCACCAGGTCGGGATCGTGCGTGAACAGGTAGGCCAGCTTGGGCACCGCCTCGCTGAGCAGCACCAGGCGCTCCTGGATCAGCGGCACCGCCCCCCGCAGCAACGCCACATCCGACTCCCTGGGCGCCTCAGGCCATTGGCCCTCGCGAACCGCGAACTCGACGACACGATCGGTGAGCTCGGCCGGCGAGAGCGAGCGGAGGTAGTGACCGTTGAGCCAGTCCAGCTTCTTCAGGTCGAAGATCGGCCCGACGGTGTTCACCTTCGCCCAGTCGAAGTTCGCCACGAACTCGTCGAAACTCGACACCTCATGCTCGGCGTCGGCGGGTGGGTAGCCCAGCAGTTGCAGGAAGTTCAGCAGCGCCTCGGGCAGGTAACCCTGCTCGACGAACCAGGTGAGCCGAGCGGCCGGGTTCTTGCGCTTGGAGATCTTCGACCTGTCGGTGTTCCGCAGCAGCGGCATGTGCGCGAACGCCGGCTCGGCCCAACCCAGCCAGCGATACAGCAGCAGGTGCTTCGGCGTGGACGAGATCCACTCCTCGCCGCGTACGACGTGGGTGATCCCCATCAGGTGGTCGTCGACGACCACGGCCAGATGGTATGTCGGGAACCCGTCCGCCTTCAGGATCACCTGGTCGTCCGGAGGCGGCGCGCTGACCTCACCCCGGATCAGGTCGGTGAAGACCAGTGGGGCGTCCCCCGGAATGAGCATTCGCACGACGGGCGTCTCGCTGAACCCCGGCAGCTTCGCGCGCTCCTCGCGGGTCTTGCCCAGGCACAGCCGGTCGTAGCCGGTCACCGAGACCTTCGCTGCCTGCTGCTCGGCGCGAAGTTCACTCAACCGCTCGGTGGAACACCAGCAGTGGTAGGCGTGCCCGGCTTCGATGAGTTGCTCGACGAACGGACGGTAGGTGTCCAGCCGCTCCGACTGCCGATAGGGGGCGTACGGACCACCGATGTCCGGGCCCTCGTCCCAGTCGAGCCCCAACCAGTGCAACGTGTCGTAGATCTGCTGCTCCGAACTCGCGACGTACCTGGCCCGGTCGGTGTCCTCGATCCGGAGCACGAACGACCCACCCGTCGCGCGGGCATAGGCGAGGTTGAACAGGGACATGTACGCCGTGCCGACGTGCGGATCGCCGGTGGGCGAAGGCGCGACGCGCAGGCGGGCAGGAGAGTTCGTCATGGCCGGCCAAGCCTACCGTCTGGCCTCTGGCCCCGACATCGAGAGACCGGCTCCGACATCGAGAGCCGGCGTCCTTCTTCGAGGGCCAGTTCCAGTGGGGGGCCCTCGGTGAGGGAGGCTGGTACTCGCCGAGGTTGGGCGAGTTGCCGGCGAACACCACAACGGGAGGGGAGGCTCGGCAATGGTAGTTTTTCGGCCATGACCGAGCCTGTTGCCGCCAACGATTTCATCCGCGACATCATCAGGCGCGATCTTGAGCAGGGCACCTACGGCGGACGCGTCCAGACCCGGTTTCCGCCGGAGCCGAACGGTTACCTGCACATCGGGCACGCCAAGGCGATCACGGTCGCCTTCGGCACCGCGGAGGAGTTCGGCGGCATCTGCAACCTGCGCCTGGACGACACCAATCCCGAGGTCGAAGAGACCGAGTACGTCGACTCGATCGTGGCCGACATCGAGTGGCTGGGCTTCCATCCGAACGCGCTGCTCCACGCGTCCGACTACTTCGGACAGCTCTACGAGTGGGCCGAGCACTTGGTGAACCAGGGTCTCGCCTACGTCGACGACCAGGACACCGAGGCCATCTCGACCCAGCGCGGCGGCTTCGGCAAGCCCGGCGTCGACAGCCCTTACCGCAACCGCGGCATCGAGGAGAACCTCGACCTGCTCCGCCGGATGCGAGCCGGAGAATTCCCGGACGGGGCCAGGGTGCTCCGGGCGAGGATCGACATGAGCCACGAGAACATGGCCCTGCGCGATCCCGTCATGTACCGCATTCGGCACAGCCACCACTTCCGCACCGGCGACGACTGGTGCATCTACCCCACCTACGACTGGGCGCACGGGCAGTCCGACGCGATCGAGCGCGTCACCCATTCGATCTGCACCCTGGAGTTCGACACTCATCGTCCGCTCTACGACTGGTACCTGGAGCACCTGCCCCTACCGGCGGAGAAGCCGAAGCAGATCGAGTTCGCCCGGCTGGAGTTCACTCACACGGTCACGAGCAAGCGCCGGCTGCTGAAGTTGGTCAACGACGGCACCGTGGACGGGTGGGACGACGCCCGCATGCCCACCCTGCGCGGGCTGCGTCGCCGCGGCTACCCGGCCCGCGCGATCCGCGCGTTCTGCACCGAGATCGGCACCACCCGCACCAACAGCCGCCAGTCGATCGAGGCGCTGGAGGCGTACGTACGCCGTGAGCTGAACGCCACCGCCCAGCGCCGCATGGCCGTCGTCCACCCGCTTCGCCTGGTCATCGACAACTGGCCCACCGACGCGTCCGGCGAACCGGTGACCGAGCACTTCGAGGTCGCCAACAACCCCGAGAACCCGTCGGACGGCACCCGTCTGGTCGCCTTCAGCGGTGAACTGTTCATTGAGCAGGACGACTTCGCCGAAGTGCCGCCGCCCAAGTTCTTCCGGCTCACCGTCGGCCGCGAGGTACGGCTGCGCGGCGCCTACCTGGTCACTGCCACCTCGATCGAGAAGGACGCGGACGGGACTGTCACCTGTGTCCATGCGACCTACGACCCCGCCACGCGCGGCGGGGACGCTCCGGACGGACGCAAGGTGAAGTCGACGATGCACTGGGTGGCCGCCGAGCACGCGGTCGACATCACCGTCGCCCTCTACCAGCGGCTGTTCACCGCCCAGGTCCCCGGCGAGGCCACCGGTGAGCCACTCGACGACCTGAACCCCGAGTCCCGCGAGCTGGTGCAGGGAAAGGCCGAGACCACCCTCGCAGCCACCGCCCCCGGCCAGGTCGTGCAGTTCGAACGCCTCGGCTACTTCGCGCTCGACCCGGAGCACCCGACCCTCTTCCATCGCACCGTGGGCCTGCGCGACGAGTGGGCCGCGATCCAGAAGCGCAAGGGCTGAGTGGGCATGGCTGACCGTCGCACGGTGGCCGATCGGCTGCCGAGTCTGCCGCTGCCCGACCTGACCGGTCGGCGCGCCGTCGTCACGGGTGCCAGCAACGGCATCGGGTTCGAGGTCGCCCGCTCGCTCTCCGGGGCCGGCGCGGAGGTCGTACTCGGCGTCCGCAACGCCGCAAGAGGCGCGAGCGCGGCCGATCGTATCCGCGAAGCACACCCCGGAGCGGCGGTGACGGTCGAGTTGGTCGAACTGGGATCGCTGGCCAGCATCGCCGACTTCGCGTCGCTGGTAGGGGCGAAACCGGTGGACCTGCTGGTGAGCAATGCTGGGCTGAGCACGGCGGACGCGGCCGCGCGCACCGAGGACGGCTTCGACCTGCAGATCGGGGTCAACTACCTCGGTTCGTTCGCGTTGGTGGCTGGTCTGTGGCCGGCGCTGCTCGAAGCACCCGGTGCTCGCGTGGTGACCCTCGGCTCGCTGATGGCCCGACGCGGCCGGATCGAGGCCGATTTCGGACAACCCGGCGGTTCGACCTACCGCTCCTACTCGGACTCGAAACTGGCCCAGGTGGTGTTCGCCGGCGAGTTGCACCGGCGCAGCAATGCGTCCGGCGCCAGGGTGGAAGCCGTGGCAGCGCATCCCGGGTGGGCTCAGACCGCCATCTTCGACACTGCGGGACCGCCCGCCTACGTCGAGGTCATCGGCAACCTGATCGGTGCCCTGCAATCGCCGGCGGACGGCGCTCAGCCCATCCTGCTCGCCGCCACCCAGGCGCGTCCGGCGCCCTATTACGGCGCCACCCGGCGATTCGGGGCGGCTGGCCCCGCGGGAGAGTCCGCCCTGCCGAAGGGAGCGCTGGAGCCCGGCGTCGGCGAGCGGCTCTGGCAGCTGTCCACCGAGCTCACCGGGGTCTCGTTCGAGCCATAAGGTAAGGCCCATGAACACCGCAGTCACCGTCGTCGGCGAGGCTCTGATCGACATCGTCGTGCCCGTGTCCGGCCAACCCAGCGAACACGTCGGCGGCAGCCCGGCGAACGTCGCGATCGGGCTTTCGCGGCTCGGCCACCCCACCCGCCTGGCCACGCACATCGGCACTGACGCGCGCGGCCGCCGGATCGCCGACCTGATGGCCGCGGAGGCCGTTGAGCTGACCGCGGGCAGCACCGACGCCGAGCGGACGCCCACCGCCACCGCCAACCTCGACGGCGCCGGGGTCGCCACCTACCAGTTCGACCTCGAATGGACGCTGGACCCGACCACGGTCGACCTCGCCGATGGCGGACACCTGCACACCGGCTCGATCGCGGCCACGCTCTCCCCCGGCGGCGATGCCGTGCTGGAGATCGTGCAGCGCGCACGTGAGCACGCGACCATCTCCTACGACCCGAACGCGCGTCCGACGCTCATGGGCTCACCCGACGAGGCGCGACCGATCATCGAACGGCTGATCCGCCTCAGTGACGTGGTCAAGGCGTCCGAGGAGGACGTGGCCTGGCTCTACGGCGGTGCACCGGTGACCCACGTGCTCGCCGAATGGGCCGCGATGGGCCCGGCGATCTGCGCGGTCACGCAGGGCGGGGACGAGGTCGTCATCCTCGCCGCCGGTGAGCTGCAGCACTTCCCGACCCTACCCACGAAGGTCGCCGACACCGTCGGCGCCGGCGACTCGTTCATGGCCGGCCTGATCTCCGGCCTGCTGGACGCCGGCCTCCTCGGCGGCCCCGAAGCCCGCGAACGTCTGCGTTTCGCCGAGTGGCCGGTGCTGGAGGCGGCGGTCAGCCGCGCCCTTGCGTGCGCGGCGATCACAGTCTCCCGGGTCGGCGCCAACCCGCCCACGCGCACCGAGTTGGTCCCCGATCTCACCTAGTAGCCCGAGGCTTCGTCAAGCTCAGCCACCGTCCCTCCAGAAGCCCAAGTCCGAAGCTTCGTCAAGCTCAGCCACCGTACCTCCAGGAGACCCGGTCCGAAGCCTCGCCAAGCTCAGCCACCGTCCCTCCAGGAGACCAAGTCCGAAGCTTCGCCAAGCTCAGCCAGCGTCGCGCGGGACCTGGCGGTAACGTCCGCGGTAGTGCACCAGTGGCTCGGCCTCGCCGGTGATGCTCAGCTGGACCAGGGCACAAGTCACGAGTTGCGACCACCCAACGTCCTGGGTTCGCTCCAGGCGCACCCCGGCCCACACGGACGCGTCCGCGGGCACCGGACCCCACTCGGTATCGACGAACGAAGACTCCCGGAACTGCCCGCCGGGCGCCGGCACCTGACCGGCGAACACTTCGGCCAGCCGCTGTTGTTCGGAGTTCAGGACGCTCACCGCCGCCGTCCCCGATGCCGCCAACGCCTCAGCGAGGTCGGACAGCGGGTCGAGTAGGGCGAGCACTCGCGGCTGTTCGCCGTTGGCGATCAGCACCGACGACACGGTCAACCCGGCCGGCTGCCGAACCCCCATCGACGTCCACAGGGTGACGCCGACCGCCAACCGCCCGCGAAGCAGACGACCCGCGTCCCGATTGGGGTCGGCGAACGGATGCGTGTGGTGGATCGTCACCTTGGCACGATACCCAAAGCGGCCCGGGACGCAGACGGCCCGGGACGCAGAACGGCCCCCGCTTTCGCGGGGGCCGAACTGATCGATCGGTCAGTGAACCAGGTTCACTTGATGATCTTGGTCACGCGGCCGGCGCCGACGGTGCGACCACCCTCGCGGATGGCGAACTTCAGTCCGTCCTCCATGGCGATGGGCTTGTTCAGGTGCACGGTCATGTCGGTGTTGTCACCGGGCATCACCATGTCGG
>DAORUI010000132.1:0-8619 GCA_035433085.1 Propionicimonas sp. | reverse complement strand
CCGTGAACCTGCTGCAGCGGGCGCGTGCCGAGGCGGATGCTTATCGGCGCAAGAACGACGACCTGCGTCAGAAGCACCGCGACCTGGTTCGCCGGAAGTCGCGGACGGGCGCGTCAGCGCAGGACGACAGCCAATTGTTCGAGAACGAGCGGGACCAGCTCGACTTCGAGATTCGGCTCACCTGGGCCCGGATGACCCAACCGTCCGAGAAGCGGTCGCTGCCGCTGAAGAAGTGGACCTACAGCGAGCACTTCTTCGACACGCTGCGCGAAGTGGAGGGCGTATCGAGGGAGAAGATCGTCGAGGTGATCGTGCATGTACTCACCGGGCGTGACGCCGAGCTGGCCTCACGCGAGCGCCACCAGTTGCGCACCGGCAAGGGCGGGGAGGACCGGCCCCGCGTCCGGGATGGCGGCGAGCACGCCTGGCGGGTGAGCCTGCAGGTGAAGACGCCCGGTGCACGCCGGCTGCACTACTGGGTCCGGGCGGACGGCTCCATCGAGCTCAGCAGCATTCGGGTGCACGACGACTTCCGCGACTGAGCCCTGCGCACTGCGCACGGCGCGCCCTGAACCTCGATCCACCGAGTGAGCGCGGTCTCGACAGGCTAGACCAGCCGATCGGTGGATCAGGGCGAACGACCGATGCGCTGGTGACGCCCCGCGTCCGCCCCGATTCATGCGTCATCGGCAATTCACGATGCCGGCCGGGCTGTCTAGCGTGAGCGACGCTGGCCGACCCGGGACGCAGCCAACGGCTACCGGTGCTTCGCGAGGCTCACTGCACAACAACGTAGGAAGGAATCGGTGAGAGATGTCTCTTGCAGCCAAGGACGTGAGTGAGAGGTCGGCGCCCACTGCTGACACCTCGCTCAGTTTCGGTGCTCGCCACTGGTCGATCATCGTGATCGAGGGCCTGCTGATCTGGCTCGCTGCCGGCGCCCAGGTACACGGATTGAACGTGATGACGCCGGCGCTGTCGCAGGAGTACGGGATCGACCCGAACCTGCTGTTGTACTGGGCGACGCCGGCCACCTGGGGCGGGGTGATCGCCGGTTACGTGGTGGCGAAGACCTGTGAACTCAAGGGCGTCAAGCTGAACATCATCGTGTCGCTGGTCGCCTGCGGCCTGGCGTTCGGGCTGCTCGGGACGGCCGGTGGCTCGATCGTCGGCTTCGTCACCCTCTTCTTCCTGGTGAACTTCTTCGGCTCGGGTTTCGGCTACGTCGGCGGCCTCGCGCTGATCGCCAACTGGTTCCCGCGCAAGAAGAACCTCGCGCTCGGCTTCGTGACCATGGGCCAGACCATGTCGACGGCGATGTTCGTACCGATCCTGGCCTGGTTCATCTCCTCGCTCGGCGTCCGTGGTGGCTTCTGGGCGATGGCCGCGCTCATGTTCGTGATGGTGCCGATCGTCGCGGTGTTCGTCCGCAATCATCCCGAGGAGTTCGGCAAAACCCCGGACAACCTGCCCATGACCGCCGCCGAACTGGACGCGTCCCGCCAGGCCCGGTCAGAACGCTCGCCTTTCACCACCCGGCAGTTGCTGAAGATGAAGGACGTCTGGCTGATGGCGCTGGGCTCGGGCGGGGTCTACATCATGCTGGTCGGCATGATGTCGCAGATGGTGCCGCGGCAGATCTCCATGGGAATCCCGCAGGGCCAGGCGATCGCCAACCTGTCCCTTGCCGCGTTCATCGGCGTGCCGGGTGCGTTCATCTGGGGTTGGCTGGGGCAGCGCTTCTCTTCGCGGTCGATCGTCATGGTGTACACCCTGTGGTGGATCATCGCGATCAGCATCAACACCTTCTTCGCCTTGAACCCGGTGACTCTCTGGATCTCGCTGATCATGCTCGGCCTGAGCTTCGGCGGTGCCACCAACCTCACCACCTCGCTGGTGGCCGACAAGTTCCAGCGCGGCGCCTTCGTCGGTGCGTTCGGGGTCATTCAGCCGCTGCAGGGTGTCGTCCGCTCAACCGCGTACGCCATCCTGGCGTTCGGTATCACGAACCTGGGCGGCTACGCGGGTGCCTACACCCTGCTGATCGGCGTGGGTGTGGTCACCCTGGTCCTGTTCATGCTCTGTGATCCCACCCCGGTCGAGCCCACACCGGCTCAGGAGCGGGTCACCGTCTAGCGTCTCTCACCCTTCTTCGCCGAGGGCCTCCGTTTCGGTCGAGGGCTTGTGCGCCGATACGGGCGGATGACCGTATCGGTGGCTCTCGGTGCGGAGGGATGGCCCTCGACGGCAGTGGCGCTGACTGATCCACTTGTATGTTCTACGGTTGCGTGGCCGGAAGAACTGCATGAACGGAGCCTGACGATGGGGGTGCACGAGCGGACGTTGACGACCTTCCCGCTGATGGGGACGTCGGCGACGCTCTGCACGCTCGGCGAAGGCGATACCGACATCGCCCCGGCGGTTGTCCGCAGGCTGCGCGACCTTGAGGCAAGGCTGACCGTGAACGGGCCGGTCGAGGCGCGGTCGCGCTCGCAGGTGGAGGCGGTGAATCTTGCGGCCGGGGTGTCGGCAGTGGCCGTCGACGCCGAGGTCTACTCGCTGCTACGAACGTCCGTCCGGGCCAGCCGTGAGCATCGGGGCAGCTTCAACGCTCTGATCGGGCCCGTGGTGAAGGCGTGGGGGATCGGCTTCGCCGACGCCAGGGTGCCGTCCGCGGCCGAGATCGAGGGGCTGCTCGCGCTCACCGACCCGGACGAGGTCGAACTGGAAGACGAAAGCCGTACGGTTGCGCTGCGCCGCGTGGGGATGCGGCTCGATCTGGGGGCGATCGCCAAGGGCTACGCCGCCGACGTTGCTGCGGCGATGCTGCGGCAGGCGGGGCTACCCGGTGGCCTGATCGACCTCGGCGGGAACGTGGTTGCTGTGGGCACAGCCGAGGGTGGAAGGCCGTGGCGGGTCGGCATCCAGTCCCCGTTCGCGGGCCGCGGCGCGATCATCGGCCACTTGAGTGTTCAGGACACCTCGGTGGTGACGTCGGGTATCTACGAGCGCGTGCTGGAGGCCGGCGGCCGGCGGTTCCACCACATGATCGACCCGCTCACCGGGTACCCGTTCGAGACCGATCTGGCCAGCGTGACCGTAGTGGCGGCGTCCTCGCTGGACGCCGACTTGTGGGCGACCGTTGCTCAGCGCGGCGGGCTGGCCGGCGGCTTCGCCGCGGTGTCCGCGGAACCTGGCATCGAGGCGGTGTTCGTGACGCTGGACCGACGGGTCGTCGCAACCGCCGGCTGTCGCGGGCAGCTCACTCTCACCGACCGGGCCTTCTCGCTGGGCTGAGGCTCACTTCGCGCAGCACAGCCTGTTGGGGTCGAGAGGACTTGCACTGTCGATGGCTTGCTCGGCCCGGTTCTGTCCACTTTTCGCGATCGATGGTGCAAATCGGCTCGGCGCGTGCGCGAACCGCCACCAAGCTGGGTACCAGTCGTGAGGGACGAATCGATCGTCAAGCCCGCAGTTAGGGGTGAGCCGTGCCGAATGCAGCCGCGGAGGCGCTCGCACTGGCGCTGCTCGCGAGCGTGCTGGTGTTCGCGGTCACCCGGCCCCGCGACCTGCCCGAGGCCGTCGCAGCGGCTCCGGCCGCGCTGTTGCTGTGTTTGACCGGTGTGATCGGTTGGGATTCGGCGGCGCAGCAGGTAGCCGGCATGTTGCCTACGATCCTGTTCCTCGCCGGGGTGCTGATGCTGTCCCATCTGTGCCGGTCCGAGGGCATGTTCGAGGCCGCAGGCGACCTGATGTCGCGCCGCGCGAACGGCCGTCCAGTGCGGCTGCTCGGCCTCGTGTTCGTGGTGTCGGCCCTGACTACAGCGGTGTTGAGCCTCGATGCGACCGTGGTGCTGCTGACCCCGGTGGTGTTCGCGACCGCCTCCCGGCTGGGTGCGCGGCCCAAGCCCCACGTGTATGCCACCACCCATCTGGCCAACTCCGCGTCGCTGCTGCTGCCGGTGTCGAACCTCACGAACCTGCTGGCGATGGGTGCCGCTGGGCTGGGCTTCGCCGCCTTCGCCGGGCTGATGGCCGCGCCCTGGCTGGTCGCGATCGGCGTGGAGTACGTGGTGTTCCGGCGCTACTTCGCGTCCGATCTCTCGGTGGTCGCGACCCCGCGGACGCGGCCCGGCCGGGCGCCCGCTCCCGTCTTCGCGCTCGTCGTACTCGGACTCACGTTGGTCGGTTTCGTGGTGTCATCGCCGCTGCACATCGAGCCGTACTGGGCCGCACTTGCGGGGGCTGCGGTGCTGACGGGCAAGCGGTTGGTGACCCGGACGCAGGCGACGCGGGACGAACTGAGCGGGCTGGTCGGCGCAGCCAACCCATGGTTCCTCCTGTTCGTGGTCGGTCTGGCCGTGGTGGTGCAGGCCGCGGTGCAGCACGGAGTAGCGGACGCGATGCGCGCGATCCTGCCGTCCGGTGAGGACCTGGCCGGCCTGCTGCTGATCGCCGTGATCGCGGCGGTGCTGGCGAACCTGGTTAACAACCTGCCAGCGGTGCTGGTGATGCTGCCGCTGGTGGCTCCGGTCGGACCGGTCGCGGTGCTCGCGGTGCTGATCGGGGTGAACATCGGCCCGAACCTCACCTACGTCGGCTCCCTGGCCACGCTCCTGTGGCGACGCATCCTCGCTGACCATGAGCACGACGCCGAGATCGCCGAGTTCACCAAGTTGGGGCTGCTGACCGTCCCGGTGAGCCTGGTGGCGTGCACAATCGCCCTGTGGGCGAGCGCCTATCTGATGGGAGTCTGAGATGAACGTGCTCGTGTGGGTCGCTGCAGGCACCTGGCCGGCGGTGGTCGAGGCCGCGCGCCGACGTCCGGAGAGCGATCAGATCACCCTCGTGGCGGCCGACGATACGGGCGAGTCACTGCCGACCGGCGTCCTCGGCGGGTTGATGGGACGGGGGCGCCGCGGCCCCCAACCCGAGGTGTCGGGACTCACCTTGGCCGAAGCGAGCGCACTGTTGGAGCAGGCCGCGGCCGCTCTGGGACGTCCGTGCCGGACCCAGGTGGTCTCGGGTCCGACCGAGCGGGTGATCACAGCGGCCGCCGAGCAGGCGGAGTGGTTCATCATCGCCAGGGATGGGGACCGCAGCCGGTTGGGGCCGAGCAGCCTCGGCCGCCACGCCCGGTTCATCATCGACCACGCCCCGTGCACGGTGGAACTGATCTGGCCGGACGGGGTTCCCGGGTTGGGCACCATCCCGCCGCCACCGTCGTGAAGAGTCAGGGAAGCGCTGATCAACGATCCCTGAGCTTGACGAAGGGTCGTCCATTCGCTTGCGGCTATGGGCTTCGTCAAGCTCAGCCAGCGTTGAGCCGCATTGATCAGCGGGTCCTTAGGCGTTGCGCTGCGAATCCTTGATGCGCTCCTGCTCGGCGATGACGGCCCGGTAGCTGTCGCGCTCGTGCAGCAACCAGCCGGGCGGGTTCGCGATCAGCTCGCCGATCTGGTCGGCCGTGAGCGCGTCCTCGACCCCGCCGCGGGCCAACCCTGAGCGGGAGACGCCGAGCTTCTGCGCGACCACCTGCTTGGGGAACGGGCCGTTGCGGCGGAGTTCGTCGAGCCACTGCGGCGGGTTCGCGCGAAGCTCGTCGAGTTCCTCCCGGCTGATCGGGGTGCGCTGGAACTCCTCCGGCGCCGCAGGCAGGTAGATGCCGAGCTTGGCTGCCGCGGTAGCGGGCTTCATGGTCTGGCTCACCGCGTCAGCCTAAGCCGTGGATCCGGGCTAGCGCGAAGATCCGGTTTCCCGAACGCTCGCTCAGTCACCGGTCGGCCGGCACGGGATAGCCTTCAGAAGTGACCGATCCCAGTACGCCGCGACCCGGCTCCGCCGGCGCGTCCGGCTTCCGGATCGGATTCGTGCCCGGGGTGACGCTCACCAAGTGGCGTCGCGTCTGGGCCGAGCGGTTCCCTCGGACCCCGCTGGAGGTGGTCGAGGTCGCAGTCGCGGACCAGCGCCGGTTGCTGGTTGAGGACGTGGTGGATGCCTGTTTCGTCCGGCTTCCCATCGATCGGACGGGGTTGCACGCGATCCCGCTGTACGAAGAGGTGCCCGTGGTTGTCGCTGTGAAGGAGCATCCGATCGCAGCCCTCGACGAGCTCACTCTGGCTGACCTGGTCGGCGAGCCGCTGGTCGACCCGGACGCCGCTGCCCCCTTCGACCTGGTCGCCTTCGGGCAGGGCGTGTTGCGCGTGCCGCACTCGATCGCCCGGTCACACAGCCGCCGCGACCTGGTCTACCGACCGGTGACGGACGCCGAGCCGACCACCATCGCGCTCGCCTGGCTCATCGACAACCCGAATCCCCTGATCGAGGAGTTCATCGGGATCGTGCGCGGCCGAACGGTGAACAGTTCCCGCACCACCCAGTCGCGCGCCAAGACCGCGTCCGCCAAACCGAAGGCGGACGCCAAGCCGGCCAAGCGTCCGGCCAAGGCGACGCCCCGTCGCCGCGGACGCTGACGCGCTCTACCCCGGCGCTGAAGCGCCACAGTCCCCTCAGCGCCAGCCACCCGCGCCGAGCACCAGCCACTGGAGCTGGCACTGGGGTTGGGTGGCTGGCCCTCGGTGGAAGGCGGTTTGCGCCAATGGGTTGCCTCGCGGAGGATGATTGGTCCATGACAGCGAAGCTGGCTCGACCCAACAAGGCATCCGCGCTGAAACGGACGGTGGCGTTGTCGGCTGCGGGTCTGGTGCTCGCCGCAGGCATCACCGGACTGGTAGCTCGTGGCGCCGCGGCCGATCCGGTGCTGCCGCCGCTGACGCCGGCTGAACTCCTGGGCAAGGTCGCCGCCGCCGACGTGGCGGGGCTGAGTGCGACCTTCGAGCAGCGCAGCGACCTTGGTCTGCCCGCGCTCCCCGCCGACCTCGGCGACGCCGGCGACGAGCTCGGCTCCGTGCTCACCCTGCTCACCGGCACCCACACCGTCCGCGTCTGGGCTGCCGGACATGAACAGGCGAAGGTCGCCCTCGTCGACGGCAGCACCGAGAAGTCGCTGACGGTCAACGGCGACGACGTCTGGGCCTGGTCAAGCAGCGACCAGGAGGCCGTCCATTCCACTCGGCCGGCTTCGAGCGCCGAGCCCGAGAAGACGGTCCCGACCACAGCGATCAGCGATCTGCTGGCGAAGCTTCAGCCCAGCACCGACATCGCCACCTCCGGCACCGGCTACGTCGCCGGTCGCGCGGTCTACCAGCTCGTGCTCACCCCGCGCGACGACGCCGCCCTGGTGGGCCAGGTTCGCGTGTCAGTGGACGCCGAGAAGTTCGTCCCGCTCGGGCTGCGTGTGATCGCCGACGACGGTCAGGACGCGGTCAGCGTGGCCGCGACCTCGATCGACTTCGCGGTTCCGGACGCGTCCGTCTTCGACTTCCAGCCGCCCGCCGGAGTGAAGGTCACCGAGCACTCGGCTGAAGCCAAGCCCGGCGCGAGCGCTGAGCCTGACGCCGAAGCCGCCAAGCCGAAGACGATCGGCACCGGCTGGACGACGGTCGCGATCCTCGACGCGCCTGACGTCCAGCAAGCCGACGAGCAGGCGAAAGTGCTGCTCGACTCCCTCCCGGCGGTCTCGGGCGAGTGGGGCAAGGGCCGCCTCTTGAGCACCCGCCTGGTGAACGCCGTGATCACCGACGACGGCCGCGTGGCGGTGGGTTCGGTGGTTCCCGAGCGGCTCTACGAAGCGCTCGCGACCAAGTGACGCAGACCGCGGAGGCGCCGGCCGACGCGTCCAGCGACGTCGACGCGCCGGCGATCAGCTCGGCGGGGCTCAGTAAGCGTTTCGGTACCCAACTGGTCGTCGACGACCTCGCACTGGTAGTGCCCCGCGGCGCGGTGTACGGGTTCATCGGCCCGAACGGCTCGGGGAAGACCACCACGATCCGGATGCTGCTCGGCCTGGTCCGTCCCGACGCGGGGGAGTGCTCCCTGCTCGGCCGGACCATGCCGGACGCGACCGCGGAAGTCCTTCCCAGGGTGGGGGCGCTGGTCGAAGGCCCGGCTTTCCACCCGTACCTCTCCGGACGGGCGAACCTGCTCAGGCTGGACGCCGCCGACCGCCGCTCCGACCCGTCCACCGCGTCCGCGCGGGCGTCCGCCGCGCTCGACCGCGTGGGGCTGACGGCTGCTGCGAAGAAGCGCTATCGCGCCTACTCGCTGGGCATGCGGCAGCGGCTGGGGATCGCGGCCGCCCTGCTGCAGCCGCGCGAACTGCTCGTGCTCGACGAGCCGACCAACGGCCTCGACCCGCAGGGCACCCGGGAGGTGCGGCACCTGATCGCCGACCTGGCCGCCGACGGCACCACGGTGTTCGTGTCCAGCCATCTGCTCGCCGAGGTGGAGCAGTTGTGCACCCATCTAGGGGTGATGCGCACCGGACGGCTGGTCGCGCAGGGTCCGATGAGTGAGCAGCGCGCCCTCACCGCGACCCGCTTCCGGCTGCGGACGCCCGATTCCGGCCTGGCTATGGAGACCTTGGCGGGACTCGGGGTGGTGGACGCGGTGGCTGCGCCTGACGGGGTTGGCGGCAGCCTCGGCGGTCTCGCCCCCGACCGGATCGTCCACTCGCTGGTCACCGCAGGGGTCGCGGTTGCCGAGTTCGTCCAGGTGACG
>DAORUI010000131.1:0-8626 GCA_035433085.1 Propionicimonas sp. | reverse complement strand
AGCAGGTTCTCCTTGATCGAGCGGGGGCTCACCCAGCGCATCAGGTTCCACAGCGAGCCGGCCTTGTCGTTCGTCCCGGACGCCCTGGAGCCGCCGAACGGCTGCTGGCCGACGACCGCTCCGGTCGGCTTGTCATTCACGTAGAAGTTGCCGGCAGCGTGCCGCAGGGCCTGCGAAGCCGCGGTCACCGCTGTCCGCTCGGTTGCGAAGATCGCGCCGGTGAGCGCATAGGTGGAGGTCTCATCCACCAGTTCAAGTACTTCATCGTACTTCGCGTCCTCGTAGACGAAGATGCCCAGGATCGGACCGAAGTACTCGGTTGTGAAGATGTCCTGGCGCGGGTTGTCAGACGTGATCAGGGTGGGGCGCACGTACCAGCCCTCGCTGCGGTCGTAGGTACCGCCAGCAACGATCTGTGCGTCCGCCGAACCGCGAGCACGCTCGATCGCGCCACAGAGCTTGTCGAATGCGCGCTCGTCGATCACCGCGGAGGTGAAGTTGGCGAAGTCGCGGACGTCCCCGACCGCCAGAGCTTCCACCTGGGCGATCAGTTCATCCTTGATTCCTTCCCAAAGACTGCGCGGCAGGTAGGCACGGGACGCAGCCGAGCACTTCTGCCCGGAGTACTCGAACGCGCCGCGCACCAGCGCTGCGACCACCGCGTCCGGGTCGGCGGACGGGTGCGCGACCACGAAGTCCTTGCCACCGGTCTCCCCTACGAGGCGCGGGTAAGCGCGGTAACCGGCGATAGCGGCGCCCACCTGGCCCCACAGCCCCTGGAACACGCGGGTGGACCCGGTGAAGTGGATGCCGGCCAGCTCCGGATGGGCCAGGGCCGCGTCGGACACCTCAGCGCCGTGGCCGGGGAGCATGTTGATCACGCCCGCCGGCAGTCCGGCCTCGATCAGCAGTTCCATCCAGAATTGAGCGGCGAACGACTGGGTGAGCGCCGGCTTCCAGATCACGGTGTTGCCCATCAGCGCAGGAGCCGTGGGCAGGTTGCCGGCGATCGCGGTGAAGTTGAACGGCGTGATCGCGTAGACGAACCCGTCCAAGGGGCGGTAGTCCATGCGGTTCCACACTCCGGACGAGCTGATCGGCTGGTTGGCGTACAGCTCGCGGGCGAACGACACGTTGAACCGCAGGAAGTCGATCAGCTCGCAGGCCGAATCGATCTCGGCCTGCTGCGCGGTCTTGCCCTGCCCCAGCATCGTGGCTGCGTTCAGGACGTCGCGCCGCGGGCCGGCGAGCAGGTCGGCGGCACGCAGGAACACCGCGGCACGCTCATCGAACGGGGTCGCCGCCCACCCGGCCTTGGCCGCGATCGCGGCATCGACGGCGGCTGACGCGTCCGCTGCCGACGACTGGCGCACCCGTGCCAGCAGGGTGGAATGGTCAGACGGCATCCGCACCTCGTGGACGGGCGCGGCTACGTTCGGCGTCCGGCCCGAACCGATCACAGGGAACACATCGATCGGCTCAGTGGCCAGGAGGTCGAGCGTCCGTTTCAGGCTGGTGCGCTCGACTGAACCGGGAGCGTAGCCCTTGATCGGCTCGTTGATCGGCTTGGGCACATAGGTGACGGCATCCACGTGCCGACTCTATCGCCGTGGAATCGTGGTCTCGACAGGCTCGACCAGCCGAGAGCGCAGTTGGCGGACCAGTCGAAAGCTCAGCTGGCCGCGGCCTGGGCTCGCCTGGCCTTGGCTGCCTCAACCGAGGCTCGCAGTGCCTCGACCAGGTCGACCACCTGGCCACCGGTGGGCGTGCCTTCGGCAACATCGGGTAGCTCGATGCCTTCCAGCTTGGCCTCGATCACTTTCTCCAGCGCCTCGCGGTAGTTGTCGCTGAATTGGTCCGGGTCCCAATCGCCGGACAGCTGGTCGATGAACATCCGGGCCATCCCCACCTCGGCTTCGCTCACCTTCACTTCCTCGGTGGGCGCAGCGAACTCATCGTCGCGCAACTCGTCCGGCCAGATCATGGTGTGCAACCGCAGGACGTCCCCAACCGGGCGGATCAGCGCCAGCGACTCCCGCGAGCGCAGTGCCACCTTCACCACCGCGGCCTTCCCGCTCTCTGCGAGCGCTTGGCGAAGGAGGATGTACGGCTTGTTCCCGGATTTCTCCGGCTCAAGGAAGTAGGTGCGATCGAAGTAGGTTGGGTCGATGTCGTCCACGGCCACGAACTGCACCACCTCGACCGCCTTTCCCTGGGCGGCGGGCAGGTCGGCGAAGTCCTCATCGGTGAGTACGGCCATGCGGCCGTCCGCGGCTTCGTAGCCCTTGGCGATCTCGCCGTAGGGCACTTCCTCGCCGCACACCTCGCAGACGCGCTTGTACCGGACGCGGCCGTTGTCGACGGCGTGCACCTGCCGGAAACTGATGTCCTTCTCCTGCGTGGCGCCGTACACCTTCACCGGGATGGTCACCAGCCCGAAGGACACCGCGCCCTTCCAGATCGACCTGGGCATGCTGCCTCCCTCTGCTCGTACTCGATCAACCAGTACCCAGGCTGGACCATTCCCCAGCGCCATGCCAGAGCAGGTCGGCAAACTCCAACAGAGTCGCAACCGCGGGATGATCCCAGGCAGCCTGCAGTTCGAGGCCCCAGACTGCGCCGGCAGCCTCCGCCAGCCCGGGCGCGTCCGCCTCGTCGGCGAACAGGCTCTGCACACAGCTGTAGGGCAGGTCGGCGGCGACCACCTCACCGAAGTCCGCGCCTTCGACCGACCCAGGAGCCGTGTCCGCCTCAACCACCGCAACCAAACGGCGCCCGGTTGCCGCGAGCCCGGCGACGCTGGCCACGAGAAGCGCGAGATGCTCGGCCTCCTCCTCGTCGCTGACATCGAAAGCAGTAGTCAGGCCGGGAGTGGCCGCGTAGCCGGTATGCCGCCCGGCCAGCGCGCCCCCAGACGCCCAGGCAACGAGAGCGGACGAGGTCACCGGCACGAACACAAGCGTCATGTCGCCTCTTTCCGCAGTGCGGTCAGCTCGGCGTCGATGTCGGCCGCCCAGTGCCCAAGTGGCTCAACGGCCACCGCGCCGAACGAGACCCGGCCCGCGTAGCTGGTGATCGAGATGGACAGCTCCTGGGCGTCGGTGGTCGCGGTGACCGCGTACACCCGACGCAGTCTCGCCCTGCCGAGGTAGCGGACCGAGTCCGGCCCCGGCACGTTGGAGACCATCACCGAGTGCGGACGCCCGGCGGCCACCGTCCCCGCAGCGACGCTGTGCAGGGTCGGCGGGGCGAACCCGGCCAGCTCGGTGAGGTCTCGGACGGGAACGCTCAGCCCGGTGTCGGTGCGCGCCTGGGTGAGCGTGGCCAGCGCGCGCAACCGGTCAGCCGGGCTGGGCACGTCCACCGGCAGCGCCACCCAGGATGGCGCCACCCGGCAGCCGATCGCGCTCTCCAGCACCGCCGGCTCGGCCACCGCCAGCGGCACCAATGCCACCTGGTCGACCAGTTCGCGTTGGTGCTCGGCCAGCCACCCGCGGACGCCGGCAGTCGCCAGCGCCAGGATCACGTCGTGGGTGGTGCAGCCGAAGGCGTCGCGGACGCCGGCCAGCGCGTCCAGATCGATCTCCACTCCGGCCAGGTGCTGCGGACGCGCGCTGGCCGAGATCGTGCGGACGGCGTTCTCGACCATCCCGACCAAGCCGGTGGCCACACCCTTCAACGCCTGCAGCGGATCGGTCACGCTGCTGAACACATCGGCAAACCCGAACGGTTCGGCCGGGCTCGGCTCCCAGTCGTCAGTCGAGTCGGTGATGTCCTCAGCGAACTCGTCGAACATCTCCTGGAGCAGATGGACGTTGTCGTACCCATCGACCAGCGCCGGGTGCGAACGAACCACCAGCGCCGTCGTGTTGGCCGCGATGCCACGAACCAGCGTCGCCTCCCACAGCGGGTGCGCCCGGTCGAGCCCGGACGCGAGCTTGGCCGCCAGCCAGTCCTCCAAGCGCTCGCCGCGCTGCAGCGTCACTTCACGCACGTGACCGCCCACGCTGAACCCGGGGTCATCGGCCCAGCTCGGCAGCGGCCAGCCCGTGACCACCTTGCGGAACCGTGGCGCGTACCCGATGCGGTCGCCCACCCGGTCGATCACCTGCTCGCGGGTCAGTTCACCGCTCAGCATGGCCACGAACGCCTGCTGCCAGGGCTCGGACGCCTGGTCGCGGGCGAGCAGCGCCGCCTCGGTCACCGACACGGGATCACTCACGACTCCACCCTACTCAGCAGCCGCCGGAGTCGAGCCCTCCGCGAAACACCATTCAGCTGGTGACACAATCGGCCAAGGAGGACCAATGAAACGACTTCTCGTGGCCTGCTTGGCGGCAGTGTTGCTGTACGGCTGCACCACGGCGACGCCCACATCGAGCGCTCCCCCCTCGCCGATGCAGGTCAAGATCACTCTCGCCGATGGGAAGGCCGACCCGATCGCAGAAACGGTCGAACTCGTGAAGGGCCAGCACCTGGTACTCACGGTCACCTCCGATCGGGCCGACCAGATCCACGTGCACGGCTTCGACATCGAGTTCGACGTCTCGCCCGGCGAGACCGTCACCAAGGACATCGTGGTCGACAAGGTCGGACGCTTCGAGGTCGAGTCGCACGAGCCGGTGTTCACCCTGCTGGAACTCCAGGTCCAGTGACCCTGCTGTTGCCCCTGCACGGCCTGGGGTCGCGGCAGGATCTTCCCCTGCCGTTCCCGGCGGTCGTCATCGGCGCTGTCTGCGTCCTGCTGGTGTCCTTCGGTGTACTCGCCTTCGCCTGGCGCCGAAGTCGCTGGGAAGGGCGTCCCGACGGGCGCCCACTCCCCGCACTCACCCGGCTGGCCGACGCACTTTGGGCGCGCCGGGCCCTGGCCACCATCGGACTGTTCGCTTTCGCCTGGACGGGACTCGCGCTCTGGTTCGGCCAGGACCGCGTGACCAACCCGGTGTTCGGCTTCGCCTACGTGTGGGTATGGGTAGGTCTCGTACCGCTGTCGCTGCTGTTCGGCCCCGCGTGGCGCGTGCTGAATCCCTTGCGGACGCTGCACCGCATCCTCGTCCGCTGCGGGATCCCGGCGCAGGGACTGCGTCCGCTCACCCCGGGCGCGTGGCGTCGGCTCGGCCGGTACCCCGCCGCCCTCGGTCTGGTTGGGTTCGGCTGGCTCGAACTCGTCCAGCCCGACAACAACACCCTCGGCGTGCTACGCGGTTGGTGGCTCGCCTGGGTGGTGCTCGTCCTGGGTGGGGCGATCCTGTTCGGGGAACGCTGGGTGGCCGCGTCCGACCCGTTCGAGGCCTACGCGACGACGGTCGCTCGAGCCTCGGTCTGGCAACGGGTCAGGGGTTGGGTGACCCTCGTCAACCCGATCCGCCACCTCTGCACGTCAGCTTCCCCAACCGGCACCTGGGCCCTGGTCACCGCTCTGCTCGGCACCACCGCGTTCGACGGCTTCACCGGCACCAGTTGGTGGGTGCGCACCACGCAGACCTCCGGGCTTCCTGCCACGCTCTGGGGCACACTCGGGCTACTGGCGATGGTGCTGCTGGTAGGCGCGACGCTCGCGCTGGGCGTCCGTGGCCTCGGACGGGTGCGCGGACCGAACTTCGACATCATCGCGGCCAGCGTGATCCCGATCGTGATCGGCTACGCGGTGGCGCACTACCTCAGCCTGCTGGTGCTGGAAGGACAGCGGACGCTGATCAGCCTGTCCGATCCGCTGGGCCTGGGCTGGAACGCTTTCGGGACCGCCGAACTCGGCATCAACCTCTTGTGGCTGGAGACTCCGGCGATCACCGCCGCCATCCAGTTACTGGCCATCGTCGGCGGCCACGTCGCGGGAGTCCTGGTGGCCCACGAACTCAGCCTCTGCCTGCTGCCGGCGACCCGCCGGATCAGCGGCCAACTCCCCATGCTGGCGGTGATGATCGGCTACACCTGCGGCGGGCTCATCCTGCTGTTCTCGCCCTGAGCGCGGTTCGGTCCACCGTCGGCGGGGTCCAGGTGCAGTGACCAGCAACCCAACCCCAGAAGTTGTCCACAGATTTCGCGCGCACCCTCGCGGAGCGACCCTCCCAACCCGGATCGTGGTGGGGTCAGGCTCCAAGGAGGGAGAACCAATGCAACCCAGTCAAGCGAAATGGCGCGCCGCGCCGGCTTCGCGTCCCCCGGCCACCCCATTGCTGATCCCAGTCGAGTTCGCCGGCGACACCCAACCCACGCTGCCGTGGACCGGAGTCGCCGAACTGATCGTGCCGGATTCGCCGCTGGACCCACAGTTGCGCCAACTGGCCGCGTCCCTGATGGCCGCGGTGGTCGAAGTGCTCTCGGGCCAGCGTTCTCCCGTCCAGCTCGAACGATGGCTCGACCCCGAACTGCTCGCGCTGCTGGAGCATTTGCGCCGAGCCCGGCTCGGTGACGGCTTGAGGCTGCACTCCGTACGCGTGCAGGCGCCGCACAGCTACGCCCTGGAGGTCTCCGGGCACCTGCGCCAAGGGTCGGCTTCACGGGCCGCCGCCCTGCGCATGGCGTTGCGTCGCGGTCAGTGGGTCGGCACCCACCTATCGATCGCGCTACGTCCGAACGTCGTGCACGAAGCCGGCTGGATCAGCCCGCTGGCGGGCTGATCGAGAGCGTGCCCTCGTCATTGAGGATCAGGTCCTTCGCCGCGATGACCGCGTTGCCGGAGAACGGCGCAGCCTGGGTGATCACCCGCCCGTACAGCCCCTCCTCCGACATCCCGGGGGCAGTCAGGACGAGCGTGTCCGAGTGGCCGATCTGGGCCGCGCGCAGCGATGAGACCACCGCGCCGACCCGAGCCCATTCCTTCGCCTGACCGCCGAGCCTGCCACCCTCGTACAGCTGCAACGAACAATCGTCGCCGTGCCGCTCCAGCGGGACGACCCAGGCGGAGCCGGCCATCATGACGCTCCCGATCGCCTCATCCGGTGCGCCGACGAGCAGTCCTGGCATGCCGTCGCAGGTACGGATGATCGCCACCGAGTAGCCGAACTGGTCGCCCTTCTCGCTCTTGCCCGGCACCCGCTTGGTCTCCTGGCTGACCCGAGAGACGTGCTTGAGATTCCCATTGCTGACCGTGAACACATGCACCGCCCCCGCGTCACGCTTGGTCAGGTCCTCACCGGGCACGCTGATCGCGACATAGCCGTCGGCGATGGCCACCGACTGCCCGAAGGCGTCCCAGCGTTCTGCCTTCCCCGTGACACCGCGGGTGTTCTGGGTGATCGTGGTGCCCGCAAACTCCAGACCGCCGAGATAACGCAACGCCAGGACCGCCCCGGCACGCTGCACCTTCCCGATGTCTTCGCCGGGTATTCCGATCACCAGCAGGTTCCCCGACGCAGCCACGGACGCACCGAAGGCGTCGCCGACCTCGTCGGTGCCGGGCAGGCTCTTCTGGCTGAGCACCCTGACCGCGTCGTTCGGCAATCCGTCAACACCGAGCTGGTAGGCCATCACCGCGCCGCCCTTGGCCACCTGTGCCGGCGCCCACACCGGGACCACCAGCAGCCGGCCAGGCGATTCCAGCAATGCCGGAGTTCCGTGGAAGCCGTAGAAGCCGGACGGCACGGGGTAATGCTTGGCCTGGCCGGGCTGCAGCCCGTCCGCGGAGCCGAAGACGAAGTAGATCGCCGACCCGGCACCCTGCGAGGTGTCGACCACGACCAGGTCGGTGTAGGCGTCCCCATTCAGTTCGCGCGCCAGCACGCCCTGACCGAACCCCATGGTGTTGTCGTCGGACGCGGGGTCGGTGCCGCCGGCGTCGGTTCGGTAGATGTTCTGGTTGCGACCCGAGCCGTACGCCACCGCCACGAAGCTCCGGGTGGTGCCGACGCCATAGACCAGATCGGCCGTCCCGTCACCGTCGAAGTCGGGAGAGGCCGTGGTCGCGGCAGACGCCTTGGGCGCGGCCACCTCTTGGGCGACCACCGGAACCGTGGGCCCGGAACAGCCCAGCACCGCAACCGCTGCGCCGATGGCCAGAACCGTTGAACGCAACCCGAACACCACAGGCCTCCTCGCCCGAAGACGATTCCAGCCTACGCCCAGGGCAGGTTGGCGGCCGGCGACGGACGACCCTTCGTCAAGCTCAGGGAACGGCGGTGGCTCAGGGAACGGTGGTGGCTCAGGGACCCTTCGTCAAGCTCAGGGATCGGTCGTCAGAATCAGGCGGTGCGACCGTGGCAGAGCTTGAACTTCTTGCCTGACCCGCACGGGCACGGCGCGTTCCGTCCGACCCCGGCGTAGGGGTCGTCCGACGTTGCGGTGCCGGTCTTGGCGACCTCGCCGGTCTCGGTCGGCGCCGAATAGGCCATCGGGCGCGGGGCCTTGGCCTCCAGGCCCTTCGCCTTCAGTGCCGGACGTTTGGTGAGGGTCGGCTCGGCCGGCATCGCGGCGTTCCGCTGGGGCTGCTGCGGGACGGCGGCCACCAAGTCCTCGGCGGTGAGGGGAACACCGTCCGCGCCGGCCACGAGACCGACCTGCGGTGCGGGCTCCACCTGCACGTCGAGGTTGTAGAGGTAGCCGACGACCTCCTCCATGAAGGCTTCCATCATGGTGTTGAACATGTCGCCGCCCTCGCGCTGGTACTCCACCAGCGGATCGCGCTGCG
>DAORUI010000130.1:0-8690 GCA_035433085.1 Propionicimonas sp. | reverse complement strand
ATGCCCGTCCCGCAGGGCTTCACCATCACCACCGAGGCCTGCACCCAGTACTACGTCGACGGCGAGGTCATCAACGATGGCATCAAGGCCGAGATCCTCGCCTACATCACCAAGTTGGAGGCGACCACCGGCAAGAAGTTCGGTGATCCGGGCAACCCGCTGCTGGTCTCCGTCCGCTCCGGTTCGCGCGCGTCCATGCCGGGCATGATGGACACCATCCTCAACCTGGGCATGAACGACACCGTCGTGGAGGCCTTCGCCGAGAAGACCGGCAACCCGCGGTTCGCCTACGACTCCTACCGCCGCTTCATCCAGATGTACTCCGACGTCGTCATGGAGGTGGGCAAGTCGTACTTCGAGGAGCTCATCGACGAAATGAAGGACGCGCGCGGCGTCAAGCAGGACGTCGAGCTCACCGCCGATGACCTCAAGCAGCTCGCCGCCGAGTTCAAGGCGCAGTACAAGGCGAAGATCGGCACCGACTTCCCGTCCGACCCGGTCGAGCAGCTCTTCGGCGCGATCAAGGCCGTGTTCCGCTCCTGGGACAACCCCCGCGCGGTCTACTACCGCCGCATGAACGACATCCCGGGCGACTGGGGCACCGCGGTCAACGTCCAGTCGATGGTCTTCGGCAACATGGGCGACACCTCCGGCACCGGCGTGGCGTTCTCCCGCAACCCGGCCACCGGCGACAAGGGCCTGTACGGCGAGTTCCTGATGAACGCTCAGGGCGAGGACGTCGTCGCCGGCATCCGCACCCCGGAGACCATCGACCAGCTGCGCGACGAGAACCCCGCTGTCTACGACCAGTTCGTCGAGATCGTGGCCAAGCTCGAGGACCACTACCGCGACATGCAGGACATGGAGTTCACCATCGAAGAGGGCAAGCTCTTCATGCTCCAGACCCGCAACGGCAAGCGCACCGCGGCCGCGGCCTTCAAGATCGCCTGCGACCTGGTCGACGAGGGCCAGATCAGCCAGGAGCAGGCCGTCCGCATGATCGATCCCAAGCAGATCGACGCGCTGCTGCACCCGCAGTTCCACCAGGAGGACCTGGCTGCTGCCACTCCCATCGCGAAGGGCCTGCCTGCCTCCCCGGGCGCCGCGTGTGGCAAGGCGGTCTTCACCGCCGAGCATGCCGCCGCCATGGGCAAGCAGGGCGAGAGCGTCATTCTCGTCCGCCTGGAGACCACCCCCGAGGACATCGAGGGCATGCACCACGCCAAGGGCATCCTCACCGCTCGCGGCGGCATGACCTCGCACGCGGCCGTGGTGGCTCGCGGCATGGGCACCTGTTGTGTGTCCGGCCTCGGGGACATCTCCTTCGGCGCGGACGGCAAGTCGTTCAGCCTGGGCGGCAAGACCTTCAACGAGGGCGACTGGATCTCCCTGGACGGCACCACCGGCGCCGTCTACGGCGAGGCCATCGGCACCGTGCCGGCTGACGTCAGCGGGTACTTCGGTCGGGTCATCGAGTGGGCCGACGAGTTCCGCACCATGAAGGTCCGCACCAACGCCGACACCCCGGCCGACGCCCGCCAGGCCCGCGAGTTCGGTGCCGAGGGCATCGGCCTGTGCCGCACCGAGCACATGTTCTTCGAGACCGACCGGATCGCGGCCATCCGCGAGATGATCGTCTCCAAGAGCGTCGAACAGCGCGAGGCCGCCCTGGCCAAGCTGCTGCCGATGCAGCGCGGTGACTTCGAGGGCATCTACGAGGCGATGGAAGGCTTCCCGGTCACCATCCGCCTGCTCGACCCGCCGCTGCACGAGTTCCTCCCGCACGACGAGGACGACATCGTCGCCCTCGCCGCCGAGATGAACCTCGAGGTCGTCGACCTGAAGAACGTCATCGATTCGCTGCACGAGTTCAACCCGATGATGGGCCACCGTGGCTGCCGCCTCGACGTGACCTACCCCGAGATCGGCGCCATGCAGACCCGGGCGATCATCGAGGCCGCGATCAACGTCCAGAAGGCGCATCCGGAGTGGAAGGTCACCCCGGAGATCATGATCCCGCTGGTGGGTGAGGTGAAGGAGCTCGCGTACGTCAAGAGCGTCGTCGTCGCCACCGCCGATGCGATCATCGCCGAGGCCGGCGTCGAGCTCGACTACAAGGTCGGCACGATGATCGAGATCCCGCGCGCGGCGCTGACCGCCGACGAGATCGCCAAGGAGGCCGAGTTCTTCTCCTTCGGCACCAACGACCTGACCCAGATGACCTTCGGCTTCAGCCGGGACGACGCTGGCAAGTTCCTGGACGCCTACTACGAGAAGAAGATCTACGAGAACGACCCCTTCGCCCGTCTCGACCAGACCGGCGTCGGCAAGCTCGTGAAGATGGCCGCCGAACTGGGTCGCCAGGGTCGTCCGGACATCAAGCTGGGCATCTGTGGCGAGCACGGTGGCGACCCGTCGTCCATCGAGTTCTGCCAGACCGTCGGCCTGGACTACGTGTCCTGCTCGCCGTTCCGGGTGCCGATCGCGCGCCTTGCTGCTGCGCAGGCTGCGCTGAACCAGAAGTCCTGACCTAAGTCAGTCCGATCGGGCCCGCCCCCTTAACTGGGGGGCGGGCCCGATCGTCTTGTTAGGGCTGTTTCGCCCGATGTTCGGCATATGCGGCGGGTGGCCGGCCACGCCAGGGCCGTTTCGCCCGAAAGTCGGCTTCTGAGCACTTGTGAGGCCCGGATAACCCGCTTCTCGGGCGAACGGGCCCGATCGGAGCGCGAGACTGCTCTGGTATGCCGACTATCGGGCGAATCAACTCAATAGCCGGTGGACGTTCCCCCGGCCAGCACGGCCGCGGTCCCCGAGAGGCCCAGCCGGCTAGCGCCCGCCTCGACCATGGCGGTGGCTGTGGCCCAGTCCCGAATCCCACCGGACGCCTTCACGCCCAGCCGGTCGCCCACAGTGGCCCGCATGAGTTGCACGGCATGGACGGACGCACCGCCGGCCGGGTGGTAACCGGTGGAGGTCTTCACGAAGTCCGCGCCGGCGGCCTCAGCAGCCTGACAAGCGGCGACGATCTCGGCATCGGTCAGCGCGGCCGATTCGATGATCACCTTCAGTACCTTCGGCGCGGGCACGGCTGCGCGGACCGCGGCGATCTCGGCCTGGGTTGCGTCCGGGCGTCCAGCCTTGAGAAGGCCGAGGTCGATCACCATGTCGACCTCGTCGGCGCCCAGGGCCACCGACTCGGCGGCCTCAGCCGCTTTGGTCGCCGGGGTGTGCTTCCCGGACGGGAAGCCACATACCGTGGCCACCAGAACGCCGTCGGCGGTAACCGGGAGCATCGCAGGCGAGACGCAGATCGAGTAGGTGCCAAGGGCGGCCGCCTCGGCGGCCAGTGCCGCGACCTCGGCGGCTGTGGCCGTGGGGGAGAGCAGGGTGTGGTCGACGTAGCGGGCCAGTTCGGCAGGAGTCAGGTTCACAGGTCGAAACTACCGCTTGTTCGGGCCTCGACAAGCTCGACCAACCGAACGACTCGGTGCGTAGCCCGCGGCGGTGTTCGCCAGGGCGATGAAACGCGTGCCCCGGCCTCACACGCTCAGGGCCAGCGTTTCGGTCATCCGCCTGTGCGAGCGTATGGGCCCTCGACCGAACCGGAGGCTCTCGGCGACGAAGGTGGGCTCTCGGCGGCGTGACAGCCGTGGCTCAGGGACCGCTGGGGCGGTGCTCGGTCAGGCCAGCGGGACCCGCACCGTGAACGTGGTGCGGCCCGGCTCGCTCTCCAGGCGGACGTCGCCGCCGTGGGCGTGGATGACCGCGGTCACGATGGCCAGTCCGAGGCCGGTGGACGAGCCTCCGGCCTGGCGGACGCGGCTCACGTCGGCCCTGGTGAAGCGCTCGAACACCGAGTCGCGAATCTCCGCGGGCACCCCGGGACCGTTGTCGCTGACCCGCACCTCGGCGAAACCCCCGGACGCGCTCAGCGACGTCGTCACCCGCGTTCCTGCGGGCGTGTGCGTGCGGGCGTTGGCCAGCAGATTGGTCACTACTTGATGCAACCTGTGCGCGTCCGCCTTCGCCATGACCACGTCCTCGGGCAGTTCCAACGACCAGATGTGGTCGGGGCTGGCCGCGCGCGCGTCCGAAACCGCGTTAAGGATGATTTCGGTGACGTCGGTCGGCTCGAGTTCGAGCGTGGGCTCAGAGTCGAGCCGTGCCAGCAGCAGTAGATCCTGTACCAGCGCGGACATCCGCTCCGACTCGGCCTCGATACGGCCGAGAGCGTGCGTGGTGTCGTCAGGCAGCACGTCCGAGCCTCGCCGGGTGAGTTCGGCGTATCCGCGGATGGAGGCCAAGGGATTGCGCAGCTCATGAGACGCGTCCGCCACGAACTGGCGCACCTTCGTCTCGCTGCGGTGCCGCGCGGCCAGCGCGCCTTCCACGTTGTCGAGCATGTGATTGAACGCCGCACCGACCTGGCCGACCTCGTTGGCAGGGTCCGCGTCCGCCGGCGCCACCCGCACGGGCACCTGGCCCTCGCCTCGATCGAGCGGCAGGTTCGAGACCTGGTGGGCGGTCGCGGCCAACCGCTTCAGCGGACGCAGACTGCGCTCGACCACCCGAATCGCGCCCACGTAAGACAAGAGGATCGCGCCGACCGTGAGCAACGCGGCCATGATCAGCTGGCTCGACATCGGGCGGGTGACCTCGCTGTAGGGCAGGCCCACCACGCTCACCACCTGCACGCCGCGCCATTCCCGCTCCTGCACCAGCACGCGGTACAGCCCGACCCCGGGCACCGCGATCGTCTGGGGGTCGTTGCTCACCTCCAGTGCCAGCAACTTGGCGATGCCCTCGTCGACCAGCCCGTCCGGGATCGACACCGGCGCGTACTTGTTGCTCTGCGGAAGCCGTTCGATGCGGATCAAGCCCGAGCCCGCCGGGTCGGCCGCGCCGTCGTCCGGGTCGGTCTCGGAGGGCGCGTCCATACCTCCGCCCCCGCCGCCCCCGACCGGACGGGAGATCGCATTCTGCAGTCGCTCGTCCAGCTGCCGCTGCAGGATCTGGAAACTCGCCAGCGCGGTGAACAGGCTCAGCGCCACGGTCACCGCGGCTACCAGCGCGGTCGTACGGACGACCAGCTGGCGGCTCAGCGTCCCCTTGCCCATCGCGGACGGGGCCGCGGCCGGCGGGTGCTGGAGCGTCATTCGGCCGCCGGCTTGAGCACGTAGCCGGCGCCACGCATCGTGTGGATCATCGGCGGACGATTGGCGTCGATCTTCTTGCGCAGGTACGAGATGTACAGCTCGACCACATTGGCCTGACCGCCGAAATCGTAATTCCACACGCGGTCGAGGATCTGGGCCTTGCTCAGCACCCGCCGCGGGTTGCGCATCAGGTAGCGCAGCAACTCGAACTCGGTCGCAGTCAGCCCGATGAGCTCACCGGCCCGGGTCACCTCGTGGGAGTCCTCGTCCAGGGTGAGGTCGCCCACCACCAGCTGTGACTCGTTGCGCAGTGTGGTCGCTCCCGAGCGGCGCAGCAGCGCGCGCAGCCGGGCCACCAGCTCCTCAAGGCTGAACGGCTTGGTCACGTAGTCATCGCCGCCCGCGGTGAGGCCGCCGATGCGGTCGTCCAGGGCGTCCTTCGCGGTGAGGAAGATCACCGGCACGTCCGGCTGCTCGGCGCGGATGCGCCGCATCACCTCCAGGCCGTCGAAGTCGGGCAGCATCATGTCGAGCACGATCGCGTCCGGACGCACCTCGCGCGCGGTCTTCACCGCGGCCAACCCGGACGCGGCGGTCGAGACCTCCCAGCCTTCGTAGCGCAGCGCCATGCTGAGCAGTTCGGTGAGGCTGGTTTCGTCGTCGACAGTGAGGACGCGGATCGCGGTGCCGTCCGGGCGGGTGAGCGCTTCCTGTCCGCTTCGTGCAGTGATGGCCATGGTTCGACTTTCCCAGTCCCGGGTGAGTGCCTGCTGGCAGCTTCCTGTGTCTTTCCTATGACTGTACCCAGCCCGCGTGATCAGGGAGCGGGAACGCAGTCTCTACAGGTGTCGGGTAACGTTGGGACGCCCGGCACGTGACCAGACAGGAGCAGCCATGCGCATCGTCCGCGGACTGGTCGGACTCCTCGGGGAGCTCCTGATCACCGCCGGCGCCTTTCTGCTGCTGTTCGTCGGCTGGCAGCTGGTCTGGACCGACGTCGTCGCCGACGCGGACGCCGATCAGGTGATCAGCACCCTGCAGACCGAGTTCGGCGAACCGACGTCCGACGACGACCCGGCCTGGGTACAGCCCGACAAGGTGAAACTGGGGGACGCGTACGCGATCGTCCGGATTCCGAGGTTCGGTGCGAAGTTCGCCAAGCCGCTGTACGAGGGCACCACGCGCGACGTTCTGATGCGTGGCATCGGGCATTACTCCGAGACCCAGCAGATCGGTGAGGTCGGCAACTTCGCGATGGCCGGCCACCGCACCACCTACGGCAAGCCGTTCAACCAGATCGACAAGTTGCGAGACGGCGATGTGGTGCTGGTCGAGACCAAGAAGACCTACTACGTCTACCGCGTCACCAGCCACCAGATCGTCCCGCCGACCCAGGTTTCGGTGCTGCTGCCGGTGCCGGACGAGCCCAAGGCCGAGGCCGAGAAGGCGACCCTCACCATGACCAGTTGCCACCCCGAGTTCAGTGCCCGCGAGCGTTACGTCGTCCACGCCGAACTGGACGCGAAGTACGACCACGATCAGGGCGTGCCGTCCGAGGTGCTGAAGGTGGCCGGCTGATGAGCATCTACGGACTGATCTGGCGCGTCCTGCCCGGCCCGCGGCTGGTGAAGGCGATCCTGGCGCTGCTGCTGTTCGTCGGCGTGGTCGCGATCCTGTTCAACTGGGTGTTTCCGGCGATCGCGCCGCTGATGCCGTTCAACGAGACCACCGTCGGCGAGTAGGGCCCGTCGTGTTCGCCCCCACCCTGTCGTTGGTGCTGCTCGCAGTTATCCTGATCGACTGGTACTACGATCCGCGCAAGTACCGGATCGGGCTGATGCTGACGGCGCTGGTCGCCTGGCTGCTGCTCTCCGTCGCCTTCTGGCTGATCGAGAGAGCGCAGGCCCGCGGCGACCGAGCCGGAGCGTTGGTGCTGCTGGCGGTGCTCGGCATGGTGGTGGCGACGGTGATCGCCTTCGCCGGTTTCCTGGTGGTCACGGGCATCACGCTGCTGCGTCGCGAGGGCATCAGCCTTTCCCGCGGGCTGTCGCTCGGGCTGGGGTTGGTGCTGCTGGGCTACGTCGCGCTCGGCGCGTGGGTGGTGTGGTCCCAGGCCTACGGCTGGCTGGTGGTGGTGCTGCTGCTCGGGCTTCCGGCCGGCTACCTGGGCTTCGCGTTCGTCGCCTTCCTGCTCTACGGCAGCCTCTACCCCGCGCTAATGGCCCGCATCGGTGGCCCGGTGACAGCGGTCGTGGTGCTCGGCTCCGGACTGGTACGCGGACGGGTGCCGCCGCTGCTCGCGTCCCGGTTGCGTCGGGGACGGCAGGTGTTCGACGAGGCGCGCGCGTCGGGCGTCCCGGTGCAGCTGGTCACCTCCGGCGGGCAGGGCGCGGACGAGCCCGTGGCCGAGGCCGTGGCGATGGCCGACTTCCTGGTGGGCGCGGGCGTGCCCGCGGAGTCGGTGATCGTCGAGGACAAATCCCGCACCACAGCCGAGAACCTCGCCAACACCAAGGAGTTGCTCGCCGGACGTGGTCTGGACGGCGCGATCGCCGTGGTGACCAGCGATTTCCATGCCTTCCGGGGCGCGCTGATCATGCGCCGGCTGGGCATTCCCGGCTACTCGGTCGGGGCACGCACCGCCCGCTACTACTGGCCCAGCGCCGTCATCCGCGAGTTCATCGCGGTGCTGCGAGACCACTTCCGGCTGAACGTCATACTGCTCGGCCTGGCCTGCCTACCCCTGCTGATCTGGGCGGGCTACTGGGTCACCGCCGGGTGATCAGAAGTACCTGAACTGGTACAGCGAGTCGTCGACCTCGATCCACTTCAGCTCGAAGTCGTCGACGTGTCCTGGACGGGCCGTGGTGCTCGGGTGCTCGGTGGCCAGCCGGATCATCCGGTGCACGGCCTCGGTGCCGCCCTGGGCGCTGATCTCCACCCTTCCGTCCGGCAGGTTGGTGGCGTGGCCGGCGAGCCCCAGCTCCCGGGCGACGCTGTACGCCCACCAGCGAAAGCCGACGCCCTGGACGCGTCCGCTCACCGAGAGCTTCGCCGCGATCATGGGGCAATTGAACTCCTCCGGACGAGCGTGCGCCACAGCACTATGGGCTACGGCCGCTCGTCTCACCCGAGTCATCCGGGCGCAGGCCGGGATCTCCGACCAGGCTTCGTCTCTGCCAGGATGAACCCATGACTGACCCCGTCCGCGAAGTGCTCACCTGGGACCGATTCGGCCGAGCGGCCCGCGAACTCGCCCAGGCTGTGCTGGATTCCGGGTTCGAGCCCGACCTGATCCTCTCCATCACCCGCGGCGGCATGCTGCCGGCCGGCGCGATGAGCTACGCGATGGGCATCAAGAACCTGCACATCATCAACGTCGAGTTCTACACCGGCGTGGACGAGAGGCTGCCGCTGCCGGTGCTGCTGCCCCCCGTGCCGGTGGCCGTTGATCTATCCGGGCAGAAAGTGCTGATCATCGACGACGTCGCCGACACCGGCGAGACGCTGCGGATGGTGCGCGACTTCTGCGCC
>DAORUI010000129.1:6810-8717 GCA_035433085.1 Propionicimonas sp. | reverse complement strand
TCCGACGTGAGTCTGCGCCCGTTGGAATCGACATGCCACCGGAATCTGACCGCATTGTCTTGCCGATCGATGCCGGACAAGCTGATGATCGGCTTTCCGAACGGCCGCACCTCGTTCGAGGTGGTGGACTTTCCGGTGTCGACGCCGGCTACATCCGAGGTGGCCCACACCTTGACGGTGTAGTCGGTGCCATTGGTCAGGCCGCCGATCGTCTTGCCCGAAGCGCTCATCGTGCCCGACTGGCCACCGGGGCTCACCGTGTAGTGATAGGTCAGCTCGCCGGCCTTGTTGCCGTTCAACTCGCCGGCGGTCACGTCGACCTTCAGCTCCTTGTCACCGGGCTTCGCGGTCACACTCGCGGGTGCTCCCGGAGCGATCGCTGCCCGGCGCGGAGACGACTCGCCGCTCTGCTTGGAGTCTCCAGCCTTGTTCTCAGCAGTGACCGTGAACGTGTAGTCGGTCTGGCTCGGGTCAACAGTGATGTTCTGGCTGGTGTCGGTGGTCTTGACCTTGTCCACAGAGGAGCCGTGGTGCACGTACAGCGTGTACGACGCCACCGCGTCACCGCCGTCATCGCCCGGTGCCGCCCAACTGATCGACAGCTGCGCCTGGCCGCCGACCGCCTTGGCCGGAGTGGACTTCGGCGTCCCCGGCGGGTCCGGCACCGTGGCCGGAATCTCGGCCGCCGAGTACTGGCTCCACTCGCTCGGTTCGGGGGCTCGGTTCACAGCCTGCACCTTCACCTGGTAAGCCGTGCCGTTCTTCAGGCCCGTCCAGGTGAGCGAGTTGCCGGTGACCCCGACCTTCTGCAGCGCCCCGGCTTCGGGCGCGGGTGAGATCTCCAAGTTGTAGGAAAGCACCGGTGAGCCGTGCGTCTTGGGCGTCTTCCAGGACACCTCAAGCTGCTTGTCGCCGAACTTGAGCGTGGGCGGGGCCGGGGTGTCCGGACGGGCGTCCGGACGAGCTACCGCGGACGCAGGAGACGGATCGGACTCGCCCACGTTGTTCGTCGCGACCACGGTGAAGGTGTATTCCACGTCGTTGGTCAGACCCGGGAGGGTGCAGGTGGTCGCGCTGCACTTCTTCGAGTACTTCTTGGTGGTCGACGTCACCGTGTAGCCGGTGATCGGACGGCCGTTGTTGGCCGGCGGCGACCACGACAGCACGGCCAGCTGGTCGCCCACAGTGGTCACCATCGGCCGTCCGGGCTGGTCGGGACGGCCCTGCACGATCACCGTGATCGTCGCCTCCGCCTCTCGCTCGGTCGTCCGGGTGCCGTCCTGAATGCGGTAGTTGGCCGTGAGCGAGCCGACGAAGTCGGCGTCCGGGGTCAGCGTGACCTTGGTGCCGTCGGTGGTGACCTTGCCCCGGCCGCTGGTCCTGGTCGCGCTGACCACGGTCAGCGGCTCGTCGGTGAACGGGTTGTGGTCGTTCTTCAGCACCTCGATCGTCACCGGTTTGCCTTGGTCGGCCTTGCGCACAGTGTCGTCAGTAGCCGTGGGCAATTCTCGCTGGGACGCGGTCACGTTCACCAGGACCGTCGCCTTCACGGGCTCGGTCTGGCCGTCGGTCGCGGTCACCTCGATCTCCGCGGTCGTGTTGCGCTCGGCATCGGAGTCAGCCGACACGGTCAGGGTCGAACCGTCCATCTTGGCGCTGATCGCCGGAGCCGACTTGGCCACCGCGAACTGCAGCTTCTCCAGGTCGCCCTTGTCCGGATCGGTGGCCAGCTTGCGCAGGTCGACCGTTACAGCGTCCTCGCCCGGTGCCACCAGCACCGAGGTGCCGGCCAGCGTCGGCGGCTGGTTCGTCGCCGGCACCACCAGAATCGGGATAGCCACGGTGGCGAAGTGGCCCTTCTCGTCTTCGGGGCCATTGCCATCGGTGACTTCGACGCTGATCGCGTC
>DAORUI010000129.1:0-6710 GCA_035433085.1 Propionicimonas sp. | reverse complement strand
CCCTCGCTCTTGGCGCCGTAGGGGTCCACCGCCCGGTAGGTGAACGGGTAGGTGTCCGCTTCGGTCGGCGCGTGCACCAGCACCCTGGCCTTGACCACCTCGGCGGCAGCACCGTTCGGCGTGGTGAGGCCCTTGCTGGACAGTGCGACCTCGTCACCGTCCGGGTCGGAGTCGTTCTGCAGCACCGCGACGGACACGTCTCGGCCGGGCCGGACGGTCACCTCGTCAGTGGCGGTGTAGGGCGGCTGGTTCTGGGTGGACGGGGCGACGATGCCCACGACGAGACTGCCCGTGGCAGTAGCGCCGTAGCGGTCGCGAACCAGGTACTCCAAGTCGTCGCGGCCCGTTTCACCGGCGTACGCCTCAAAGATCAGCCAGGTGTCGCCCACACTCACCCGACCCTTCCTGGGTGTGGACGCGGTGCCGATCAGTTCGACCGAGTCGCCGTTGGAGTCGATGCCGTCGAGCGGGATCGGGATCCGCACGGAGGTGCCCGCGACCACCCGTGCGGTGACCGGAGTCGGCTTGGGCGGCGAGTTGGTCTCGGCATCCGCCGGCACGATCTGAATGGTCAGGTAGCCGGCGGTGATGTTGTCGGCGGAGTCCGTGACTTCGTAGACGATCGAAACCGTCTTGGGCTCTTCTGCAGCTGCGGCCTTGAACCGCACCCTGTTCTCGCTCAGGAAGGCGGTGCCGTCCGCGGCGTCCGGTACTTCCTTGAGTTCGGGCATCAGCGTCAGCCGGTCGCCGTCGGGGTGGTAGTCGTTGGCGAGCACATCGACGGTGACCACGTCGCCGGCTCGCACCACCGCTCGGTCCTGCTGAGTGGTCGGCGGCTGCAGCTTCTCGGGTAGCGCGACCGGAAGGATCCGCACCGTGCCCTCGGCCCATTGGCTCCCGTTGGACACCCGGTAGGTGATCGTGGCCGGACTGCTCAGTTGCCCGATGTCCTTCACCCTGATGATCCGGTGCTCGAGCACTTCCGCGGAGACCTTGCTACCCCGCGGCACGGTGACACTCTGCAGCACCAGGATCGAGCCCATCGGGTCGGTGTCGTTGGCCAGCACATCGACAAGCACTTCGCGTCCCACCGGCAGCAGCGCGGTGTCGCGTGCAGCCAGAGGCGGCAGTCCATCCTTGCTTTCCGCCAGCACATCGATCCGAACGATTCCGGACGCCGTGTTCGGCCCGTCCGTGGTGAGGTAGCCGACGTAATACGCACCGGGCTTGCTGCCGGTGAAACTGAAGGTGCCGCCGGTGTCGGGCGGTGAGATCTTGGCGTCGGCAACCTGCTCGACCTTCGCGAGGCGCAATTGCTTTCCGCTACCACTGCGATCGTTGTCCAGCGGGGCAACGGTGATCTGCTGACCCACCAACGCCGAGAACCGATCGGCACTCACCACAGGCGCGAGGCTGCCCTTGGCGCGCACGTCCACCCGCAGCAGGCCGGGGAAGTCGTCCTTGCCGTCAGAGACCAGCAGGTTCACCTCGTGGATCCCGCGTTCCCCCGTGGCTTCGGTGAACTGGATCACGCCGTTGTTGCGGAAAGTGACCTTGTCATCTTCCGCCTCGCCCTCGACCCAGGCGCGTTTGAGGTAGAGATCGTCACTGTCGGGGTCGCGCCAACCGAGCAGCGCATCATAGGTGACGGTCGCGCCGAGCTCCAGCGGCACGGTCTGCACCTTCTGTTGCCCGGGCGGCTGGTTCGAGTCGGCCGAACGCACGTGCAGGGTCACCTTGGCCTCGGCGGTGCCGTCCGTACGACCGTCATCGACCCGATAGGTGAAGGTGACGTCGCCTGTGGCGTTGGCGCCGACGGCCACCTGCAGCGCCGCGCCGCTCTGGACGGTCTGCACGATTGCGGTCGCCGGAGTCTGACCCTCCAGCGACGCCGCGAGCAGGTCGCCGTCAGGGTCGGTGTCGTTCTCCAGCACCGGCAGGATCGCGGTGGCGCCGGCCCGGACGCCGAACTGGTCGGCTTTGGCCGACGGCCGATGGTTCTTCGCGCTGCGCTCGGGGATCTTGAACAGCGGCTCTTCCTTCGGGCTCTCGTCCTCCTCGCCGTCCTCACTGTCGGGTGGGATGACGTCGGTCCAGTTGTCGACCTTGACCATGTTCTCGTTGATCAACCAGACGGTGCCGCGGGAGAGTTCGTTGACGACGACCACGTGGCGGTTCTGGCGCAGCACGAGCTTGGGCTCGTTGCCCGCGTCCGCTATCACCTCGTTGCGGTCGTCCGCGGACTCGGGGCAATCGCGCACATAGGCCGCGCTGCCCGACCACACCGCGTAGCCGCAACCGTCCAGCCAGACCGGCGCGGACGGGAGCCCGTTCCCGGCGACCGGCGTGAGCACCGCAGCACTGCCGTCCAGCGGCTGCGACACCAGCCCGGACTGGGTGGCGATCAGTACCCGGTCGTTGGTGGCGCCGGCCTGCTGCAGGACGCCGCCCTTCGCGTCCGGCACCTGAATCAGGCGGTCCGGGGTGTAGAGGAGTCCGTTGGCCGAGTCGAGGACGACCGGGGTCGTGCCGACCGTGGTGATCGTGATGGCTGCCTTCGGTACGAACGCATCGAACTGCTTGGTGTTGAGCGCTCCCTGCTTGGTTACGCTGACCAGTTCGCTCTTCTCGACCGAGACACCGTGCACGGTTCCGGTGACATCGACCGCAACCTGCGCGCCGACGCCCAGCTTGCTCACGGGATCGCGTCCGTTCAGGCTCAGTCCCTTGATCGCCGTGGTCGGGCTGGTGAACAGACCCCCGCTCGATGCGTCCACGATGCCGACCACGCCGGCCTTCAGCGCCACCTTCGAGCCTGCGGCGAGGGCGCCGTCCCCGTCCAGCGCTGCTGTGGGCACGTCGATGTTCGAGAGCGTCCCGGACGCCTCCTCGTAGGTGGCCACGGTGTTGCCGTCCTGGAGCAACTCGATATCGGTGCGAATGTTGACCACCGAGGCGTCAAGGGTCTGGCTGGGGTAGTTCAGGTGTCCGATGATCGAACTGGGCGTGGCGGTGTAGACCCAGACGCCACCGTCATTCAGGTCGACGTCCGCCGTGGTGTATCCCTGGTAGAGGACGGCCATGGTCGCGATGACCGCGCTGGACACGACCACTGCCAGCGCAGACCACAGTTGACGACCCTTGCCACGCACCATCGACCTCACCCTTGCCAATTCCTGGATTCCACGCGCCGAACACTGTCCGACGTCGCGGAAGCGGGCAATGGGGAGCGATCCCCTCGACGCTGGTGCACGGTTCCCCCAAACTGCACGGAATGCCATGAGTTCGCCGCCGAGAGGCCCAACTCATCTCACGCCGACACCTGAGGGTGCGGCGACAAATGACTACCAGTCAGAGTCGGTCGAATTGGAGCCGTCTTGCCAAGTTCATACGACTTCGTACACCTGGGTGGGGTTTCCCCATTCTTCGAATATCGGCATCTCGCCCTCCGGCTCAGGGCCAACGCCAGAACTCAAGATCAGGGATAGGGCCAGGGATTAGGCAGGCAACCGTCCAAATCGCCGAGTTGCGGCATCATCACCGGCGCCGGTTTGGCCTTCTTGGGGCATTTCGCTTCGGTCTCGCCGAGCAGGTGCCCAACGCCGTGGTTGATCAGGTAGCTGTGCCATTCGCCGGTATTGCCCGAATAGCTTTCCGGTGTCACCAGCCATGCGGCGGCGTCGATGACGACCGCATTGCCATCGGTGCAGGTACCTGAACCGTCAATCTTGCAGGCCTTCGATGCCGTGCCCGGCGCGGCGATCGTGATCGAGAAGTTCGCCTTCTTGGCGTTGGCGATGAGTCCGAACCGGATGCCGCCGCTGCCCGCCCAGCTGCGCGGATCGTTCAGCACACCGGCTACCTGCTTGCCGACCGAGTTCGCCTTCAGTTTGGTGGAAGTCTCCACCCGCACCGAGTAGCTGCGCTGTTCGCCACTCGTGCTCACCGCCGGGACCTCAAGAGACGCGGTCGCGAACTTGCCGGACGCCTTCACGTCCGGCTCCTCCGCGGACGGCTCGGCCGACGCGCTCGCACCGGGCGTTCCGGACGCCGACGGCGTCGGCGTGGTCGGCGCGGCGGGAAGCGGAGCCACCGTCGACGTCGGGCTGCCGGCGCGAGTAGCCGGTGTGACCATCGCATTCACCGTCACCGCGGCAACCAACACGGCGGCTATCGCTAGGGCAGCCCCCAACCACAGCCGCGATCCGCCAGACGAGAGCGCGTCGCGAACCCGACCCAGCGTCCCAGCCACTTGGCGCCGGACAACGCTCCAGCGGTTGGGCGGCGCTGCAGGTTGGGTCACCCGTCCACCCTAGACAACCCTCCGGTGTTCCCCGCCCATCGGCTCGCGGCTGAGCGCCGATCCTGCGGACGCAACGCACGTTCCGCCCCTTCGTGACGGCTCGCTCGTTCCTCGCGAGCCTCCTCAGGGGCCTCACCCCCAGACCGGTGCCTGAGGAGCTTCGCACTGAGCTCGCGAAGGGCGAAGCGTCACGAAGGCCCGCCGAAGCAAGGATCGCGCGGGCGCAACTTACCTCCGGCCCCTTCGTGACGGCTCGCTCGTTCCTCACGAGCCTCCTCAGGGAGCGTTGTCGGATGGTCGGTCCTCGCGCGCCTCACCCCCACACGGTGCCTGAGGAGCTTGGCCCTGAGCTTGCGAAGGGCTAACGCGCCTCACCCCCACACGGTGCCTGAGGAGCTTGGCCCTGAGCTTGCGAAGGGCTAACGCGCCTCACCCCCCCAACGGTGCCTGAGGAGCTTGGCCCTGAGCTTGTGAAGGGCCAAGCGTCACGAAGGCCCGCCGAAACGAAGAAGTAGGCGTTGCCCCCACCAGACGCAGAAACGCCGGTCACCCCATGGGGCGACCGGCGTCCGGTTCTGCGGGTCAGGCTGCGTTGACGGCCACGCTGATGTGGGCGACCACACCGGAGGTCAGCTTGATGCCGACCGTGTGGGCACCAACGACCTTGATCGGCTTGCCGATCTCGACCGAGCGCTTGTCGATGGCCGGGCCACCGGCCTTCTTCACTGCCAGCGCGATGTCGGCCGGGGTGACCGCACCGAACAGCTTGCCGGAGTCACCGGCGCGAGCCGGCAGGACGACCGTGAGTGCCTCGAGCTGCTCGCGGACCGCGGCGGCGTGCTCGACGCCACGGATCTCGCGGGCGTCCCGCGCACGCTTGATGCCGTCGATCTGCTTCTCCGCGCCACGCGTCCACTTGATCGCGAAGTTGCGGGGCAGCAGGTAGTTGCGGCCGTAGCCGTCCTTGACCTCGACGATGTCACCCGGAATGCCCAGGTGGTTGACCGGGGTGGTGAGAATCAACTTCATTTCTGTCCTCCCCGATTCAGCGTGAGGTCGAGGCGTAGGGCAGCAGCGCCAATTCGCGAGCGTTCTTCACCGCGATGGCAACCTTGCGCTGCTCCTGCACCGAGAGTCCGGTAACCCGACGAGCGCGGATCTTGCCCCGCTCGGAGATGAACTTCCGCAACGTGGCGGTGTCCTTGTAGTCGATGTGCCCGATGCGAATGGACTTCGCCGGGGCCACCTTCTTTGATTTCACAGGCTTGCGCTGTGAGGCCATTGTGGTGCTCTCCTTCATGAAAGCCCGGCCATTGCCGGAATGACGATTTCGGTGGACGTCGTTGCTGAGCACGTAGCCGGCCAACCAACTCGCGACCCTTCGTCAGGCTCAGGGATCGTAGGCGGCCGCTGACTAGCGTGCGTCGGCTCGCGCGTCCGTGGGGACGATCAGAACGGAGGCTCTTCGCTCTGGGCCGAGGCCCAAGGGTCAGCGCCACCGCTGGAACGATCGTTCTGCCCGCCGGAGTTGTTGCCCCAGGAGGAGCCGCCACCGGACGAGCCACCGCCGGAGTAGTTGCCACCGCCGCCGGACCCACCGCTCGAGGAGCGGGTGACCTTGGCGGTCGCGTACTTCAGCGCGGGACCGACCTCTTCGACCTGAACCTCGAAGACGGTGCGCTTCTCACCTTCCCGAGTCTCATAGCTGCGCGACCCGAGCCGGCCTTGAACGATGACCCGCATTCCCTTGGTGAGGGATTCGGCAACGTTCTCGGCTGCTTGGCGCCAGACCGCGCAGTTGAGGAACATGGCGTCGCCGTCCTTCCACTCGCCGCTGGTGCGGTCGAAGGTGCGTGGCGTCGAGGCGACCGTGAAGTTGGCCACCGGTGCCCCCGAGGGGGTGAAGCGCAATTCGGGATCGGCGGTCAGATTGCCGACCACGGTGATGATGGTTTCGCCTGCCATGGTTGATGTCTTTCAGTCGGACTTGGCTTGTTACCCACACAGCCTGTCAGGTGACACTGACAGTCCGCGAGAGTTCAAAGCGATCAGTGCAGATCGGGACGGATCACCTTGGTCCGCATGATCTGCTCGTTGAGAGTGAACTGACGATCCAGTTCCTTCACCACGGCCGGGTCAGCGGTCAGGTTGATGACGGCGTAGATGCCTTCGGACTTCTTCCTGATGTCATAGGCCAGCCGACGGCGGCCCCACACATCAATGTTGTCCACGGTGCCACCGGCTTTGGTGAAACCGGCGAGCGGCTTCTCCAGCAGGCCGTTCACCTGGCGATCGTCGACGTCGGGATCAATGATCACTACGACTTCGTACTTGCGCATACGCGAACTCCACCTCCTCTGGTCTAGAGCGGCCACGGGAGCTTCCCGTGGCAGGAGGGCGTAGCGGC
>DAORUI010000128.1:0-9127 GCA_035433085.1 Propionicimonas sp. | reverse complement strand
TATACGTCGTCGTCTAGCAGTTCTGGGCTCAGGCCGGCCTCGGTGTTGGGGATGTCCTCGTCGGCGGCCCGCTTGTCAGCGGTGGCCAGCAGGCGTCGGATGCGGCCGGCGACGGCGTCCTTCGTCAGCGGCGGAACGTGCAACTGGCCGAGCTCTTCGAGGCTGGCCTGCTTGTGTTCAAGGCGCAGGCGGCCGGCAACGAGCAGGTGGTCGGGAATGTCGTCGCCGAGGATTTCCAGCGCGCGTTTCACGCGGGCGCCGGCGGCCACCGCGGCGCGTGCGGAGCGACGCAGGTTGGCGTCGTCGAAGTTGGCCAGGCGGTTCGCGGATGCGCGCACCTCGCGACGCATCCGGCGCTCCTCCCAGGCGAGGACCGACTCGTGGGCGCCCAGTCGCGTGAGCATCGCCGCGATCGCATCCCCGTCCCGAATGACGACCCGGTCGATACCGCGCACCTCACGCGCCTTCGCCCCGATGCCCAGTCGCCGGGCCGCGCCGACGAGCGCCAGCGCAGCCTCGGAGCCGGGGCAAGTGACCTCCATGGCCATCGAGCGTCCGGGTTCGGTGAGCGACCCGTGGGCGAGGAAGGCTCCCCGCCAGGCCGCGACGGAGACGTCAAGGCCGCCGCTCACCACCTGCACCGGCAACCCGCGGACGGGACGCCCGCGTTGGTCGATCAGGCCGGTCTGCCTGGCGAGCGACTCCCCGTCCCGGATCAACCGGACGAGGTACCGAGTGCCGCGCCGAAGCCCACTGCCTGCGATCACCACGAACTCGCAGTTGAACCCGAACAGGTCGGCGATTGCCGTCCGCAACCGACGCGCTGCCGCCCCGGTGTCGAGTTCAGCCTCGACAACGATTCGTCCGCCGGCGATGTGCAATCCGTTGGCGAACCGAAGCAGGGCGGCCACCTCGGCCTTGCGCAGCTCGGGCTTGGCCACCTCCAGGGTGGCCAGTTCAGCCTTGACTTGCTGCGTCATCGCCATCTGCGCGCTACTACCTCTCAAGCCGGACGGGTGGGGGTGCTCAGCTTACAGACCCATGATCCCGGCATAAACCGCGGTCAGCAGGTGCGGATCGTGCCGCGGCGTGCCGTCCCGCATTCGAACCGGGGCGATCACCAGCCGCGCCCCGAGCGAGGCGACATAGGTGGCCAGGTGGGGGTCTCCCTGCGCGAAGGACGGGTCGGCGACGACCACGTCCAGGCGCAGGCCGGGTGCATGGTCGGCCAGCACCTCGACGTGCCTGGACGCGGTGTAGGCAGGGGTCTCGTCATCGGTCGGCACCAGATTGAGGGTGAGGATGCGCTGGGCGCGGGAGCTGAGGATCGCGTTCAGCAGTTCGGGGACGAGCAGGTGCGGGATCACCGACGAATACCAGGACCCGGGCCCCAGGACGAGGTGGTCGGCCTCCGCGATCGCACGCAGCGCTTCGGGCACCGCCGGCGGGTTGGCCGGCACCAGGCGCACGTCCTCGATGTCGCCACTGGCGAGGGCGACCGCCTCCTGCCCCACCACCAGTTGAGCCTCGTCGGGGTGTTCGGGGTCGGCACCGGTGACGTCCGCTTCGATCACCAGGGGAACCGCGGCCATCGGCAGGACGCGACCCTCGACGTGCAGCATCGACGCGACCATGTCCAGTCCGGCGACCGGGTCGGCCAATTGCTGCCAAAGGCCGGCGATCAGCAGGTTCCCGATGCTGTGCCCGCCGAGCGGGCCCTCGCCCGGGAAGCGTGACTGCAGCACCTCCGCCCAGGCCCGGCCGACCTCGTCGTCGCCGCAGAGTGCGGCCAGCGCCATCCGAAGGTCGCCGGGCGGCAGGATCGGAAACTCCGCGCGCAGGCGTCCGGATGAGCCGCCGTCGTCTGCAACGGTGACCACCGCGGTGAGCCGATGGGTCAGCTGCCGGAGCGCACTGAGGCTGGCCGCCAGCCCGTGGCCGCCGCCGAAGGCCACCACCGCCGGCGGTCTGGCGAACGCGTTCACTCCCTGCCCAGATCGCGGTGGACGACCTCGGCCGGCACCCCGTCGACACCGAGGCGGCGGGCGATCTCCTCGACGATGGCGGTCGATCGGTGTTTTCCGCCGGTACACCCGATGGCAACGGTGGCGTGCCGCTTGCCTTCGCGCACGTAGCCGGGCCGGATCAGGGTGAGCAGCCCCAGCACGTGGTCCAGGAATGGTTCTGCGTCCTCCTGGCCGAGCACGTAGTTGGCGACCGGCTGCGACAGGCCCGATTGCGGACGCAACGCCGGCACCCAGTGCGGGTTGGGCAGGAAGCGCACATCGAGCACCATGTCGGCGTCGATCGGGATGCCGTTCTTGAAGCCGAAGGACATCAGGGTGAGCCGCAGTTCGGCCTCATCCGGGCCGGCGAAGGCGACGGTCACCCGAGCGGCCAGCTCATGCACGTTCAGGTCGGTGGTGTCGATGACCAGATCGGCGCTCGCCCGCAGACCCTCGAGCATCTTGCGCTCCAACTGGATGCCGTCCAGGAGCCGGCCCGTGCCCTGCAGCGGCAGCGGCCGTCGCACCGACTCCTGCCGCCGGATGATGACCTCATCGCTGGCGTCGAGGAACAGTATCTGCGGCACGACCCCCGACTCGCCGAGCGTGGCGAAGGCCTTCGGGATCTGCTGGAATTCCGACCGGCTGCGCACGTCGAGCAGCACCGCGACCCGGGTGAATTGACGTTCCCGGCTCACGTCCATCAGGTCGGGCAGAAGGCTCGGCGGCAGATTGTCCACGACCAGCCAGCCCATGTCCTCCAGCGTGTGCGAGGCCGATCTGCGTCCGGCCCCGGAAATGCCGGTTACCACCAGCAGCCGGACCGGGGACGACGTCTCGTTCATGGCTTCATTATTGCCGCCCCGAGGGTCGAGCGATCAGGCCTGGATGATCTCGCCGGTGGTGAGGTTGACGGCCTCAGCCGGTTCTTGAGTTGCGAGGACGGCCTTCACCGCTGCGGCGGTCTTCGCACCGACACCCGGCACCTCGGCGAGTTCCTCCACTGTGGCCGCGCGCAGTTTGCGCAGCGAACCGAAATACTTCAGCAGCGCCTTGCGCCTGATCTCGCCGAGCCCGGGCACGTCGTCCAGGGCCGATTCGACCATGGACGCGCTGCGCCGGCTGCGGTGGTGGTTGATGGCGAAGCGATGCGCCTCGTCCCGCACCCGCTGCAACAGGTACAACCCTTCGCTGGCGCGCGGGAGGATCAGCGGATACTCCTCCCCCGGTAGCCAGACCTCCTCCAGCTTCTTCGCCAACCCGCACAGCGCGACGTTGTCGATGCCCAGCCCGGCCAGCGCGGAGCGGGCCGCAGCCACTTGGGGTGCGCCGCCGTCCACCACCACGAGGCCCGGAAGGTACGCGAACTTCCTGGGCGCACCGGTGGTCGGGTCGACCAGCATCGGGCCGGACTCGTCCGCGCTGCGCGCGGTCTCGGCGAGCAGCCGATTGAACCGGCGGGTGATCACCTCGTGCATCGCTGCGACGTCATTGGAGCCCTCGACCGTACGGATGATGAACCTTCGATACTCGCTCTTGCGGGCCAGTCCGTCCTCGAAAACGACCATCGAGCCGACCACCTCGCTGCCCTGGGTGTGCGAGATGTCGTAGCACTCGATGCGCAGCGGCACCTCGGGCAGACCCAGCGCCTCCTGCAGTTCCTCGAGCGCGCGGTTGCGCGTGGACAGGTCGCTGGCCCGGCGAACCTTGTGCAGCGCGAGCGCGTCCGCCGCATTGCGCGCCGCGGTCTCCAGCAGCGCTGCCCGGTCGCCCCGCTTCGGCACCTTGAGTCGCACCCGGGTACCGCGCTCGTCACTCAGCAGTTGCGCCAGCACCTCCGGGGACGCGGGCTGGGCCGGCAGCAGGATCTCCGGCGGAATAGCCTCGGCGTCCTCGGCGTAGAGCTGCAGCAGGAACTGCTCCAGCAGCCGTCCGGTGTCGGCGTCGTCGCTGCGCTCGGCCACCCAGCCCCGCTCGCCGCGGATTCGGCCGTCGCGCACATGGAAGACCTGCACCGCGACCTCCAGAGGGTCCTCGGCGAGCGCGACGATATCCGCGTCCGTGCCGTCGCCGAGCACGATCGCGTTCCGCTCACCGGCCTGCTTCAGCGCGTTCAGCTGGTCGCGGAGGACCGCGGCGCGCTCGTACTCCTGGTTGGTGGCCGCGATTCGCATCTCGGTCTCCAAGCGCCGGGTCAGCGCGCCGGTGCGTCCGGCAAGGAAGTCGCAGACGTCCTCGACGAGCACACGGTGCGCGTCCGGGTCGATCCGGCCGACGCAGGGGGCGGCGCACTTCCCGATGTAGCCCATCAGGCAGGGCCGGCCACTCGCCTGGGCGCTGCGGAAGACGCCGTTGGTGCACGACCGCATCGGGAAGACCCGCAGGAGCGAATCGATGGTGTCGCGGATGGCCCAGGCCTGGGCGTACGGCCCGAAGTAGCGAACGCCCTTGCGCTTGCTGCCGCGGCCGACGAACACGCGGGGGAACTCTTCCGTCCAGGTCACCGCGGCCCATGGGTAGGACTTGTCGTCGCGGTACTTCACGTTGAAGCGCGGGTCGAACTGCTTGATCCAGGTGTATTCGAGCTGGAGCGCCTCCAGTTCGTTGCGCACCAGCGTCCACTCGACTCCCGCCGCAGTGCGCACCATCGTCTGGGTGCGGAAGTGCAGCGCGGACGGGTCGGCGAAGTACGAGTTGAGCCGCTGGCGCAGATTGATCGCCTTGCCGACGTAGATGACGCGGCCCTCACGATCGCTGAAGCGGTAGACCCCGGGTCCGGTGGGGATGGTGCCCGGAGCGGGACGGTAGGTCGCCGGGTCGGCCACGGCAGCCTCCTCTCCCGGCCGGTCCGTCCGGCACCGGTGTCAGCATAGGCAACCCCACCGACGATGCCGTCGAGACCGGGCGCAGCATTCACAGGTCTGTCACAGCCGCGAGCCGGAAAGCCACCCTAGACTGTTGAAAACGCAACTAAGTAGGAGTCCCGATGAACACACCGCTCCCATCCCGACGCGCCGCGCTCATCACGATCGGTGGCACCACTCTCGCGGTCTGCCTGGCTGGCTGCGCGCCCGCTGCCTCCGGCGGCACCAGCAACGGCGCCGCGTCCGGGGGCAACACCCTCGCGGTCGCGGACGTGCCCGTCGGAGGCGGGAAGATCGTCGGCGAATACGTCGTGACCCAGCCCAGCGAAGGCAAGTTCGAAGCGTTCAGCTACCTGTGCACCCACCAGAACCTGCCTGTGCAGGACGTCACCGATGCGGCGATCGTGTGCGGCCGGCACGGCAGCACGTTCTCGTTGGCCGACGGCTCGGTGCTCACCGGGCCGGCCACCACCGCACTCGCCAAGGCGAAGGTCACCGTGAGCGGGGACAGCCTCACCATCAGCTGACGAGTACGGGTTCCTTATCTGCCACCGGAACCCTGCGGCCGTCCAGCACCGGCTTGAGGAAGGCTCCGGTGAAGGAGGCCGGGTTGTCTGCGACCTCCTCCGGAGTGCCTTCAGCGATCACCAGGCCGCCGCGCGAGCCGCCTTCGGGACCGAGGTCGATCACCCAGTCGGCGGCCTTGATCACGTCGAGGTTGTGCTCGATCACGACCACCGTGTTGCCCTTGTCGACGAGCGACTGGAGCACCTGCAGCAGTTTCCGGATGTCCTCGAAATGCAGTCCGGTGGTCGGCTCGTCGAGCACGTAGAACGTGCGACCGGTCGATCGGCGCTGCAACTCCGACGCGAGCTTCACCCGCTGCGCCTCGCCGCCCGAGAGCGTGGTGGCGGGCTGCCCGAGGCGGACGTAACCAAGGCCCACGTCCACCAGGGTGGACAGGTGCCGGGCGATCGCCTGGATCGGGGCGAAGAACTCCAGTGCCTCCTCGATCGGCATGTTCAGCACCTCGGCGATCGTCCTGCCCTTGTAGTGCACCTCCAGGGTCTCGCGGTTGTAGCGGTCGCCATGGCAGACCTCGCAGGGCACGTACACGTCGGGCAGGAAGTTCATCTCGATCTTGATCGTGCCGTCGCCCGCGCAGTTCTCGCAGCGTCCGCCCTTCACGTTGAAGGAGAACCGCCCGGGCTGGTAGCCGCGCACCTTGGCCTCGGGCGTTTCGGCGAACAGCTTGCGGATCCGGTCGAAGACTCCCGTGTAGGTGGCCGGGTTCGACCGGGGGGTGCGGCCGATCGGCGACTGGTCGACGTGGATGCTCTTGTCGATGTGCTCGACGCCGGTGATCGACCGGTGGTGGCCCGGCACCGCCTTTGCGCCGTAGAGCTTCTTGGCCAGTGCGGTGTAGAGGATGCTGTTCACCAGCGACGACTTGCCCGATCCGGAGACCCCGGTTACCGCGATCAGTTGACCGAGCGGGAACGCGACGGTTACGTCGCGCAGGTTGTGCTCGGTGGCGCCACCCACAGTTATCGTCCTACCGGTAGCCGGACGCCGCCTGGTGGGCATCGGGATCGTCCGCCGTCCGGACAGGTAAGCGCCGGTGAGTGACGTCGGGTGCTCCAGCAACTCCTTCACCGGACCCGACACGAGTACTTCGCCGCCGTGCTCGCCGGCACCGGGACCGATGTCGACCGCCCAATCGGCGGTCCGGATGGTGTCCTCGTCATGCTCGACGACGATCAGGGTGTTGCCCAGGTCACGCAGCCGGACGAGCGTCTCGATCAGGCGGTGGTTGTCGCGCTGGTGCAGCCCGATGGACGGCTCGTCGAGCACGTACAGCACGCCCACCAGCCCCGAGCCGATCTGAGTGGCGAGCCGGATGCGCTGGGCCTCGCCACCGGAGAGGCTGCCCGCAGGACGGGAGAGGCTCAGGTAGTCCAGGCCGACGTCGAGTAGGAACCGCAGACGCTCCTTGATCTCCTTCACGAGCCGCTCGGCAATCCGCGCCTCCCGCTCGGTCAGTTCGAGTTCGCGCACGAACACCGCGAGCTCGGCGATGCTCAGGCCGGCCACTTCCGCGATGTTCCGGCCGGCGACGGTGACCGCGAGCGACGACGGCTTCAACCGGGCGCCGTGGCAGGTGAGGCAGGGCACCTCCCGCATGTAGCCCGCGAACCGCTCCCGGGCGTTGTCCGAGTCCGCTTCCGCATGCCGTCGGGACACGTAGGGCAGGGCGCCTTCGTACTTCGCCCGATAGGTGTGCTCGCGGCCGTGCCGTGATCGGCTGTGGACGGTCACCTGACCGGGCACCCCCATCAGCAGCAGTCGCTGCACGCGGGCGGGCAACTGCTCCCAGGGAGTGTGGACGCTGAACCCCTCCTGGTCGGCGAGCGCGGCGAAGATGTTCTGGAAGAACCCGGCGACGTACGGGGTCGTCCAGATCGTGATGGCACCTTCAGACAGGCTCTTGCCGGTGTCGGGGATCACCAACTCGGCGTCGACCTCCATGCGGGTACCGATGCCCGAACAGACCGGGCAGGCGCCCCATGGACCGTTGAAGGAGAACTGGCGCGGCTCCAGTTCCTCGATGGAGATGTCATGGTCGTTGGGACAGGCGAGCCGCTCGGAGTAGCGACGCTCCCGTTCCGGATCGCCGTCGGGGCGATCCACGAAATCGATCGTGACGACACCGCCGGCCAGACCGAGCGCGGTCTCGACCGAGTCGGTGAGCCGCCGCTTCACCGACGGCTTGACCGCAAGGCGATCGACGATCACGTCGATCGAGTGCTTCCTCTGTTTGTCGAGGGTCGGCGGCGAGAGGAGTTGGTGCACCTCCCCGTCCACGCGGACGCGGGCCAGGCCCTGCCCTGAGAGCTGCCGGAACAACTCGACGTACTCGCCTTTGCGGCCGCGGACGACGGGAGCCAGCACCTGGAAACGGGTGCCTTCGGGCAGCCCGAGCAAGCGGTCGACGATCTGCTGCGGCGACTGCCGGCTGATCGGTTCGCCGCACTGCGGGCAGTGCGGATGGCCGACCCGGGCATACAGCAGGCGCAGGTAGTCATAGATCTCGGTGATCGTACCGACGGTGGATCGTGGATTGCGGCTCGTCGACTTCTGATCGATCGAGACCGCAGGCGACAGTCCCTCGATGAAGTCGACGTCCGGCTTGTCCATCTGCCCGAGGAACTGCCTCGCATAGGCGGAAAGACTCTCCACGTAGCGCCGCTGACCCTCGGCGAAGATCGTGTCGAACGCCAGGCTCGACTTGCCCGAGCCGGACAGCCCCGTGAACACGATCATCGCGTCGCGAGGCAGGTCGAGGTTGATGTTGCGGAGGTTATGTTCTCGCGCGCCGCGCACGATCAGCCGGTCAGTCACGTCGAACATGCTAGATGCTGGCTCAGACACTCCCGTTGCCGGGTGGTGCGGGGTGGCTCCGGGAGCCGCTGACCCTTAGGTTGGTGCCATGACGTGGCACATCGGCGCGGTTCCGACCGACGATGTGCAGCGCTGGAACTCCGAGGCGACCCAACGACTGCTCGGCTTCACCATCGGTTTGGACGATGAGTCCTGGCACTCACCGACCGCCCTGCCGGGCTGGAGTCGCGCCCATGTGGCCACGCACCTGGCACGTAACGCCGATCACGTCCGAGCCGCGATCGAGGCCGTGGGCGCCGGGCTACCCCAGCCCGCACCGCAGACCCCGAAGGCAAGGATCATTGATCTCGAGCACGGCGCCGACCGCGACGGACTCGCACTGCAGATCGACCTGGACACGAGCGCCGGCGCACTTCACCGGGTGATCGACCTGACCAGCGACTGGAGCCCTCTGGTCGTCGTCAGGGGCACTGTCCACCCGCTGGCGGTGGTGGTCCTCGACCGGTTCCACGAGGTCTGCCTGCACCACCTCGACCTCGACTTCGAGCTGAGCCCGGAAGCGATCGATGCCGCGCCTGCCGCCTGGCTGCTGCGCGGGGTCATCGACCGGCTGCAGAACGCTGATCTTCCGGCCATCCGGATCGAGTCGGATTCCCTGGTGGCAGAACTCGGTCGCGGCGACGAGCCGCTGGTCGTCAGCGGCAGCGACATCCGGCTATGGGCGTGGCTGAGCGGACGCGGGACTGCGTCCTGGGTGACCGGCGCGGACGGTTTCCAGCCGGGGCTATTGGCCTAGCGAAGCGTCGCGTCTGGTTTTGGCGAGGCTGGCGATGGTGGTGATCGCGAGGGTGGCGA
>DAORUI010000127.1:0-9214 GCA_035433085.1 Propionicimonas sp. | reverse complement strand
CTCGCGGTCCTCGTCCTCGGGCGAGACGACCTCGATGTTGTAGTTGAGCTCGGCACCCAGCACCTGGAGAGTGTCGTCGGCCACCGACTGGGTGGCGTTCACCATCTCACCCAGGTGGAACAGCACCTGCACCAGGGACGCCGGCTCGACACCGATCTTCTCGGCGAGGTCGGTCAGCGATGCACCGCGGCGCAGCCGGACGGTCTGGCCGTCGCCCTGACGGACGCGCACGCCGCCAATCGACGGGGCCTCCATCTGGTCGAATTCCTGCCTGCGCTGCTTCTTCGACTTGCGTCCACGCCTCGCCGGAGCGCCTGCACGCCCGAAGGCGCCCTGGGTGCCCGAGCCGCCGCGACCGCCACGGCCACCGCGACCGCCACCGCCGGGGGGACCACCCGCACCTGGCGCACCGCCGACGCCACCCGGACGACCGGGTGCACCGCCGGGACGTCCACGGCCCGCGCCTGCGCCAGCGCCACCTGGGCGACCGGTGCCGGTACGGGTCGGACCGCCGAGGTTACCCGATGCGGTCTTGGGCATCATGGCCGGGTTCGGCCGGGGCATGCCGGCCACGCCGCCGCCGGGACGCGGGGCGCCAGCCGGACGAGGGCCGCCGGGACGATCACTGTAAGGACGCTCACCGGGCCGACCGGGGGCCGCACCTTCCGGACGCGGGCGCTGCACACCCATGCCCTGGCGGGAAGCGAACGGATTGTTGCCCGGACGCGGCGCGCCGGTCTTGCGCGGGCCTGCGGCTGCGCCGGGCAATCCTCCGGAAGCGCCCGGACGCGGAACTGGCCGCGGTGCTGCTGGACGCGGCGCGGGGACTGCTCCGGTCGGGCCCGCAGCGGCTGGCGCGGAAGGCGCCGGAGCAACGGGTGCCGCCGGTGCAGGCGTGGCGGGCGCGGCTGGGGTTGCCTGCGCCGCTGGGGCTGCCTGCGCAGTCTCGACCGGCGCGGACGCCGGCTCGGTGGCCGGCGCCGGCACTGGCCTGGCCGCGACCGGGCCCGGCGTTGGTGCTGCCGGACGCGCGGCGCCCGGCACGGCCGGACGTGCCGGAGCGGTCGGCGCGGCTGCCTGGGTCGGCGCCACGGTTGGCGTCGGCGAAGCTGCCTGGGTCGGTGCGGCCGGCGCCGGAGCAGCGGGGGCCGGGGTCGCTGCCGGTACTGCGGGGGTCGCTGGCGCTGCCGGCTGGGCAGCGGCGGCCTTCTCCTTCAGCCTCCGGACGACCGGGGCCTCAATCGTTGACGAGGCCGACCGGACGAATTCCCCCATGTTGTTGAGGGTCTGTAATAGTTCCTTGCTTTCGAGTCCGAGCTCCTTTGCGAGCTCGTAGACGCGGACCTTAGCCACTACTCTCCTTCAGGTCCACGCAGGCGCGTCGACCAGTTAGTTCTGTTCAGTGCTCATTTCGAGATCTTCATCGAGTGGTCATGAGCGTTAGCCCACTTTCTGGTTGAGTCAGCCACGAACTGGCGGACGCGCAGGCTCAAGCTTATCGCGACCCGCCCCGATTGGCTTAATCGGCTGTGGTCGCAAGAAGCTGCTCGACCTGGCCCGGTTCGACCGGCTGGCGCAACGCCCGGCCGAACGGTCGGCGCCGCAGCGCGGCCGGGCCGCAGCCCGGGTGGAGGTAGGCGCCCCGACCAGGGAGCACCTGATCCAGGTCGACAACCACGCGTCCCTGCGCCCAGGCCAGTCGCAGCAGGTCGGACTTGGCGGCACGCTGCCGGCAACCGAGGCAGGTGCGGACTGGCGGGGTCATGGCGATGAGTCTAGTGAGGGACGGATCGCCGCAGATCCACAGGAAACACCCAGGCTTGCCTGACGGTTGGCACAGCCCCGCCGACAACGGTCGATTCCAGACAAAACGGTCATTCCAGACAAACAGGAGAGCAATGAACAGCAAGGCCAAGATCGGTCTGGGAGTGGGCGCCTTCGTGATCGCCCTCGGTGCCGCGGTGGGCGTGGGTGCTCTGGCAGCGAATCTCGCCGGCGGGGACGAGACCGCAGCGGCCGCGTCCGGCGGTTCGACGCAGGCCGCGCAGGGCCGGCAGGGCGGGACCTCCGGCCGGGGTGGATTCGACACCTCGACCATCGCCGAGTCGCTGGCCACGAAGCTTGGCGTCGACCAGGCAAAGGTGGAGGCCGCCCTCAAGGAGGTCATGAGCGCCAGCCGACCCTCTGGAGCTGCCTCCGGTCGTCCGTCGGGAGCGCCCTCCGACGCTCCGTCCGGCGACCCAACGGCTCGCCCGTCCGGACAGCCGACCGATGCAGCCAAGGGCGGCTCGGGTGGCGGGAACACCCAGATGATCGCCAGCATGGCCAAGAGCCTCGCGGAGAAGCTCGACCTCGATGAGGCGAAGGTGCTCGCGGCCTTGCAGGAGGCGATGTCGGCCAGCCGACCCACCGATGCCGGCACCCAGCCGTCCGCCGAGCCGACGAAGTAGGCCGGCACCAGCCCTGGGAGCGGTCTCGACAGGCTCGACCAGCCGAGTCCGTCGGTTGCTCGATGAGCCAAACAGTTACTCGGCGGTGTCCGAGCGGATGTCGATGCGCCAGCCGGTGAGACGGGCGGCCAGGCGGGCGTTCTGGCCCTCGCGTCCGATCGCCAGCGAGAGCTGGTAGTCGGGCACGACCACGCGGGCGGCGCGGGCGGTCGCGTCCGTCACCGTGACGGACGTGACCTTCGACGGGCTCAGCGCCTGGGCCACGAAGTTCGCCGGGTCGTCGGAGTAGTCGATGATGTCGATCTTCTCCTCGTTCAGTTCGTGCATGATCGCGCGCACCCGCTGGCCCATCGGTCCGATGCAGGCACCCTTGGCGGACACGTCGGGGTTGTGGCTGATCACTGCGATCTTGGTTCGGTGGCCGGCCTCGCGGGCGATGGCTTTGATCTCCACCACACCGGACTCGATCTCCGGCACTTCGAGCTTGAACAACTTGGCCACGAGGTTCGGGTGGGTGCGGGACACGACGACCTGCGGTCCCCGCAATTCGCGACGCACACTGACCACATAGACGCGAAGCCGCAAGCCATGCGTGTACACCTCGCCGGGTGCCTGCTCGGCCAGAGGCATGATCGCCTCGATGCTGCCCAGGTCGACCCGGACGGTACGCGAGTCCCGATCCTGCTGCACGACGCCAAGGACGATGTCACCCTCGACGCCGGCGAAGTGGCCGTACTTCTGCTCGTCCTCGGCCTCGCGCAGACGCTGGAAGATCACCTGGCGGGCGGTGGCGGCGGCCACCCGGCCGAACCCGTCAGGAGTGTGTTCGTACTCTCCGATCCGGTTGCCCTCCTCGTCCAGCTCCGGGGCGAGCACTGCGACCTTCCCGCTCTTGCGGTCGATCTGCACCCGAGCGCCGTCCACGGCACCAGGGGTCTTGGCGTAGGCGTTCAGCAAGGCCTCGCTCAGGGCGTCCAGCAGCAGGTCCATGCTGATTTCCTTGTCGCGTTCCAGCGCCTTCAGTGCGCTCAGGTCGACATCCATTTCAGCTCTCCTCGTCCTCTGCAAAGTCATCTTGGTTTGGCCGGTTCAGCTCGATCTGAACCACTGCCCGGCGAATTTCCGCCAACGGCACGCTGCGCCGGTCGCCGTCCACGTCGATCTCGACCGCGGTCTCCTGCGCGGCGACGATCCGTCCGGTGAGCTCCTGGTCGGCCAGTGAGAACGCCACGAGCCGGCCGCGGTTACGGCGGAAGTGCTTGGCCTCGACCAGTGGACGGCTCACGCCGCGCGAGGAGACCTCGAGGGTGTAGGGACGACCCTTGGTCAGGTCCGCCTCGTCGAGTGCAGCGGAGATCGCCCTGGTCGCAGCGGCGATGTCGTCCAGGGAGGGGCCGCGGCCGTCCGCACCGTCACCATCGAGGAAGACCCGGACCACTGCCCGCTTGCCCGCGTTGAGCACCTCCAAGCGATCGACCTCAAGCGCATGCCCAGCGGCGACTGGAGTTACCAGCGCCTCAATGTCAGCGGTGTCCATTGCTCCTCGATCCGATTGTGTGATGCGGTTGTAGGTGGACGCGCTGAGCGCGTCCGAGCCATTCTAGGCGCCGCGGCGCCCGGGCCGAAGCCCCTCAGCTGTGCACCAGTGCCACCAGGTGCGCCAGCGCCTCGGCCACCGGCACCTCGGTGCGCTCGCCGGTGGCGCGATCGCGAACCTCGACCACCCCGTCGGCGAGGCCGCGGCCGACGACCACGGAGGTCGGCACGCCCATCACCTCGGCGTCGGTGAACTTCACGCCCGGGGACGCCAAGCGGTCGTCCAGCAGGACGCGGATGCCGGCGGCGTCCAGGTCGGACGCCAACTGCTCGGCGGCCGCGGAGATGTCGTCGCCCTTGCCGGTGGCCAGCACCTGGACGTCGAAGGGGGCCAGCGCGCGCGGCCAGGCCAGGCCGCGCTCGTCGCAGGTGGCCTCGGCGACCGCGGCCACGGCCCGCGAGACGCCCACACCGTAGGAGCCCATCGTGACCGTGACCAGCTTGCCGTTGACGTCCAGCACCTTCAGCCCGAGGGCTTCGGCGTATTTGCGGCCGAGTTGGAAGATGTGACCCATTTCGATGCCCCGAGCCAGGCTGAGCGGGCCGGATCCGTCCGGGGAGGGATCACCGTCGCGCACCTCGGCGACGTCGAGGACACCGTCGGGGGTGAAGTCGCGGCCGGCCACGACATCGACCAGATGGGTGTCCACCAGGTTCGCGCCGGTGATCCAGGAGGTGCCGGTGACCACTCGGGGATCGACCAGGTAGCGCACCTTCGCGGCCGCTGCGGTGCCCAGATGCGCGACCGCAGTGCCGTCGACGACCGAGACCGGGCCGATGTAGCCCTTGACCAGGGCCGGATTGGCGGCGAACTCCTCATCGGTCAGCGCCGCCGCCTCGGCCGGCGCGATGGCGGCTTCGAGCCGCTTCACATCGATGTCGCGATCTCCGGGCACGCCGACGATCAACAGTTCGCTCAAGCCGCTCGGGGTGGTGAGCTTGAACACGACGTTCTTGAGCGTGTCGGCAGCCGTCCACTCGCGATCAGCCCTGGGGAACTTCTCGTTCGCGGCGACGACGAGTTCGTCGATGGTGCCGGTGCCCGGCGTGTCCACGGGACGTGCCGGGCCGACGCCCGAGTGGTCGAGCGCTGCGGGCGGGGCGATGCTGACCGCCTCGACGTTCGCTGCGTAGCCTCCCGGAGACCGGACGAAGGTGTCTTCGCCGGTGGCCGAGATCGCCAGGAACTCCTCCGAAGCCGAGCCGCCCATGGCGCCCGAGGTGGCCTTCACGATCACGTACTGGAGCCCGAGCCGGTCGAAGATCCGGATGTAGGCCTGGCGATGTGCTTCGTAGGACGCGTCCAGGCCCTCGTCGTCGATGTCGAAGGAGTAGGAGTCCTTCATCACGAACTCGCGACCGCGCAGCAGGCCGGCGCGCGGACGGGCCTCGTCGCGGTACTTGGTCTGGATCTGGTAGATCGACAGCGGCAGGTCCTTGTAGGAGGAGTACAGGTCCTTCACGAGCAGGGTGAACATCTCCTCATGGGTGGGGCCGAGCAGGTAGTCGCCGCCCTTACGGTCCTTGAGCCGGAACAGGTTGGGGCCGTACTCGGTCCAGCGGTTCGTCGCTTGGTAGGGCTCCCGGGGCAGCAGCGCAGGGAAGAGCACCTCCTGCGCGCCCATCGCGTCCATCTCTTCGCGGACGACGCGCTCCACCTGGTGCAGCACGCGCAGGCCGAGCGGCAGCCAGGTGTAGATGCCGGGCGCGGCGCGACGGATGTAGCCGGCGCGCACCAGCCAGCGGTGGCTCGGCACCTCGGCGTCGGCGGGGTCCTCGCGCAGCGTGCGGACGAAGAGTTGGGAAAGTCGGGTGATCACCCGGTGATCCTACCGATGTTCGATGGCTGCCTCGCCGCGCCAGTAGCCCTTGATGATGGTCGCCTCGGGTGCAAGTCCCCACCGGGTCAGCAGGAGGTCGCGCGCGACCGGCACCACGGCGGCCTCTGCGGCGACGAAACCCAGCACCGCACCATTGGGACGATCGGACTTCCCCAGCCGGGCCAGCGTGTCACCGAGGCTGTCCACGCCGCGCACCAACACGGTGATGTGGGAGTGCGGATCACTCGGAATCGGCAACAGTTCGTTCTCGCCGGCCACCTCGACGATCACTCGGGCCGCCGTCGCCGGATCGCGCTCGCGGAGGAACCGGGTGATCGCCGGAACCGCGGTCTCGTCGCCGGCGAGGAACCACGCGTCCGGCTTGCCGACCACCGCGTTGCTCCGCCGCGGACCGCCGATGGCGACCAGTGAGCCCAGCGGTGCGGTCGCCGCCCAGGTGGAGCCGGGACCGTCCCCGTGGACGACGAAGTCGAACTCGACCCAGTCGTCGCCGACGTTGAGCGGGGTGTACTCCCGGCTGCCGAACTCACGCCAGCCGTCCGGGTCGGCCGGCGCAGGCGACCCGTGCGGGGCGAAGAAGAGTCGGACGTGATCGTCCGCGCCGGGCGAGGAGAACCCCGCCAACCCGGGTCCGGCCAGCCGCAGCCGCACGTAGCCGGCAGTGAGCCACTCCCGTCCGGCCAGGGACGCCGGTCGCAGTGCCGACTCAAGCGGAACCGTCTCAAACGCAGCGCTCGACATTCTTCTCCTCGGAGTTAGGCTGACCTAAGTACGGCTGAAGTCTGCCAACCGTCCGCAAACGATCGGAACCGAGCGTCCACGAACTGGCAGAATGCGGCGCGTGACGCAGACTCCTCTTCCGGACGGTGCCCAGCGCGTGGCCTCCAGACTCGCCGAACTCGGCCACCCCCATGACGTGGTCAGGCTTCCGGTGACCGGACGCACCGCAGCCGACGCGGCCTCCGCGTTGGGCGTCGAACTCGGCCAGATCGCCAAGAGCATCGTTTTTCGCCGGCTCGACGACGATGCTGCGGTGCTCGTGGTCACCTCCGGCGATCTGCGGGTGGATGAGCGGAAGGTGGCCGCACTGGTCGGCAGGATCGGACGGGCCGACGCGGACTTCGTGAAGACAGCCACCGGATTCTCCATCGGCGGGGTCTCCCCCGTTGCGCACACCCAGCCGCCGGTGATCCTGATCGACCGCGAACTCTTCCGGTTCGCCGAGATCTGGGCGGCGGCTGGGCATCCCTACGCTGTGTTTCCGTTGTCGCCGGCCGAGCTGGTCGAGCTCACCGGTGCGCCGGTGGAAACGGTGTGCTGAGCTCGGCTCTACGTTCGCAAGTGGTTCCGGGGTCTCGACAAGCTCGACCAGCCGAAACCTCGCTCGACCAGCCGAAACCTCGCTCGACCAGCGAAACCCCGCTCGACCAGCGAAACCTCGAGCTGGCGAGCTCAGTGGCGGTCTCAGTACAGGACGGTGGCGAACTCCCCCACTTGCTCGAAACCGACCCGCTCGTAGCAGCGCACCGCGCGAACGTTGAAGTCGTTCACGTACAGGCAGGCGATCGGGAAGTCGGCAAGCACGTACTCGGTGACCGCGGCCATCGCCGGTTCCGAGAGGCCCCGTCCGCGAAGGGACGGGTCGAGCCAGACCCCTTGGATCTGCGCTGCGTTGCCGCAGGCTGCCCCGATGTCGCTCTTGAACACCACCCTTCCGTTCTCGACGATTCCGAAGGCCCGCCGCTGGTCGACCAGCCAGCGACAGTAGCTGCGGTAGCTGGTGTCCCCACCGACGAGCGGATCGGCACCGACCTCCTCGGTGTACATCGCGACCGCCGCAGCGAAGTAGGACTCGAAGTCGGCGTGGGTGATCGGACGCACACGCGGGTCGGGGGCCACCAACGGTGGGCCCGCGGTGGCCATCACCGGCTGGCTCCGGCGCACTTCGCGGACCGCGCTGTAACCCCGTCCCCAGCGGTCGACCAGTGCCCGCCACAGTGGCAGCGCGAGCCACGACGGACCGACGATCGACTGGCAGGTGCGACGGCGTCCGGCGGCCTCGACGAAGGCCGGGATGGCTTCGAGGTCGGGAGCCAAGGGCACGAGGTTCGCCCCGATGTGCAGCAGCGCGCGGGGCGCGCTCGCGGGCCAGCCCCAGATGACCCCCGGCATGCCCGGGTTGAGCACACCGGACGCCAAGCGGGAGCCGATGAAGACGTTCGTCACCGGGTCCTCGGCCACCAGACGCCGCGCCAGCTCAGCGTCCGCGGTGGTGAGGATCCGGGCGTGTTCCACGGCCTATCCGACCGAAACCTGGACGGGTCCGGACTCGCTGCCGACCATCTCGGCCGCGAGGCGGTTCGCCTCCTCGATCAGGGTGGCGACGATCTCGGCTTCGGGCACGGTCTTGATCACTTCACCGCGGACGAAGATCTGGCCCTTGCCGTTGCCTGAGGCCACGCCGAGATCGGCCTCCCGAGCCTCGCCGGGACCGTTCACCACGCAGCCCATCACGGCCACGCGCAACGGCACCTCCATGCCGGCGAGGCCTTCGGTGACCTCCTCGGCGAGCGTGTACACATCGACCTGGGCGCGTCCGCACGACGGGCAGGACACGATCTCCAGATGCCGCGGACGCAGGTTCAGCGACTCCAGGATCTTGATACCGACCTTCACCTCTTCTGCGGGAGGCGCGGACAACGACACCCGAATCGTGTCGCCGATGCCCTTGGCCAACAGCGCACCGAACGCCACCGACGACTTGATGGTGCCCTGGAAGGCCGGTCCGGCCTCCGTGACGCCGAGGTGCAGGGGGTAGTCGCAGGCTGCGGACAGCTGTTCGTAGGCGCGCACCATCACGACCGGGTCGTGGTGCTTCACCGAGATCTTGAAGTCGCGGAAGCCGTGCTCCTCGAAGAGGCTGGCCTCCCACAGCGCCGACTCGACCAGTGCCTCCGGAGTCGGGGCCCCGTACTTGGCCAGCAGCCGCTTGTCGAGCGAGCCTGCGTTCACACCGATGCGGATCGAGACCCCGGCGTCCGTGGCCGCGCGGGAGATCTCCCTGATCTGGTCGTCGAAGGCGCGAATGTTGCCCGGGTTCACGCGGACGGCAGCGCAGCCGGCGTCGATCGCGGCGAACACGTACTTCGGCTGGAAGTGGATGTCGGCGATGACCGGGATCTGGCTCTTCTTGGCGATGATGTGCAGCACGTCGGCGTCGTCCTGGCTGGGTACTGCCACCCGGACGATGTCACAGCCGGTGGCGGTCAGTTCGGCGATCTGCTGCAGGGTGCCGTTGATGTCGGTGGTCTTGGTGGTGGTCATCGA
>DAORUI010000126.1:0-9229 GCA_035433085.1 Propionicimonas sp. | reverse complement strand
TCGTTCCTCGCGGGGCTCCTCAGGGAGCGTTTGGTGGGTGTTCGTTCCTCGCGGGGCTCCTGAGCGATCGCGTTGGGGGTGGGCTCGTTCTCGCCGAGCTCGGGCATCGCCTGGGAGCGGGGCTCGTCCACCAGGTTGGCTCAGCGTAAGAACCGGGTAAGGATGGACGGCATGTCTCTTGATGCCGCCAACCCGTTCGCCGCCGCGTCCACGCTGCTGTTCGAACTGCCCGACTTCAACGCGATCCGCGACGAGCACTACCAGCCCGCCATCGAAGCGGGCATGGCCGAGCAACTGACGCAATTGGACGCGCTTGCCACGAACCCCGAGCCAGCCACGGTGGCGAACGTGATCGAGGCCTGGGAATCGTCCGGGCAGCTGCTCAGTCGTGCGCTGAACGCCTTCTACACGAAGCAGCCGGCAGACACCAACGACACCCTGGACGCGATCGAGGCCGCGATCGCGCCCCAACTCGCCGCTCATGGCGACGCGATCTTCCTCGACCGCGCTCGCTACGAGCGGGTCGCAGCGCTGGCCAGGCGGGAAGCCGGCGGCGAGGCGGCGCTCGACGTGCAGTCGGCATATTGGCTCGAACGTCGGCTGCGCGACTTCGAGCGGGCCGGCGTGAACCTCCCCGAGGCCGACCAGCAGCGCCTGCGCGACCTGAACCAGCGGATCGCGGAGTTGCAGTCCGCCTTCGGTCGCGTCTCGCTGGCCGGCATGAACGCCGGGGCGGTTCTGGTGTCCGATCGTGCTGAGCTGGACGGCCTGAGCGAGGCCGAGATCGACGGCGCGCGCGAGCGGGCGACCGACCAGGGCCATGCGGACGGTTGGCTGATCGAGCTCGACAACACGTCCGGACAGCGTCCACTCGACGTGCTCAAGCACCGTGGGCTGCGCGAGCGGCTGTTCAAGGCGTCCGTCGGTCGTGGCCTGGGTGGCGACCACGACACCCGTCCGCTGATCGTCGAGCTGGCCCGGCTGCGCGCCGAACGGGCGAAACTGCTCGGTTTCGCCAATCACGCCGACTACGTGGCTGCGGACGGCTGCGCGCGCAACGGGCAGGCGGTCAAGGCGTTGCTCACCAAGCTCGCTCCGGCGGCGGTGGCCAACGCCAGGGCCGAAGCGGACGAACTGGCCGGCGTCTGGCGCCGGATCGAACCCGACGCGCCCCTGGCCGCCTGGGACTGGCAGTACGTCTCGGAGCTGCTGCGTGCGGAGCGCTACGACCTGGACGCGTCCGCGCTGCGTCCCTACCTGGAACTGGAGCGGGTGCTGCACGAGGGCGTGTTCGCGGCGGCCAACGGCCTGTACGGGATCACCTTCACCGAGCGGCCGGAGTTGGTCGGTTACAACGATGAGGTGCGGGTGTTCGCCGTCGATGAGGCGGACGGGACGCCGATCGGACTGTTCGTCGCCGACTTCCACACGCGTCCGGGCAAGCAGGGCGGCGCGTGGATGAACAACCTGGTCGACCAGAACCACCTGCTCGGGCAGCTGCCTGTGGTGTGCAACAACTCGAACCTGGTCAAGCCGCCGGCCGGACAGCCCACGTTGATGACCTGGGACGACGTGATCACGCTTTTCCACGAGTTCGGCCACGCCCTGCATGGGCTGCTCTCCGACACTCGCTATCGCTCGCAGTCAGGCACCGAAACCCCGCGTGACTTCGTGGAATACCCGTCGCAGGTGAACGAGATGTGGGCGCTCGACCCGGTGATCCTGCCGCGCTACGCCGTCCATCACGCCACTGGCGAGCCGATGCCGGCGGAGTGGATCGAGACGCTGCGTGCGTCCACACGGTTCGGACAGGGCCACAAGACCACCGAGTACCTTGGCGCCGCACTGCTCGACCAGGTCTGGCACTCGACCGACCTTGAGGATCTACCCACCGATCCCGAGCAGGTCGAGTCGTTCGAGCACGCAGCCCTGGCCAAGGTGGGTCTCGACTACGACCTCGTGCCCCCGCGGTACCGCTCGGGCTATTTCCGCCACGTGTTCGAGGGCGGCTACGACGCCGGCTACTACGCCTACATCTGGTCTGAAGTGCTGGACGCGGACACCGCCGCCCACATCACCGCCTCTGGCGGCCTGACCAGGGAGAACGGCGAGCGCTTCCGCCGCCACCTTCTGGCCCGCGGCGGTTCCATCGACGCGATGGACGCCTACCGTGACTACCGCGGCCAGGACCCTGAGCTACGCCACCTACTGGAGCGCCGCGGCCTGGAGCTCTGAAGCTTCGTCCACCCACGTCCGCGTGCGCTCAGCCGCGCCGGGACTAGCTGAAGGTAATGCCCAGACGAAGAAAGATGCGCTGCGACAAGGTGACAATTCAAGCAACTTCAAATCCCGCGTCATAATCCGAAAGCCACCGCGTCTTCGTGGTTGGAGGTCCATATCGGACCGCATTGGGGAGAAGTACGAAGGCCAGCGCCACCTGCACTCATCGGGCGGCGCCTGATTCGGGTACGCCCGGGTCGGCTGGGAGCATTGGGGGACAAATGAAGAACACCATGATTGCGCGCGCCAACAGGGGCCAATTCGGGCAGGGATTGGCATTCGGTTGGCGCATAGTCGCGGTGCTGCTGGCGGCATTGCTGACGATGCTGGGCATGCCTGCGACCGCGCACGCCGCCGGGACCGGGGATACGGCCGCCACGATCCTCAAGGGGATTGAGGGCGGCCCGGCGGTGTACGAGGTGGGCGACACCGTCACGTACCGGCTGATCATCCAGTGCAGCAGCCTCGTCGGTCCGTGCGGCATCGGTACGGTCACCGATGCGATCGACCCGAACCTCAAGGTGAGCCTCGCGGACGTGGTGCTGCCGACCACAACTCAGGCCGGCACCGAGCCGCCCCCGATGACCAAGACGCTGGACGCGGACGGCAATCTCGTGATCACCGTCGGCACGTCGGCCCAGCCGTTCATGGACGGCCCGTCGATGGATATCCTCGTGGTGGCCAAGGTGAAGAGCTACCCGGTGGCGGGTGGCGGAAAGATCCCCAACTCCGCGTCCATCGCGATCACCGACGGCGACGGCGAGACTTCGGGTCCGGTCGTCATCGAGGTCAAGGCACCCCTCAAGGACTGGGGCCTGGTGAAGACGGTCTCGGGCAACTCCACACCCGCGCCCGGCGAACTCGTCACCTTCGCCATCAACTTCACCCGTCCGACCAAGGTAGGCGGCACCGACATCAGCGGCGCGACCCTGATCGACGACCTGCCGGCCGGCCTCGAGTTCGTCTCGGCCACCTCGCAGTATCCGACCGTGCCAGGCGCCTATGACAGCGCGAGCCACTCCGTGAAGTGGGACGTCCCCGCGTTGTCGGCAGGCAGCGAACTCAACTGCGGCGCCTCGGGCTGCACCTCCTACTTCACCGCCTATGTGACGCTTCGCGTGCCGCCGAACGGGCTTACGTCCGAGATGCCGGCCGCGGGCACGACGTACAAGAACAAGGCGACCGCCGAAGTCACTTACGTCGATGGCACGAAGGCCACCCTGGACGCGTCCGCGAGTGTGAGCACCGAGGCGCCGGTGATCAAGAAGCACTGGTTCAAGTCGGGCCCGGCCACCGTCGCCCCGGACGGAGCGATCGCATGGCGGCTCTACGCCAAGAACGAGGGCAACGTCAGCTGGCACAACGTCTCTCTGGTGGACACGCTGCCGGTAGACGGCTCCGGCGCGATGAGTGTGGAGAACCTGGAGCTTCACCGCGCGTACGTCGACTACCAGCCGGTGGCTCCGCGCGGTCAGGTGGTCACGGTCGACTTCAGCACCGACGGCACGACCTGGACCGACACCTACGCCTGGGACTCGTCCCAGAACTCGCCGACCACGCACGCGGTGCCGTCCGGCGCCAAGTACGTCCGGCTGTCGCTGGCCACGCTCGCCCCGGGCGCGACGATGGAGATCATGCTGCGCGGGCACGTTCCCGCGACCACCAGCCTCGACGCGTCCATCAGCAACTGCGCGCTGCTGCAGGCGGACGAGCTGCCGGCCCAGACCCCGTCCTGCGTGACCACCACGGTCGACCCCAAGGTGTCGCGGATCACCCCGTACAAGACCCACACCCTGAACGCCCCCGGCCAGGACGCGGTTGTGCCCGGTGAGGTGTTCACCTGGAAGATCGGTTTCAATGCGGTCGGCTCGCTGCCGATCTCGACGGTCACGCTGTCTGACCGGTTGCCGAAGGAGTTCGAGTTCCTGGGCGTGACGTGTTTCACCACTTACGGAATGGGCGGCGGCCTGGACGGCGCGGTGTCCTCGAGCTGGGAGTGCCCAGAGCACCCGATCCCGGCCTACACGGCGGTGTCGCAGGCGGACGGGACCACGCTGATCACGTTCAAGGACATCAGCCTGCCCGACCTGGCGAACCAGGAGAACGTCGGCTACAGCATCCAGCTGAAGGTGCGGGTGCGTCCGGGAACTTCGATCCAGAGCTACACCAACGAGGTGCGGGTGCTCACCAACGACGCCATCACCAAGTGCGAGCCGAACTACTACAAGTCGGCCGTCGGCACGGACACCACCGACATCGACGGCGATGGAGTCACCGACGAGGAGGTCTGCCTCTACCCGGACAAGCTCCCGGTGGTCGAGGCGGCCGCGGTCGAACTGACCAAGTGGGACAAGGGAACGCTGCCGAACGTCTTCGAGGGCACCGGGACGGCGACGCCGCCGTCCGGCGTCAACGAGACCGAATGCCCGGCCTGGCAGGGCTACACCCGCTACCCGTGCGTGGCCGTCACCATGCCGGGGGAGAGTTTCGACTACCGGCTGCGGCTGCAGAACCTCGGCAACGTGCCGCTGACCGACTACGTGGTCTACGACATCCTGCCGGTCGTCGGTGACACCGGGGTCGGTCAGTTGCTGAGCAACGGCCAGCGCGGCACCGAGTGGTCGCCCGAACTGACTGGGCCAGTGACCCTGAACGGGCTGAGCACGACCACGAACTCGGGCTACCTGGTGGAGTACAACCTCACCTCGAACCCGTGCCGTCCCGAGCTGAACACGGCCACCGCGGACGCGTCCTGGCAGGCCTCCTGCAATGACAGCTGGTACACCGCCGGCACCCTTCCCGGCGGCGACTGGGCGAAGGTGAAGTCATTCCGGATCACCATGTTCGCCGATGGCCAGACCTGGGCCCCGGCGGGGCTGCTGGTCTTCGACGTGCCGATGAAGGCGCCGCTGAGCGCGCCTCAGTCGAAGGCCGATCCCCTCGACCTTTCGGTCGCCTGGAACTCAGCCGCGCAGCGGATCTACCGCACGTCTGTGACCGGCAACAAGTGGCTGAAACCCTCCGAGCCGCGCAAGGTGGGCATCATTGTGCCGTTCACGCTGATCAAGGTGTCGGTCGGTGACTACGTCTGGTACGACGAGGACGGCGACGGCGTCCAGGCCTTGGGCGAGGCCCCGGCGAAGGGCGTCAAGGTCGTCCTGTACGACGCGGACGGGAACCAGGTGGACGAGACCACCACCGATGAGGACGGCTACTACTGGTTCGTCAACCTCGAACCCGAGACCAAGTACTCCCTGCAGTTCGTGAAGCCGGCCGGCTACCTGTGGACCACCCAGGACAGCGCCACCGGCACGAACACCACAGACTCCGACGTGGACGCGAATGGTCGGGTCGCGTTCACGTCGGCAAGCTACGAAGTGGGCGGCACCAACAACCAGCCCGGTGCGCCCGACAAGACCGACGATCCCACGCTGGACGCCGGCCTGGTGAAGTACGTCCCGCCGATCAACCTGGTGATCGCCAAGGACCTGACCACCAAGGGCCCGTTCTACGAGGGCGGGATCGTCGAGTTCACGGTGACCCCGAGCAACGAGGGGCCGGCGGACGCACGTCCGGGCTGGTCGGTGGTCGAGGTGCCGCAGACCGGTCTGACCGTGACCGGTCTGGACGGTGGCGCGGGCTACACCTGCACGCTGTCGTCCCTCACGTGTGTCTCGTCGGCGGGGCTGGCGGCGGGCAAGTCGGGCGCGCCGATCAAGGTGACTGCGAAGATCGCGTCCGACTTCGTGGGCGCGTTGCGCAACGTCGCCTATGTGGTCCCAGCCAAGGACGAGGTCGTCGAGACCAACCCGCTGGTGGTCCCCCGCGATGCGCTGGTCGACACCCGCGAGACCGGCACCGACAACGACGCCCAGGCCGAGTTGAAGGTCGATTCGCTGGTCAGCGTCGGTGACTACGTCTGGTGGGACCACGATCGCGACGGGATGCAGGACGACGCGGAGCCGCCGGTGCCCGGGGTGACGGTGAACCTGCTGGACGCGTCCGGTGCTTTGGTGAAGACGACAGCTACCTCTGCGGCCGGGTACTACGCCTTCGCCGACCTGGTGCCTGGGACCAGCTATGTGATCGAGTTCGTGAAGCCGTCGGGTGCCTCGTTCACGTCGATGGGGATCTTGACGGACGCAGCCGCGGACGCGAAGGACTCCGACGCTGACGTGGCCACCGGCAAGGTGGCATTCGTGGCTCCCGCTACTGGTGCGAACCTGACCGCCCCGGGAAAGGCCGACAACCCCACGCTGGACGCGGGCCTGGTGAGCTTCAACCTGCTGCTCGACAAGCAGCTGGCGAGCCTCGCTGACATCTACCCGGAAGACCAGGTGACGTTCACGCTCACGCCCCGCAACGCGGGTCCGTCCGCGGCGCTGGCCGGCTGGTCGATCAGTGAGCTGGTGCCGGCGAACACCACGCTGGTCTGGGCAGCGGGGGAGGGCTACAGCTGCGCCGGTTCAGTCTGCACGGCAACATCGCCGCTGGCCGCAGGGGCGTCCGGGCCGGTGCTCACCGTCGTGGTGAAGGTCTCCGCGGAGTTCTCCGGGATTCTCAAGAACGTGGCCTACGTGAGCCCGGCGCCCGGTGACGTGCCGGAGACCAATCCGCTGGCGGTGCCAGGTGGCGACACCGACACGGCTGCGTCCCTGACCGACAACGACGCCCAGGCGGAGTTCACGGTGCTGCCAGGGATCGTCGAGGACGACACGGACACCGATGGCGACGGCGACGTGCTGGCCTTCACCGGCGCGGACGGAATTGCACCGCTGCTGTTCGTCGGAATGCTCGCCTTGGCCACGGGCCTCGGCCTTCGGCTGCGCTCGCGACAGCCCATCAAGGTGCGTCGCCTCTAGTCAGGACCAACCACCGTTGGGTCGGATGGGCTTCGTCAGGCTCAGCCAACGTAGCCTTCGGCTGGTCGAGCTTGTCGAGACCCCGGGGAAGGTGTGTCGCCTCTAGTCGGGCTCAGCCACCGTGGGTCTGGCGTCACCCTTCGGCTGGTCGAGCTTGTCGAGACCCCCGGGAGCGCCCGGCTAGCCGACCGGGTAGCTCACGTACGCGAACCTGGTGCTGTCCGGCGACCAGCTGTTCACGTTGATCGTGCCCTGGCCACCAGGCAGCTCGGCGACGATCGTGGCGTCCGTCCACGCTTCGTCGCGGACCCGGCAGAGGCGCACCGGGAGGTCGGCCGGGTGGCCGGTGGTGCCCGACGGGTAGCTGAGGTAGACCCAGTACCGGCCGTCCGGCGAGGAGTGCGGGAACCAGTTGACGCGGTCATCGAAGGTCAGCTGTTGCAGCCCTGAGCCGTCCGGACGCATGCGTGCGATCTGCGCTTGTCCTGGCGTGAACCGCTCGGTGTTGAAGTACAGCCATCGGCCGTCGGGAGAGTACTCCGGGCCGTCGTCGGGGCCGGCGCCGGGCAGCACCTCACGGTCGTCGGAGCCGTCCACGCGCACGGTGTGGATGTTGGCGAAAGAGCCCCAGCCGCCCTCCGGATCGACGTTGACGTAGGCGAGGGTCTCCCCGTCCGGACTGATGCCGTGCAGGAAGTGCATCAGCCGACCGCGGTCGCGGGAGACGCGGCGCACCGGGCCGCCGGTGAGTTCGGCCCGGTACAGGTGCCAGTCGTTGCCGGACAGGTAGATGGAGCGACCGTCCGGGGCCAGCACGTGGTCGTTGTTGAGTTCGGGTGCTCCCGCCAGCGGGATCTCGGAAGGGGGCGCGGAGCCGTCCGCGGGCAGAGTCCAGAGCAACCCGTCGCCGTTCAGGATGAGCTGGTCATCGCGGGTCCAGTTGGGTGCCTCGAAGAGCCGGTTCGAATCGGTTTGCACGACGGTGTCGGAGGAGTCCCGAAGGTCGAAGATGTGCACCTCGCAGACCTGCCCCGTCGAGAGCTTGCGTCCAGCCATTGGTTCGTCGCCTTTCGATCAGGAGCCATTCTGGCAGGCCGCCATCCTCGCCGAGCTGGTGGCCGCAGAGCAGGAGAGGACTGTCGCGATCAACGATGCGCTGCGGGCCATGATCCGGGGGATCGACACGACCCCCGGCGTCCCACCGTTCGCGTTCGATGCGGTGCCGGCCCAGCCCGGCGGGGCGCAGCTCCTCGCTGCGTTGACTGAGTCCATGACGACGGTGATCGATGTGTGGGAAGCGGTGGATCAGATTCCGGGCGCGTCTGCGGGTCGGCGGCTGGTAGCGACCGCGGTGCTACTGAACAGCCATTCCTGGACTCAGAAGCCGGCGCCGCCGTTCAGCCTCTATCTGGTCAGCCCGCAGACTCCCGCCGGTCCGTGGTTTGTCCCAACCTGATCTGGACTCGCTGGCGACCTTGCCGCACTGGCCGAACCGCAAGCTGTACGGCGATCGGCTGCTCAATTTCGCGGCCTTCCTTGACCCGGCGTTTGTCGATTCCGACTGGCTTTGGGGACGGTTGGACGGCGCGCTCACACTGGCCAAGGCGCTGCTGTCCGAGGTTCCCGAAGACGAGACCACCGATCTGCTCGCCGCGCTGGCGGCTGAGATCCTGGCAGCCGAAGGGGTCAGTTCGAAAGAGCTCTACAGCACTACGGTCGACACCCTGAAGGCATCATCGATGGAGCTGCTCGCCTCAGCTAGGGATTCGGGCACGACTCAGTTCGAACCGCTGCTGGATGATGCCCGCAGCTATCTGTTGTCGGCTGACTGGTTGCGTCCCGCGCCCGGCAAGCTGTCCGTTCGATTCAACAAATGGCTTGCCAGACGGGTCATCGGCTTTGCGGTGTGGATGGCGAAGCGTTGGGCGCGGGCCTAGCCCGGGCGCGATCGGCGCCCGCCATTGCCCGGCTGGACTAGTTGATTTCGAGTAGCACCTTCCCTGTAGTCGCACGACCCTCAAGCAGGCGATGCGCCTGGGCGGCCTCGGCCAGCGACAGCCGGACGCCGATGCGCACGTCCAAGCGGC
>DAORUI010000125.1:7682-9314 GCA_035433085.1 Propionicimonas sp. | reverse complement strand
GCTCCTCAGGACAGCGCCCTTCGTGACGCTGGCGCCTTCGCAAGCTCAGGCGTCAGCTCCTCAGGACAGCGCTTTCACCTTGAGGCGGTTGAACTCCTCGGCGGTGATGGTGCCGGACTCGAGCAGGGCCTTGGCGTGCTCGATCTCGTCGGCCGGGCTGGCCGCGACCTGGCGGATGTAGGCGTCCGTGGCTGCCTTGTTGTCGCGCAACTGGGCCTCGGCCCGCTTGGCCATGCCGCCACCGCGGACGATCAGGTAGACCAGCGCGGTCAGGATGGGGAAGAAGATCAGGCAGAAGAACCAGATGGCCTTCACCCAGCCATTGAGATCGCGGTCGCGGAAGAGGTCACTGATGATGGAGAACAGGGCAAGCAGGTACGAGATGAACACGATGATCATCAGGGCGTACCAGATGGTATTGCCGAGCGTGGACCAGAATTCGGGCATTCTTTCCTCTCAGAGTGGGTTTGCCGCCGTGGCGGCAAGCTCAGGACCAATGAGCTTGGCGATCCCGACTGAGCGAAAGCTGAACCTAGGCTGAGGCCGATGAACGTGCCGTCCGTTTTTGTTGTGGAGGAGAGATTCGTGACCGATAACCAGACCCCCGTCCGCACGGCCTGGTTTCGGCGGCTGCTGCAGGTCGCCCCGCCGGTTGGGGCGCGCTCGGTCGCGGTGCCGTCCGCCTTCGGACGGGAAGCCGCGTTGGCCAAGTTGAGTGAACTGACCGCGCTGGATGTTGGTATTCCTGAAGCCACTCGGACGCGTTTGTACGAGCCGGACGAGGGCGCCGACACGACGATCATCATTTGGCACGGTTTCACCAATGCGCCCTCGCAATTCGGGGAGGCGGCGGAAAGCCTGCGCACTCTTGGTTATCGGGTACTGGTGCCCCGAATGCCGCACCACGGCCAATCCGATCTGCTGAATCATGATCTGAAAACCCTCACCGTCGCCGATCTGGTTGGCCAGGTCGACGCCTGCGTCGACATCGCGTCCGGGCTCGGGCCGAAGATCTGGGCGGTGGGGCTGTCGGCGGGCGGCACGATGGCGGCATGGGCGGCAGCGACCCGTCCGGAGGTGAGCCGGCTGGCGCTGCTGGCGCCCTTGGTGGCACCGAAGGGATTCCCGCTGCCGCTGGTGCGCGCGATGGTGAAGTGGCCGGCGATCGTGCCCAAGTTCTATATGTGGTGGGACCCGCGGGTGAAGGCGAAGCTGGTCGAAGGGCAGAGCCCTTACGCGTACCCAGGCTTCCCGGTGCCTGGGCTGTTCCCGTTCCTGCACCTGTCGGAGGCGCTATTCGACCACACCGTCGCAGTGGGACACGAGCTGGAACGACTGGTGCTGGTGAGCAACCCCGGCGATTTCGCGATCCGTCGCGACGCCGCCCGTGACTTCGCGTTCGGGGTTCTCGGACGCCGCTCTCGGACGGTCGGTGAGGCGACGATCGACGGCGACCTCAAGTGGATGCACGACTTCGTCGACCCTTGGGGCTCGGCCACCGGCAGCACCGAGCAGGTCGTCGCCGTCCTGCTGGCCGCCCTCGGCGTCGGCGAACCGACCGCAGGCGGCGTCCTGGTGCCCCCGCTGGTGTCCGAGCAGTCGTAGGGATCGGTCCCTGAGCCTGTCGAAGGG
>DAORUI010000125.1:2629-7582 GCA_035433085.1 Propionicimonas sp. | reverse complement strand
CGGTCCCTGAGCCTGTCGAAGGGTCGTCCATCGCAGGCTTCGTCAGGCTCAGCCAGCGTTGCTGGTCTCCGAGGATGTCGGCCAAGGCTCTTTCTCGGCGCAATCGGAGCAGATGCCGTAGAACTCCATTTCGTGGTCGAGTTGGGTGAAGCCGTGTTGGGCGGCGATCGAGGCCACCAGCTGCTCCACTGACGGGATCGCGACTTCCACCGTCCGGCCGCAGTTGCGGCAGATCAGGTGGTGGTGGTGGCCAGGCGAACACGTCCGGTAGGCCACCTGGCCGTCGTGGGTGCGGATCGCGTCCAGTTCGCCGGCGGACGCCATCGCCTGCAGCGTCCGGTACACCGTGGCCAGCCCTACGCCGGAGCCCTGGTGGCGCAGCTGGTCGTGGATCTGCTGCGCGGTCGCGAAGCTTGCCAGGGACTCAGCGGCCTGGCGGATCTCCGCTCGCTGCTTCGTCTGGCGAGGGGTGGCCGGCTCAGTGCTCGTCATAGTGGTCCCCGTGCTCGGCGTGGCGATGGCCGTCGTGGATGTAGTCCACGTGGCCGGCATGCTGCAAGGACTGGTGACCGCAGTTCTCGTTGTGCACGTGCGGGTGCGGCTCGGTGAGGTCGTGACCGAGCGGGGGCACGTCGTCGGTCACCTCGATGATCGGACGGTGTCGCCGCTGCAGTACCCGCGCCAAGGGCCAACTGAGCGCGAACATTGCGATCGCGATGACGACGATCAGCGACCCCGGCGCGGTGTTGAGGTAGTACGAACCGACCGTCCCGGCCAGCGCAGCGACCGCGCCGAACGCCATGGCCGCGAACAGCCCCCGCCGGAAGCCGATCACCACCTGGTTCGCGGTGGCCACGGGCACCACCATCAGCGCGCTCACCAGCAGCAGTCCGACCGTCCGCATGGAAACCGTCACCGTTACGGCGGCGAGGCTGACCACGAGGATGTTCAGCAGTCGCACCGGCAGACCGATCGAACGGGCGAACGGCTCGTCCGCGCACACCGCGAAGAGCTGAGGCAGTAGCCCGACGGTCACCAGCAGCACGACGATGCCCAGCCCGGCGATCGCCCACAGATCGGCTGCGCTCACAGTGAGCAGCGAGCCGAACAGGTACGCCGACAGCGTCCCGGCGCCCTGGCCGGCCAGCCCGGCCAGCAGTAGACCTCCGGACAGCCCGCCGTAGAACAGGATGGCCAGCCCGACGTCGCCGGTGGCGCGTCCGGACTCGCGCATCAGCTCGATGCCGATCGAGCCGAGCACGCAGATGATGATCGCCATCGGCAGGGGAGCCGCGCCGGTGAGGAACGCCAGGCCGACACCCGCGACCGCGAGGTGGCCCAGCCCGTCCCCGAGCAGGCTCAGTCGGCGCTGGACGAGGAATGTGCCGATCGCTGGGGCGGCGATGCCGGTGATCAGGGCCGCCAGCAGCGCGCGCTGCATGAAGGCGAGAGCGAGCCAGTCCATCAGTCGGCCTCCAGTCCCGTCCGGTGGGTGCGTGGACGCTCCAGCTCGTGCACCTCGTGGCCGCCGTGGGCCGCGCGATGGTCATGGTGTTCATGGTGTTCGTGATGGCTGTAACCCTGCGGCATCACCCGGCCGTCGGCGAGGACGACCGCACGGTCGATCAGCGGACGGAACGCGCCGAGTTCGTGGAGCACCATGACCGTGGTGCGACCGGCGTCCTTCAGGCGTCCGGCGACCTCGGCGAGGAGTTGCTGAGTGGTCTGGTCGACGCCGGCCAGGGGCTCGTCCCAGAGCATGAGGTCCGCGCCCGTGGCGATGGCCCGCGCGATCAGGACCCGCTGCTGCTGGCCACCCGAGAGCCGGACGAAGGGGTAGCGGGCCCGGTCTTCGAGACCCACCTCGGCCAGGGCGGAGGTGATCGCTGCCCGGTCGGCAACGGACTCCGGCGCGAACGGACGCCGCCGCCCGAGGCGTCCGCTGGCCACCACCTCGCGCGCCGTGGCCTGCTGCACGTTGATGCCGCTGCGCTGCGGCACGTAGCCCAAGCGCCGCCAGTCATGGAAGTCGGCCAGTGGCGTGCCGAAGAGCTCGATGCGGCCGCGGTGGGGCACCAGGCCGAGGATGGCGCGCATCAGGGTCGTCTTGCCCGAGCCGTTGTTGCCCATGATCGCGACCACTTCGCCGCGCTGGACGGCCATGGTGGCGCTGCGGACGATGGGGATTCCGTTCAGGACCACGTCGACCGATGTGGCCGAGATCACCGCTGCATCAGTCGGTGTCCCGACGTCGGCTGAGCCTGGCGAAGCCGTTGCGGATGTACCTACTGGCATTGGTTGGCCGTCCGCAGGGCGCTGAGGTTGGCTCGCATGACCTCAAGGTAGTCGGTGCCACGGGACTCGGCCGAGATGCCCTCGATCGGGTCGAGCACATCGGTCTTCAGCCCTAGGTCCCCGGCTATCGACTGCGAAACCACAGGTGAGACGAGCGTCTCGAAGAAGATCGTGGTCAGTCCTTCAGCTGTGGCGAGTTGCTGCACCTCGGCGATTCGGGCAGCGGTGGGTTCGACGTCCGGCTCCAGGCCACGGATGCCCACCTGGGTGAGGCCATAGCGGTGGGCCAGGTACCCGAACGCGGCATGCGAAGTGACGAACGTCGTGCGCTCGCACTTGATCAGGCCCGTGGCGAACTCGCTGTCGAGCTCGGTCAGTTCTTTGATCAGGGCGTCGGTGTTGGCCGTGAACTCCGCCTCGGCGTCGGGTCGGGCCTCGCTGAGTGCGTCCCGGACGTGTTCGGCGACGGTCACGAGATTGGTGGGATCGAGCCAGGTGTGCGGGTCCTTGGCCTCGTGTTCATGGTCGGCTGTGTGCTCGTCGGTGTCTGCGGTGAGGAAGGTGAGGAAGGAGGCTGCGTCCACGGTCCGCTTCGGCGGGACCTGCGCGACTGCGCTGTCGACTGCGGGTTGGAAGCCCGACTGGAGTACTGCCAGGTCGGCATCGGCGAACGAAGCGACCTGCTGCGGGGTGAGTTCCAGGTCGTGCGGTTCGGACCCCGGTTTGGTGAGGTTCGTGACCTTCACCTGATCGCCACCGACCCGCTCGGCAACGAACTGGAACGGGTAGAACGCGGCGGACACCTGGAGCTTGCCGTCACCTTCGGCGTCTGCTGATGAGGTCGCGCAGCCGGACAACAGCAGCGATGTAGCGCAAGCGGCAGCAGCCAGCCTCTTCAAGAACATGACAATCATTCTCAATAAAGACGCCATGCTTGTCAAACCGTCTCGTGCTGAAGCTTGCGTGCAATTTGCCCTGAGAATGAGCCGGCTCAGCCCAGTCGCACCACACGATCGCAGCGGGCGACCAGATCGGGGTCGTGGGTGATCACCAGCACCGGCGACTCGGTCGAAGTCGCCCAGATGTCCTCGATCAGCGCGTTGGCGGTGACCGCGTCCAAGTGCTCGGTGGGCTCGTCCAGCAATAGCACCTGGTAGTGACCGACGAGCAGCCGCGACAGCGCGACCCGGCGCGCTTCGCCGCCGGAGAGGGTCTCTCCGGTCTCACCGACAGGACGTTTGGGGTCGAGTTCCAGCCCGGCCCGTCCGAGCGCCTCGCGCACGTCGTCCACCGTGGCGTCCCGGTTGCCGATCTTCACGTTCTCCTCGACGGTGGTGGTGAAGATGTGGGCGTCCTGGGCGAGGTAGCCGATGCGGCCGTGCACTTCGACCTGACCGGCGACTGCGGGGATGAGCCCGAGGACGGTCGCAGCGACGGTGGTCTTGCCGATGCCGCTCGGCCCTACCAGAGCCACCTTCTCGCCCGGTCGGACGACGAAACTGAGTTCGCTCACCACCGGCGTCGAGCCGGGCCAGCCGGCGGTCAGGTCGCGTACGTGCAGACTGGGCTCGGCCACTGGGAGACCCGGATCGGCGAGATCCCCTGAGCCCACCGGCGCGGCATCCAGCACTTCGCTGACCCGGTTGAGCGCCGCGCGGGCTCGAGTGCTCGTTTGGGCGCTCAGGATAAGCGTGGACAGCGCCTCGTGCAGTGCCAGCGGAGTGAGCACCGCGACGGCCAGAAAGACCGGCGCCAAGGTTCCGGCGTGAACCTGGTTGCCGGCGATGATCAGCGCACCGATCACCGCACAGCCGGCCGCGATCACCTGCGCCGCCGAGCCTATGCCGCGGATCCAGGCTGACTTCGCCGAGGCCGCACGCAACTGCTCGTCGATCCCTGCGAACCCCGCTAATCGGTCCTCGGCGGCTCCGTAGGCGACCAGGTCGGTGGCCGTGCGGGAGAGTTCGCGCGCGGCGTCCGCCAGTTGACCGCGCAGTGGCAGCGCGATCGCGTCGGCACGGGCGGAGGCCGTCCGAGACAGCCATGGGACGACCAGTGCGGCGACCAGCGACGTGGCCAGCAGCACACCGGCCGAGCCCGGGGAGAAGAATGCGATGCCGGCCGCAGTCACCAGGAGTACGGCAGCCGAGGATGCGAACGGAATCCAGACCCGCACGACGAGGTCCTGGATCGCTTCCACATCGGCGATAACGCGCGAGAGCAGGTCGCCGCGTCGGCGCCCGAGCAGGGTCGTGCGAGCCAGCCGCGAGTAGGTTTCGAGGCGCAACGCCGACTGCAGCCGCAGCGCGACATCGTGCCCGACCAGCCGCTCAACGTAGCGGAACGCGCCCCGCGAGATGCCGAAGAAACGGACCCCGACCGCCCCCGCCTCGAGATACAGCACCGGCGGCAGTGTGGCGGCGAAGGAGAGCAGCCACCCGGAGACCGCCATCAGTGCGACCGAGGCTCCGGTCGCACAGAAGGCGAGGATCATCGCCAGCGCCAGCCGCCAGCGCGCGCCCGGAACGGCCGCGAACAGCCGCTTGAGAAGCGGGGCTTCGTCAGGCTCAGCCAGCGTTTGTTGGGGCTCAGCCCGCGTCCCTGGGTTTGGTGTCACCCTTCCCCGTGCTGGTGCCAGCGTTCCCCGAGCTGGTTCCA
>DAORUI010000125.1:0-2529 GCA_035433085.1 Propionicimonas sp. | reverse complement strand
CCAGCGTTCCCCGAGCTGGTTCCAACGTTCCCCGAGCTTGTCGAGGGGCGGCGTTCTCGAGGGCTTCGTCAGGCTCAGCCAGCGTTGGTGCGGACTCCGGCACCTTTGATGGCGAAGTGGGGTCGCCGATGTGAATGACCCGGTCGGCCTCGGCGAGCACGGCCGGACGGTGGGTGACCACCAGCGCGGCAACGCCGAGTTCGCGCAGGCTGTGCAGCAGGCCCGCCTCGGTGTCTGCGTCCAGACCGGCGGTGGGTTCGTCCAGCACCAGGAGCTTCGCGCGACCGAGGGTCACCCGCAGTAGAGCGCGAGCTACGGCGATCCGGCGGCGTTCGCCTGCGGACACGCCCTCGGCATCGTCTCCGATCACCTGGTCAGGGGGCAGCTCGCCGGCACCGGCTCGGCGCAGCGCGTCCACCACGGCGGCGTGCGTCGCGTGCGGGAAGCCGAGCCGGACGTTGTCGGCCACGGTCCCTGAGAGCAGCCCGGGCTCCTGCCCCACATAGGCGATGTGGTCTCGCCAGTGCGGCAGGCGTCCGATCTGTTCACCGCCACCGAGCACTTGGCCGGCGGTCGGCACGAGAAAGCCCATGACTGCGTTGAGCAGGGTGGTCTTGCCCGCTCCGCTCGCGCCGGCGAGCGCGACGATCTCGCCTGGGTGGATCTCGAACGACACCGGACGCAGCGCCGGCGCCGGCGCGCCCGGGTAGGTGTGGGTGAGTTTTCGGACGCTTAGCAGGGAACGCGCTATCGGCTGGTCGAGTTTGTCGAGACCTTGGGCGGTCGGCGGCCCTTCGTGACGCTTCCAGGTTCGTTCCTCACCTGGAAGCTCCTCAGGGACCGTTGGGGGAGGAGGTTCGGTTCCGTGGTTCTCCTCAGGGACCGTTGGGGGAGGAGGTTCGGTTCCTTGGTTCTCCTCAGGGACGGTTGGGGGAGGAGGGTCAGTTGGAGGAAGGCCACCAGGGAGGGTCGGGCGGGTCCCTTGATCAGGCTCAGGGACCGTTGGGCCGTCGATAAGGGCGAAGGCCTGCTCGACGGCGGCGACCCCGTCCGCGGCGTCGTGGTAGTGGACGCCGACCTGGCGCACGGGTAGGTAGGCCTCAGGCGCCAGGATCAGCACGAACAGGGCCGTGGTCAGGTCGAGCTGGCCGTAGACCACTCGGAAGCCGATCACCACCGCGATCACGGCGACGCTCAGGGTGGCCAGCAACTCCAGCACCAGCGCCGAGAGGAACGAGACCCGCAGCGTCCGCATGGTCTCGTGGCGGTGTGCGGTCTCGCTGGCCAACAGGCCCTTCGCCTGAGCCTTGGCGCGGCCGAAGACCTGCAGGGTGGGCAGGCCGGCGATCAGGTCGGCGAAGTGGTTCGCCAGCCGGGTCTGCACCGCCCAGCGCCGCTTGGTGATCGCCTCGGTGGTCCAGCCGACCAGAGCCATGAACACCGGGATCAGTGGCAGCGTGACCGCGAGGATCACCGCCGACAAGAGGTCGGACGTGAGGATAGCGACCCCGATGATGAACGGCACGGTCGCGGCCAGCAACAACTGCGGCAGGTACTTGGCGAAGTAGCCGTCCAGCCCGTCCAGACCCTGGGTGATCAAGGTGACGAGGGTGCCGCTCGCGTTCGACTCCAGCGGACGCTCGATCCGTGCGCCGAGGATGTCGCGGCGAAGCTGTGACTTCACCTTCGCGGACGCGCGCTGCGCGAGCCACTCGTTCGCCCAGGCGAGCAGCGCCTTCAACCCGAACACGAGCGCGAGCCCGCCGATCGCCCAGCCCAGCGTCCCGAGTTGCCCGGTGGCGAAGATGTCGGCCACCGAACGCGACAACAGCCATGCCTGACCAAGCGTCAGGATGGCTGTTGCGCTGCCCACCGCGACCCCGGCGACCAGGTAACCCCTGGTCGCGCGGGCTCTGCGGATTAGGCGTGGATCGATTGGTCCCGCCATCAGGCGGCGGCCACCACCTCGTCTGGCATGTTCTCGACGCCGAGGCGGCGACGGAACACCCAGTAGGTCCAGGAGGTGTAGGCCAGGACGATCGGCACGAAGATCACGGCTGCGACCGTCATCACGGTCAGCGTGCCTTCGGTCGAGGCGGCGGTCACGATGTTCAGTGGCGAGTCGGCTGCGCCGGCCGCGTCCCGGAAGCCGAGGCCCGGCCACATGGTGAGGAAGATCCCGATGGCGACGAACAGGATGGTCAGTGACGTCGAGATGAACGCCAAGCCGTTGCGATCCTGTTTGTTGAACCACCAGGCGGCGGCCAGGCCGGCGGCCGACAGCACCAGCAGCACCCAACCGAGCACGCCGGTCGGGTGAATGAACTGCTGGGCCAGCAGGAACAGCGCACCGAGACCGATCGACACGAAGCCGGCCTTCTCCGCGAACGCCCGCGCCCGCTCGTGCACCTCACCCTTGGTCTTGAGAGCCAGGTAGAGCGACCCGTGGAAGACGAACAGCGCGACCAGGCAGACCCCGCCGAGCAGGCCGAACCAGCTGAACAGCTGCCAGAAGTAGGGGCTCGGGGT
>DAORUI010000124.1:0-9321 GCA_035433085.1 Propionicimonas sp. | reverse complement strand
TGTCCATCAGTCAGGCGGTCGGCGACGCGGCGACCGATGGTCTGGTGCGCATCCCCGAAGTCGTCGAGATCCACTCCACCACGGGCGATGCCGATCTCCTGGTCAAGGTCGTGGCTCGCGACACCGCCCACCTCTACCGGGTGTCGACGGCGATCCTCGCTGTCCCCGGCGTGCAGCGCAGCAGCACCGCCATCTCGCTGGCCGAGCAGTTGCCGACGCGCATCCGTCCGCTACTGGAAGCCGCGGCTCGTGCGTGAGGTGATGCTCGACTCCGTCCGCATCTTCGCCAAGCGGGCACCGCTGTACGCCCAGCTCGCGGCCGGATTCGCCGAGGAGCCAGAGGTGCTGGCGATCCTCGCGGAAGCGCCGGCCCCCCAACGCATCCCGGTCACGCTGTTCGCTGCCATTCATGACCTGCTGCTCGCCGAGCCGGACGCGGAACTGGCGCAGTGGTACCCGAACCTGACCGCAGAGCCCCGGCGGGACGACCCCGTGCCCACGGCGGTCGCGTTCTGTACCGCGCGCCGCGGCCCGTTGGTCGAACTGGTACGCACTCGCACGCCGCAGACCAATGAGATCGGACGCTGTGCGTTGCTCCTGCTCGGCCTGAGCCAGATCTTCGAGGAGGTCGGCTCGCTGGCCCAGCTGGACGTCGGCGCGAGCGCCGGCCTGAACCTTCTTTCCGACCACTATGCCTACGACTACGCCGGCCACCGCCTCGGGGACGGACACCCGCTGCTCACCTGCGAGGTTCGCCCCTCGACGAGCGGACCTCGGCTGGTCGAGCCTGTCGAGACCCCGGTCGGCGTTCCGAGGGTCTTGCCAGTCATCACCTCCCGCCTCGGGCTGGATCGGAACCCCATCGACCTGACCGACCCCGAGCAGGTGCGCTGGTTGGAGGCCTGCGTCTGGCCCGACCAGGCCGATCGCTTCGAGCGACTGCGCGCGGCGATAGCGGTGGCCAAACAAGTAGGCGTGGAAGTCGTTCGAGGCGACGCGGTAGACGACCTTGCCAGTGCGCTCGACCGATTGGGAACCGGGCATCCCGTGGTGACCGGGTCCTGGGTGCTGAGCTACCTTGCGCCGCCACGCCAGCAGCAGTTCTTGGCCGAACTGGACCGGCTGGGTGCCGCCCGGGATCTGTCCTGGGTCAGTCTCGAGGAGCCGAGCGCGACCACTGGCCTGAGTTGGCCGTCCGGACTGGCCGGAGGCTCGCTCTCGGTGGTGCGCCTGGTCACTTGGCGCTCAGGGGTGCGTAGCGAGCAGTTCCTGGCGGAGGGCCATCCCCACGGCTACTGGTTCCGCTGGTTGTAGGTCTCGACAAGCTCGACCAGCCGAAACCAGACGGGCCGCTGAGCGCAGCGGTGGTGGGCTCAGCCCTCGCCGCCGTTCCGGCGCAGCACCTCTGACAGTCGCTCGGCTGCCGCGATCACGGCCGGGGCGTGCAGGCGTCCGGGTTGGCGGGAGAGTCGCTCGATCGGACCCGAGACGCTCACCGCGGCGATCACCTTGCCGCTGGGGGAGCGCACCGGCGCCGACACCGACGCCACGCCGGCCTCGCGTTCGGCTACCGACTGGGCCCAGCCGCGACGCCTAACCGTTGCCAGTGCGACCGCAGAGAAGGATGAGCTCAACAGCCCGCGCTGGATGCGCTCGGGGTCCTCCCAGGCGAGCAGCACCTGGGCTGCCGAGCCGGCGGCCATGGTCAGCTGGGTACCCACCGGGATGGTGTCGCGAAGTCCGGACGGACGTTCGGCCGCAGCCGCGCACACGCGGAAGTCGCCCTGCCTGCGGAAGAGCTGGGCGGACTCGCCGGTGATGTCGCGCAGTCGGGTGAGGACGGGGCCGGCGGTGGCCAGCAGGCGATCCTCGCCGGCGGCGGACGCGAGTTCGGTGAGCCGCGGCCCGAGCACGAACCGTCCCTGCAGATCGCGACTGACCAGGCGGTGGTGCTCGAGGGCGACGGCCAAGCGGTGAGCGGTGGGTCGGGCCAGGCCGGTTGCGGTAACGAGTCCGGCTAGGGTGGTCGGGCCCTGTTCGAGTGCGGTGAGCACCATGGCGGCCTTGTCCAGAACCCCGACGCCACTTGAGTTGTCCATAGGATAAGATTGCCGTCTCGCATCATGATATGCAAGTAATACGCTGGGATCAGTGACCACGAGTTTCAGCAGGAGCAATGGAGGTCCGATGGGCAAGACCCTGAGTGACAAGGTATGGGAGAACCACGTCGTACGTACGGCAGCCGGTGAGCCGGATCTGCTCTACATCGACCTGCACCTGGTCCATGAGGTGACCAGTCCGCAGGCGTTCGACGGGCTACGGCTCGCCGGCCGGCAGGTCCGACGCACCGACCTCACCATGGCGACCGAGGACCACAACACCCCGACGCTGAACATCTTGGCGCCCATCGCCGACCCCGTCTCCAAGCTCCAGGTGGACACCTTGCGGGCGAACACCGATGAGTTCGGCGTCCGCCGGCACTCCCTGGGTGACAAGGACCAGGGCGTCGTGCACATCATCGGGCCCCAGCTCGGGCTGACCCAGCCGGGCCTCACCGTGGTCTGCGGCGACTCGCACACCTCGACCCACGGCGCGTTCGGCGCGCTGGCTTTCGGCATCGGCACCTCCGAGGTGGAGCACGTCCTTGCCACCCAGACCCTCATGCAGGCCAGGCCGAAGACCATGGCAGTGAACATCAACGGTGAACTGCCCGAAGGCGTCACGGCCAAGGACGTGGTGCTCGCACTGATCGCCAAGGTGGGCACCGGCGGCGGCCAGGGTTACGTCGTCGAGTACCGAGGCACGACCATCGAGAACCTCTCGATGGAGGGCCGCATGACCATCTGCAACATGAGCATCGAGTGGGGTGCCAAGGCCGGCATGATGGCGCCGGACGAGACCACCTTCGCCTACCTCAAGGGCCGTCCGCACGCTCCCGAGGGAGACGACTGGGACGCTGCGGTCGAGTACTGGCGCACCCTGTTCACCGACCCGGACGCGACCTTCGACCGCGAGGTGGACATCGACGCGACGCAGCTCGCTCCCTTCGTCACCTGGGGCACCAACCCCGGCCAGGGCGTGCCCCTGAGCGCCGCAGTGCCTTCGCCGGGGGAATTCGCGGACCCGGTCGACCAATCGGCGGCCGAGCGCGCCCTGGAGTACATGGACCTGAAGGCCGGGACGCCGATGCGCGATATTCGCGTGGACACCGTATTCCTCGGCTCCTGCACCAACGGCCGCATCGAAGACCTGCGCCTGGCCGCGTCCGTACTGAAGGGACGCAAGATCGCCGACGGACTGCGCATGCTGGTCGTCCCCGGCTCCGCGCGGGTGCGGCTCCAGGCCGAGACCGAGGGCCTGGACCAGGTGTTCCTCGACTTCGGTGCCGAGTGGCGCGCCGCGGGCTGCTCGATGTGTCTGGGCATGAACCCCGACCAGCTCGCGCCCGGTGAGCGCAGCGCGTCCACTTCCAATCGCAACTTCGAAGGACGCCAGGGCAAGGGCGGACGCACCCACCTCGTGTCCCCGCCGGTGGCTGCGGCCACTGCTATCCGCGGCACCCTGAGCTCCCCGGCCGACCTGTAAGGAACCTGACATGGACAAGTTCAGCGCACACACCGGCATCGCTGTCCCGCTGCGTCGCAGCAATGTGGACACCGACCAGATCATCCCTGCCGTCTACCTCAAGCGGGTCACCCGCACCGGCTTCGAGGACGGGCTGTTCGCGGCCTGGCGCAACGATCCGGAGTTCGTGCTCAACCAGCCCGTCTACGTCGCCGGCTCGGTACTGGTCGCCGGGCCCGACTTCGGCACCGGGTCGTCGCGTGAGCACGCCGTCTGGGCGTTGCAGAACTACGGCTTCAAGGTCGTGATCGGCTCCCGCTTCGGCGACATCTTCCGCAGCAACTCCGGCAAGGCAGGCCTGGTGATCGCCGAAGTGCCGCAGGAGGTCGTCGAGCGACTCTGGGCGATCATCGAAGCGTCCCCGGGCATCGAGTTCACCGTCGACCTGGTCGCGCGGACGATCGTCGCCGGCGAGGCGTCCTTCGACTTCACCATCGACGACTACACCCGGCACCGCCTGCTCAACGGCCTCGACGACATCGGGATCACACTGAGCCACGAGGACGACATCGCCGCCTACGAGGCGCGCCGTCCGTCCTGGCTGCCGAAGACCCAGCCCGTCCGTACCGCCGGCTGAGCTCTTCGGGGCCGCAGAGCTACCGGTCCCTGAGGAGCGCTGGTGAGGAACGAGCCAGCGCGTCACGAAGGGCCACCCGCGCCCTTCGTCAGGCTCAGGGAGCGTGGGAAGGGCGCCAGGTGAGCGTGGGAAGTTCGGCCGAAGATCGCACGAAGCGCGGATCAGCGAACGTCAGGGCGAGCCCTTGCCGGCCGATAGGCTGGCCCACGGAATTGGAGGTGCCATGGTCATCGAACACGCTCAGATCAGCGTGCTCCCCGGACGGGAGGACGAGTTCGCGGCGATCTTCGCCCAGGCGAGGGCGATCCTCAGTCAGTCCGCCGGCTTCCGGTGGGCCGAACTGCATCGTTTCGTCGAGCGCGAGTCGGTGTTCCTGCTGCTGGTGGGTTGGGATTCGCTGGACGACCACATGGTCGGCTTCCGCGAGAGCGACCTGTTCGGCCAGTGGCGCGCCCTGATCAGCCCCTTCTTCGCCGCTCCACCGGTCGTGGAGCACTTCGCAGCGATCACCGCGGGCGTCGGCCCGGTGGCCGACTGACGTGGCTGAGGAACGAGTACGGGTCGTCCTGGTCTTCGGCGGGGTCAGCGCCGAGCATGAGATCAGCTGCCTGACCGCCGGCAGCGTCGCGCGCGCCATCGACACCGAGCGCTTCGACGTGATCGGCGTCGGCATCTCGCGGGCCGGCGACTGGGTGCGCATCGGTCATGACGAACTGGTCGGTTACGAAGTGGCGGACGGGGTCCTGCCCCAGGTTGCGGCCGACCGTCCGGCCGCGGTGGTTCTCGCCGGCGGGGAGATCGCCACCCGCGAGGGTGACCGGTTGGTCGACCGGCGGCCGATCGACGTCGCCTTCGCCCTGCTGCACGGCCCTTACGGCGAGGACGGCACGATCCAGGGCCTGTTCGAGATGCTCGGGGTGCGCTACGTCGGCTCGGGCGTGGCCGCGAGCGCGATCGGGATGGACAAGGACCTGATGAAGCGGGCCATGGCCGCCGCTGGGCTACCGGTAGGGCCATGGGAAGCCATTACCCCAGCCCAATGGCGAGATGATCGGCAGGCGAGCCTGGACCGGGCGAACCGGTTGCGCTATCCGCTCTATGTGAAGCCGGCGCGCGGTGGTTCGAGCCTCGGCATCGTCCGGGTGGAGAGCTCGGACGCGCTCGAGGCGGCCATCGAGGTCGCGCGCGCCTTCGACCCGAAGGTGGTCGTGGAGCAGGGTTTTGTGGGCTGCCGCGAGATCGAGGTGAGCGTGCTGGAGAACCCGGACGGTCCGCCGCGGGTCTCTCTGCCCGGCGAGATCCTGATGCACACCGAGGATGCGTTCTACGACTTCGAAGCCAAGTACCTGCCCGAGGAGCAGGTGACCTTGCAGGTGCCGGCCGAGCTGACACCTGAATTGCTGGCGTCGGTGCGGGCCCTGGCCACGCGCACGTTCTCCGCAATGGCGGTGGAGGGGCTGGCCCGCGTCGATCTCTTCGTCGACGCCGCCGACGTGCCCTACGTGAACGAGCTGAACACGATGCCCGGCTTCACCCGGCACTCGATGTTCCCGATGATGTGGGCGGCGTCCGGAGTGCAGTACCCGGAACTGATCGCCACATTGGTGGAGTTGGCGCTGAACCGTCCGCTGGGCTTGCGATGATCCTGGGCCTGCGATGACCATCGGCGGGCTTGGCGAGTTCGCGCTGATCGACCGGATCACCGCTGGCCTCACGGCGTCCGGCGCGGTGCGCCTGGGCGTCGGCGACGACTGCGCGGTGCTGCGACTGGCCGGCGACCTTGCTGTGTCGACCGACACCCTGGTCGAGAACGTGCACTTCAGGCGTGATTGGTCGAGCGCGCACGACGTCGGACGCAAGGCGGTCGCCGCTTGCATCGCCGACGCCGAAGCCATGGGCGCGGTGCCGGTCGCTGTCGTGATCAGCCTGGCCGCCCCGGCCGAACTCCCCGCCGAGTGGGCGATCGACTTCGCCGCAGGGGTGAAGGAGGAGTGCGCCAACGCCGGCGCGCAACTCGTCGGCGGCGACACCGCTTCGGCACCGCTGATCGTGATCACGGCGACTGTGCTGGCCGATCTAGCCGGCAATCAGCCGGTGACCCGGGCGGGTGCGCGTCCGGGACAGGTGCTCGCCGTTGCCGGACGCCTGGGTTGGGCGGCGGCCGGCTTGGCCGTGCTGGGCCGTGGCTTTCGCTCGCCGCGTGCGGTGGTGCTGGCCCACCGGGTGCCCGAGCCGCCCTACGGCGAGGGTCGAGTTGCAGTCGAGGCCGGCGCCACGTCGATGATCGATGTTTCGGACGGGCTCCTGGCCGACCTGGGGCATGTCGCGCGCGCGTCCGGAGTGACGATCGACGTGCACACCGACCTGCTGGAGGTCGCCGAACCACAGAAGGCCGTGGCCGCAGCGATCGGCGGCGGCGACCCGCTGGTGTTCCAGCTGACCGGCGGCGACGATCACGCGTTGGCCGCCACCTTCGAGCCCGAAGCGGTGCCGCCAGGCTGGCGCGTGATCGGACGCGTCCGCGCCGGCGACCCCGAAGTGCTGGTGGACGGCCAACCCTGGACCGGCCCGACGCAGGGCTGGCAGCACTTCACCTGAACCGAAGCGACGACGCCAAGCGGTTCCCTGGGTTCCCTCGACCCACCGAGAGCCACCCTTCGTCATCGACGGCCTCCGTTTCGGTCACGGGCCTGTTCCTACGGCCTGGCGCTCGACGAAACTGCAGGCTCTCGCGGTGAATGGTGGCCATCGACGTCACGGCCCCCTCCGGCGTGGGGTCTGCGATTTGGCGGCGCCTTCACCTAACCTGTCTGGCATGGCGACCCGCGCGTCTTCCCCTTCGCGGAGCCGCAGCAGCGCGTCCTCGCGCCCAAGCGCCTCCAGCCGGAGCACCGGAAGCAAACCGAGCAGCACCCGCAAGCCTGCGCCCAAGCAGCCGCAGCCGTCCGGCTTCGCCCGGTTCATGGCCGGCCTCGGCCGAGGCATCTCAGCCACCTGGCGTGGCCTCGCCACCATGTTCGGCAGTGCTGCCCGGGGCATCGGCCCCAAGGTGGTACTCGAACCCGAACAGCGGCACGACGGCTCGGCGTTCACCCTCCTGCTGCTCGGCCTGGTGGTCGCCGCCGAGTTCTGGGTAGGTCTGCCCGGGATGGTCGGAAGTTGGGTTCAGGCCGGGGTGGCCACGCTCGTCGGCTCGTTCGCCTACGTGGTGCCGGTGATCTGCTTCGGCATGGCCTGGCGCACGTGGCGCCACCCCGAACGCCACGGCACGGCCGGACGGCAGGCTGTCGGCTGGGCGGCGGCGATGTTCGGCATCCTCGGTCTGATCCACATCGCCAAGGGCCTGCCGCGAGGCTCGCAGCCGGGTCTGGTGCGCCAGGCCGGCGGCTTCCTCGGCTTCATCTCGTCCTCGCTGACGGTCGACCTGCTCAGCGTATGGCTGGCCGTCCCGCTCCTGGTGCTGGTCACGGCCTTCGGCATCCTGGTCATCCTTGGCATACCGATGGGCGAGCTCAAGGCGAGGTTCGCCGCGACCCGCGAGCGGTTGAAGCGTCCGGAGAAGCCGGAGATCGCCTACGGGGCAGCCCACCGCGCGTTCGACACACCGCTTGTCGATGAACCGGACCTCGAGATCGACGACGCAGTCACCGAGCCAATTGCCAAGCCCGCCGCCACGCCTAGGCCCAAGGCTGTCCAGCCACCGCTCGAGGTACCGGTGATGTCCTCGGGTCCGCTGCGGGCCGAGCAGCCGCCGATCAGTTCCGACGTCGTCTACGCACTCCCGGACGCGAACCTGCTCAAACCGGGTTCGGTGCCCAAAGCACGTAGTCAGGCGAGCGACGAAGTGGTGCACAGCCTCAGCGAGGTGCTGCGGCAGTTCGAGATCGACGCCAACGTCACCGGTTACACCCGCGGGCCGACGGTCACCCGCTACGAGGTCGAACTCGGCAACGCAGTCAAGGTCGAGAAGGTCACCGCTCTCGGCAAGAACATCGCCTACGCGGTCGCGTCCGCCGATGTGCGCATCCTGTCGCCAATCCCGGGCAAGTCGGCCATCGGTATCGAGATCCCCAACGCCGACAAAGAGATCGTCTCCCTCGGCGACGTCCTGCGTTCCAACCGCGCCCGTAACGACCACCACCCGATGACCGTGGCCCTCGGGAAGGACGTCGAAGGTGGCTACGTGGTGGCCAACATGGCCAAGATGCCGCACCTGCTGGTGGCCGGCGCCACCGGTTCGGGCAAGTCGAGCTTCGTGAATTCCCTGATCACTTCGATCATGATGCGGGCCACGCCCGACGAGGTGCGCATGCTGCTGGTCGACCCCAAGCGGGTCGAACTCACCCACTACGAGGGCATTCCCCACCTTGTCACGCCGATCATCACCAGCCCGAAGAAGGCCGCCGAGGCGCTGCAATGGGTGGTCCGCGAGATGGACCAGCGCTACGACGACCTCGCCGCATTCGGCTTCCGGCACGTCGACGACTTCAACAAGGCCGTGCGCGCCGACCAGGTGAAGCTTCCGCCGGGTTCGGAACGCATCCTCGCGCCCTACCCCTACCTGCTCGTGATCGTGGATGAGTTGGCTGACCTGATGATGGTCGCTCCTCGCGACGTGGAGGACTCGATCGTCCGCATCACCCAGCTGGCGCGAGCCGCCGGCATCCACCTGGTTCTGGCCACCCAACGTCCGTCCACCGACGTCGTGACCGGCCTGATCAAGGCCAACGTGCCGTCGCGCCTGGCGTTCGCGACCTCGTCCATGACCGACTCCCGGGTGATCCTGGATACCCCCGGCGCGGAGAAGCTGGTCGGCCAGGGCGACGCGCTCTTCCTGCCGATGGGGCAGAGCAAGCCGCTTCGCGTGCAGGGCGCCTGGGTGACCGAAGCCGAGATCCGCTCGGTCGTCAAAATGGTCACCGAGCAGATGGCCCCGCAGTACCGCGAGGACATGGTTGCGCCGGCCGAGTCATCCCGGACGGTCGCCGAGGACATCGGCGACGACCTGGAGCTGGTGCTCGAGGCGGCACAGCTGGTCGTGAACCTGCAGCTCGGCTCCACGTCGATGCTGCAGCGCAAGCTGCGTGTGGGCTTCGCCAAGGCCGGACGCCTGATGGACA
>DAORUI010000123.1:0-9435 GCA_035433085.1 Propionicimonas sp. | reverse complement strand
GGTCTCGGTGAGGATGGCGTCCGCATAGGCCGACGGCTCGAGGACCGCGGACGCGCTTCTGGCGGCCACGTGGATCGTCGAGCCACTCGGCGAGGCTGCCGGCCCGGAGGCGCACCCTGCGAGCGCGACTAAGGCGGCGAGCACTGTCGCCGCCCTGGTCGTGAACTGATTCAGCTGTTGTTCCTGCGACGCCTCGAAGCTGCGACAGCGACTGCGCCGGCTCCGACGAGCGCCGCGGCGGCTGCTACGTAGGGCAGGGTGGTCGCGCCGGTGTTGGCCAGAACGGCCGCAGCGGCGTTCGCCTTGGCCGGAGCGGTGTCCTCGTCCTCTGCGTCGTCGACGACGGTCTCCTTGTCCTTGGGTGAGACCTTGACGGTGAGCCCGCAGAACTGGCCGGTGACCATGGAAGCATCGAGGATGTAGTCGCCCGGCTCGGTCAGAGTCACGGTGAAGGAGACTTTGCCGTCAGCGTCAGCCTTCTTCACGGCGGTCTGTTTGCCGGCGATCTGGATGGCGCTGTTCGGGATAGTGGCGTCCGCCGAGGTGACGCTGAGGTCAGAATCCTCGTTCGGTGCATCGATCAGGCTGATTTGTGTCGTCCCGCCGGCCTGAAGGCTGGACGGGTTGGCCGAGATGGCGCAGAGTTCGCGCGGGGTGTAATCCACCGGCGGTTCAGTCACGTCGTTCTCGGCGTAGGCAGCAGCAGGGAACGCGAAGATCACGGCCGAAGCGGCGATGGCGATTCCAAGTGTGCGCAGATTCATTTTGCTCCCCCCAAGCTGCAGAACTCTGCATTGCGTGGCCAACATCCCCCCGACCTTGGCCGCAAGATCAGACTACACCTCGCCACCCAGGTGTCACTGGGGAATCCGGGTTGTAGGTCAGACTGCTGACTCGAATTGCAGTCAGGGGCCCTCGGGGGTCAGGTGTTGCGGGCGCCTGGGGTGATGCGGAGTCGGGGCTCGGCGGTCTGGTCGGGACCGCTGACGATGTGGAAGGTGAGTTCCTCGGTCTTGGCCGGGGCGATCGTCACTGTCTGGGCGGCCACTCCCAGGCCGTTGTGCTGGCTCACGAAGCCGGCCGGCTGGTCCGTGCCAGGCGTGATCGTGCCCTCGGTTGGGGCGTAGACGAACAGGTTGAGGCGATTCGTGCCGTCCAGCGCGTTGCCCTCGATGACGTGGGCGGGCAGATGTTCGGCTTGGCCGGGTTTGAGCGTCGAGGTGATGCGGACGCGGACGTCGAACTCCTGACGGCCATCTGGGTTGGTGGTCGCGGGCGAGACCTCGGCGGTCGTGTCGAGGTAGTAGCCCATCTTGGAAGCGGTGGTGAGGTTGAGGAATACCCCGACCACGGGCGCGACGGCCTCGTCCGCGGCGATCGAACCGCGCAACGCACCCGAGACCCCGGCAGCCTCCAGCAGGGCCTGCTCGGCGGGGTTCGCCGACCAGACCAGCAGACGCCCTCGGTCGACGACCTCAGTGAAGGCGCCGAGCAGGGCGCCGGCGTCCGCGTCCCCGGACATCAGCTGTTTCAGCACCGCCCGCGCGGCTAACGCGAACACCGCGTCCTGCACCTCTGGCGAACCGTACTTGGCGTAGACCTCGGACATCAGGAAGCTGGCTGTGTTCTCAGAGGTGAGGGTGATCTTCGCGCCGTTCGGGTCGGTGAACTCGACCGGCCCGGTCGCACGGAGCATGGTCTGCAGCGCCACCGGGTCGAGCGACAGCACGTTCTGGACGTCGCCGCCGTCCGCTTCTGCCCACATTGCGCGGACGAGTTCGCCGGTACGAGGAAAGTCGGGAGTCAGGTTCACGTCCTGAAGGAAGAGGCCGAGGTGCACTCCGAACAGGCGTAGTTCGTCGTCAGTGAGTGGGAGAATCGGCTGCTTGTAGGGTCCGAAATCGCCCGAGGAGCGTTGCTTGACGATGCCCAGCTTGCCCGCGTCCGCGTGCAGCAGGATCGCGGCGCCGGGGATGCCGCCGGTCGAGCGCAACTCGGCGTTGTTCTGGGCGAGCAGCAACCAGTTGCGAGGACCGTCCGCGCCGAGCATCGCCGGTAGCAGTTGCACGGCGCTGGAGGCGGCCGAGGTCAGTTCGCGGGCCTCGGCGAGTTCGGCTTGGAGGCGATCGGTCGCGTCCGCCAGCTGGGCGATGAGGTTTCCGCGGGGAATGGCCGAGACGTCGGTGAAGGCTTGGCCGACCACGCGATCGGCAGCCACGACGCCGTCGCGCACCTCCAGCAGCGGGGCGAGGTTGAGTTTGCCGTCCTTCGGGGCGAGTCGATCGGGGGTGACGGTGTGCACGACGGCGGGCAGTTGCGGCAACACCTCGGTGGCGATGCGGTCGACTGCCGAGGTGATCGTCTGCATGGCTCGCGTGTTGTCGCCGATCCAGGGCAGCCAGCCGGCGATCGTCCAGTGGGAGCCGGCCGTGGCCGCGGCGGCGACGTGGGCTGCTTCCTGCACTGCGTCGATGGAGACGTCCGCCTGCTCAGGGTCATTGCGGATCTGCTCGGCCACCTGCGGTAGAGCGCTGGCCGCGACCTGCAATGCGTCGCGTGCGCGCATGCCGTCCTGGTAGACGAGGTAGCCGGTGATGGCGCCTGCGATCAGAAGGGCAAGAACGCTGGCGAGGGTGATCCAGGGCCACCGGCGGCGGTGCTTGGGCGCAGGCGGGGCCGCGTCGGCGGGTTCGTCGGTCGGTTCCGGGGAGGGTGTCTCGGGCAGGTCTTCGGGTGGCATGAGCGCCTCGGTTCAGTTGAAGCTGCGGGCGTGCGCGAGGACGGGGAGCCGGTGGCGGACGTCATCGACATCAGCCGGGTCGAGGTCGATGACGGCCAGTTCAGGGCCGTCGCCGAGTTCGAGGAGGACAGTTCCGTACGGATCGACGACCATCGAGTGGCCGACGCCGGTGGGCGTCCGCCCGTCCGGGGATTCGGGGGACAGAGCCTGGTCGACAGCGACGACGAAGGCGGTGGCGTCCATGGCGCGGGCCGTGACGAGCGTGCGCCATTGGTGCAACTTGCGAGGCCCCGGCGCCCACGACGAGGGGACGAGGATGAGCGCGGCCCCCTGCCTGGCGAGGTGGGTGAAAAGGGCGGGAAAGCGGACGTCGTAGCAGGTGGCCAAGCCGATGCGGTGGCCGCCAAGTTCGAAGTGGATGGGGTGGTCGCCGGCGCGGATCTGGCGGGACTCGGCGTAGCCGAGGGCGTCGAACAGGTGAAGCTTGTCGTAGTGGGTCTCGGTGGCGCCGGTGACCAGGAGGGTGTTGGCGACCAGGTCGGTGTCGGTGGTGGTGAACATGCCGACGACCACCGTCAGGTTCGCGGCCGTCGCTGCCTCGCGGACCGCATTCGCCCAGGGCCCGTCGAGCGGCTCGGCGGCGTCGGCACGCGGTCGGACGAAGGAACACATTGTGGCTTCGGGGAAGACGACGAGGTCGGCGCCGGCCGCGGCTGCCTGCTCGATCCGCTCGCGCACCTGGTCGAGGTTCACGCTCGGATCGGTGCTCGCGATCAACTGGGCAAGGGCAACCCGCATGGGCCCAGCTTGGCATGGGCGAACGATTTGCGCGATGGATGCCGATTCTGGCCCGAAACTGGCCGCCCATTTCGGCGATCGGCGGTGCGAATCGCTACAGGCGAGCAACCAAACGGCCACGATCTGCGTATGGCCTGATGAGCACACCTTGAGAGGCGCGTAGATGTTCGGATCGTCCACCCGCGGTAGGGACGAAGAGTTCACGAAGTTCGTGCGCTCGGCGTCCGGCTCGCTGTCATGGACGGCCTACCTGCTCACCGGCGAGAAGGACGCGGCGGCCGAACTGCTTCAGGAAGCGCTGGTCAAGACCTACCTGGCATGGCCACGGGTGCGCCGCGGCGAGGCGGCGGCCTACGCCCGAAGGACGCTGGTGAACCTGAACATCGACCGGTGGCGGCGGCGTCCGGCGATTCCGACCGACGACTACGACCGGCCGGAGCGGCGCAATGCCGAGGCTGAGGTGGACGACCGGGACGAGTTGGTGCGAATGCTGGCCGGGTTGCCGGAGCAGCAGCGGAAGGTGATCGTGCTGCGCTACTTCGAGGACCTGTCCGAGGTGGCCGCGGCCGAGTGCTTGGGGATCAGTGTCGGGTCGGTGAAGTCGGCGACATCGCGAGGGTTGGCTGCGTTGCGTTCGACGTACACCCCATCGGGAAGGGAACCGCGATGAATGACATCGAGGAGCGGGTTCGCTCGGGGCTGCATGGAGTGCGAACTGGTCAGCTCGACTTGGGTGTGGACGCGGACGACGTGCTGGAGATCGCGAAAGGCGTGCGGACGCAGCGAAGGGTCTTGTGGACGATCGGGACCGTCGCCGCGGCGTTGGTGGTCGGGATGGCGTCCTACTCGCTGGCGATCGGTCGCACGCTCGAGGGGCCGGCGGTGCCGGCTGCGCCCGCGTCCACGCCCGTGGTGGTGGATGGACGGGCGAGGGTCAGCTTCGACCTGACCGACTACGAAGTGCCCGAGCGGTACGCGTCGCTGGTGGCTGAGGTGAGCCGCTCGGGAGCGGAGGTCGACGCGGCGTTGACCGTGTTCGATGCGTCGGGCCTTCCGCAGTTCAGCACGTCGACCGGGGCAGGGGATGACGCGATCAGCCAGGTGTCCATGGGTCTGGACGACGGCACCTCGATAGAGGTGGGTTTGATCGATGAGGTCGCACGCTGGGTGGTGCCCATCGGCGGTGCTGCGGGTGCACAGGTGGCGCAACGGGAGTTGCCCGCCCTGGACGTGACGGTATACCTGCTGGTCTTTCCGCCGAGCCAGGGCGAGCCGATCACCCTGCCGAATGTGGTGTGGCAGGGGCTCGACGGTGCGGTGCGAGTGGGGGTCGGCAGGGAGATCACGTCTGCCACGGTGAGTGTGGCCGGCCGGTCTGGCACCGCCTACCTTGACGAAGGGCTCGACACGTTCGGGTATGCCGATTCGGACGGCTTTGGGTTCCGCTTCGCTGCGTCCGAGGCTTCGAAGCGGACGCGCTGCTACTTCTCCGGCCAGGAACTCAAGGGATCGTGGGAGTCGACAGTGTTCTGCCTGCTGCCGCCCGGCGCGCAGAACCCAGAAGCTCAACTGGCGGAGTCGACGAAGGTGGCGCTGGTCGACCTGGCCGACCGGTTGTTGGTGGTGATGCCGGGCAGCGCCGATTCGATCAACGGCATAGTCAAGTCGGTGACGTACACCACAGCGGACGGCCGGGAGGTGACCGATCCGGCATAGTCGGGCTCGGGTGACAACCTAACCGGGGCTCCAGACGTAGGAGTTCGGTGAAGGTTCGTCAGGAGGCACCGATGCTTGGTCGCACGACCGCTGGGCGGAACGCCGAGTTCACAGATTTCGTGATCTCGGCCGACCGCTATCTGAGTCGTACCGCGTTCCTGATCTGCGGGGATGCCGACCTGGCTCGCGAGTTGGTGCAAGAGACGTTCGCGCGGACGTACGCCGCTTGGTGGCGGGTGCGGCGCGAGGATGCTCGGGGCTATGCGCAGCGGGTCCTGGTGAACCTGAACATCGATCGGCGTCGCAGGACGACGGCTGTGCCGATCGGTGAGTTCGAGTTCGCGTCCGTCGGCGATCCGGAGCGGCGAGTGGACGACCGGGACGAGGTCGCTCGGCTGCTGGTGGAGCTGTCACCGCAGCAACGGAGGGTGATCGTGTTGCGCTACTTCAACGATCTGTCCGAGGCGGACGTGGCTGTGACCCTGGGGATCAGCGTGGGTGCGGTGAAGTCGTCCTGTTCGCGGGGGATCGCGAAGCTCCGCCTGGTGTTGGCCGTTGCAGAGGAGGAACGACGATGAACCAGCTTGAGGATCGACTGCGGGACGAGTTGTGGCGGCTTGCGGAGCCGATGGCGGCCGGGTCGGATGCGCACCTGGCGGTGATGGCTGGGAATCGACTGCGAAGGCGGCGCTGGATCGGTGGGCTGGCTGGCGTAGCAGCGGTGCTGGTGGTGGCTGCGCCGCTGGCCGGCCTGTTGGGTGGGGGTCGTGGTGGCGCAGCGGTGATCGCTACGCCGGCGCCGGTGCCGTCCGCGAGTGTGGAGGTGAGCCCGGGAACGCCGACGGCGTCCGCAACCGGGGAGCCGAGCGGACACGGTTCGCTTCAGATCGTGCTTGCCGACCGCGAAGAGATGCCGGACTACGGGTTGCGCGCGATCCAGTTTCGGACGCAGGAGGCCGCCGAAGGGGTCAGAGCTGTCGTCACGAGCGTGGACGCGGAGGGCGGCCACGTCGAGTCGGGGGGCGTGGCGACGGGGACGCGTCCGCTGCTGGTGAAGGTGAGCGGGCAGGTGTGGGCGATGGTGTTCGCGGAGGAGCCAGCTTGGGTTGAGGGTGCGAGAGCCGGTGGCGGGCTGGCGGCTGCGGACGTCCGTCCGGTGCCGGACGCGGGGGCGTGGGCAGTGTTGCTCGAGGCGGAGAGCGAGACGGCGGAGTTGGGCGGTTTGCTGTGGATGGATGCGGATGCAGTGGTGCGGGACGCGGTGGGCACGACGGTGCCGACGGCAACCATCAGCTTGTCGGGACGCGAGTTCTCCTTCGTTCGGGATGCGGACCGGACGATGGCTTGTGGTGGCGAGAGGCACGACGACTACTCGGATCTCGCGTGCAGTGACCTGTCCCAGGTATCTGCCGAGAACCTGATCGAGGTGGGCGGCGGGCAGGGTTCGCGAGCCCACTCAGGCTACGAGCACTATGAGAGTTACTCGTACGTGGTGCTGCCGGAGGGCAGCCAGGAGGGCATCGAAGTGGATACCGGTGCGGTGACATGCGGGGTGGCCGGCGACCGGATCGGGGCTGAGGGGCAACTGGTGTATCTGGTGCTGTGTGAGACCGATGACGAGATGGGCAGCCCGATTCGCGCGATCGAGTACCGAGATGCGGTCGGCGAACGTGTGACGTTCCGTCCGTAGTTCGGGCGAGGCAACCTTCCGTGGCACGCGTGCGTAGCTAAGGATGAAGGGACGGGAGCCTCGATGTTCAGTTCAGCCACGCGACGCAGGCGCGATGCGGAGTTCGCTGCGTTCGTCCAGCAAGCGTCCGCGGGGCTGACCCGGACGGCGTATCTGTTGACCGGTGATCGGGAGATTGCGCGCGACCTGGTGCAGGAGGCGTTGGTGAGGACGTACCGGGCGTGGGGAAGCGTCCGCACGCAGGAGGCCGGAGCGTACGCGCGGCGGGTTCTAGTGAACGTGAACATCGACCGCTGGCGGCGGCGTCCGGCAGAGCCGAGGTGGGAGGTCGAACGGGTCGACCCGGCGGATGCGATGGCAAGGGTGGACGACCGCGACGAGGTGGTGCGGATGCTGGCGAAGCTGCCGGCGCAGCAGCGGAAGGTGATCGTGATGAGGTATTTCGGCGACCTGACGGAGGCGGGCACGGCGCAGGTGCTGGGGATCAGCGTGGGCGCGGTGAAGTCGGCGACGTCGCGCGGTCTAGGGACTCTGCGGAGTCTGTACGTGACGGTTGAGGAGGGTGGGCGGTCATGAATCAACTGGAGGAGCGGCTGCGGGAGGACCTGCTGCGAGCTACGGACTTCGCGGTGGAGGTGGACGCGGACGCAATCGTGGCGGCTGGTCGGAGGGATCGATCGAGGAGGGTTGTCCGGACGGCGAGTGTCGGGTTGGCGGCAACCGCTGCGGTGGGACTGCTGACCTGGGGGCTGGGCGGACGGTTGAGCACTGGCGCGCCGGATGTGGGCGCAACTATTGCGGCATCCCCGGCGCCGGCACCGACGGTGCCGACCGTGCCGACTGTGGCGCTGAACGTGGTGAGTTTTGATGTGCTCCCCCAGTTCACGATGAAGTCTGTGACGCACACTGACGAGGGCGAGGTGACTGCGCAGCCGGCAGTTGAGCCGGGGATGCCGGCTCGAGTGGAGGTCTCGCCGCAGGGTGATGGTCGTTACGAGTTGACGGTGATCACGGTGGCGGGCGAGCGGACGGTGAAGGTGGTCGACGTTGAGGCTGGTGGGGTCACGACGACGGCGTTGTTGCCGGAGGTGCTGGTCGGGGTGATCGGTGGGGACGCGACGTGGGTCGACGTGCGTCCGTTCGCGGTGGCCGGCGCAGGCGGCTGGGTGGAGACTGGTGCGTTGGGCGAGTCCGGGGAGGTCGGCGAGGCGACGGCGTTCGTGATGGCGTTTCCGGAGGAGGGCACGAGCGCGGCCGACGCGGCCGGGGTGGTGTGGGCTGACGCGAGGGGAAGACTGCACGACAGCGCTGGGTTGTCGGTGGTGAGTACTGAGGTGAGCGTGGGTAAGGCGAAGGGCGTGGTCTATCTGGAGCCGGAAGGCCCTGGGTTGAGGTACCACGACGAGGTCGGCGGCGACCTGCGGGTCGAGGTGCGCCAGTACCCCCGGGTGAGTTTCCACGCCGGCTTGAGTACGTCGGAGGCGGCGGATCATTGGGACGCGTCCGGCTTGGGCGTGCTGCCGAAGGGGGCCACTGACGCGGAGTTCATCTGGCGCGAAGAGGCAACGGAGAAGTCGGTGTCGACCGTGCGGCTCGGGGACCGGGACGTGTTCGTGGTGAGCGCCCGGCTGCCGACGAGCGCTGAGCCGGCGAGGATGGACGGCGGGCTGACGTCGATCGAGTACACGACGGCGGACGGGACCCGCGCCAGCTACCGCCCGGGCGAGTGAGCATTCTGGGGGCCACCCTGGCCCGTGCTGGGACGTGACGCGGCGCCGTCCGTCGCTAGTTGGAGTTCTGCCCGACGAACCCGGTATCGTAACCGGCGGAGGATTCGCCTAGAGGCCTATGGCGCTCGCTTGGAAAGCGGGTTGGGTTCACGCCCTCACGAGTTCGAATCTCGTATCCTCCGCCACTTGACTAGGGGAAACGCTCCTACGCGAAGTTCGCGTGATGGGGCGTTTTCCGCTTTTGTCTCAGTTTTTGTCTCAGTTGGTGTCCAGCACGGCAGTTTCGGGGCTGGTCTGTCCGGGGCTGTTCGCGTCCGTTCGGCGGCGACTACGGACCTCACAGCTCAGGTGTCGGGTCCGCCCCAGATGAAGGTGCCGACCTTGCTGGCGACGTCTTTGCGAACGTCGTCGGTGATGTGCTGGTAGAGCAGCGTCATCTTGCCGGTGGACCAGCCCATGATGTCGATCACGGCGCGCTCGGAGACTCCGAGCAGGAGCAGGGTGGTCGCGGCGGTGTGCCGGGCGTCGTGCAGTCGGGCGTCGCGTACGCCTGCGGTGGAGATGAGCGCCTTCCAGCGGTGGTAGTCGCTGTTGTTGTTCAGCGGGCGTCCGCGGTGGTCTGTGAAGACCCAGTCGCCTTCCTCCCACCGGTCGCCCGCCCAGGTCCTGGCGTCGAGCTGGTGCTCTTGGTGGGCCTTCAGCAGTTCGACTAGTTCTTCGGGGAGTCCGATGCTGCGGTGGGACGCGTCGGACTTGGTCTC
>DAORUI010000122.1:0-9436 GCA_035433085.1 Propionicimonas sp. | reverse complement strand
GTGCGGTCGAGGCGCTGGAGGACGCGCTGCTGCAGATCGACGTCGGCGACGAGGTCGACCTGCGGGTCATCGACCGCGGCGTGGGCGCGATCACCGAGACCAACGTCTCGCTGGCCGCAGCCTCGGACGCCGTGATCATCGGCTTCAACGTCCGGGCCCAGGGCAAGGCCACCCAGCTGGCCGATGCCGAGGGCGTCGACGTCCGCTACTACTCGGTGATCTACTCCGCGATCGACGAGGTCGAGGCGGCACTGAAGGGCATGCTGAAGCCGATCTTCGAGGAGAAGGTCCGCGGGCAGGCGCAGATCCGGGAGATCTTCCGGTCGTCCAAGATCGGTGTCATCGCGGGCTGCATGGTCATCGACGGCACGATCCGGCGCAACGCGAAGGCCCGGTTGCTGCGTGACGGTGTGGTGGTCGCCGAGACCTCCATCGCGTCGCTGCGCAGGGAGAAGGACGACGCGACCGAGGTGCGCGAAGGGTTCGAGTGCGGCATGACGCTGTCGAACTTCTCCGACATCCGGATCGACGACATCATCGAGACCTTCGAGATGGTCGAGAAGCCGCGCGACTGAAGTTTGGCTTTGCCGAGCCCGGTCTCCCGTTTCCGGGGGTCCGGGTTCGGTCTATCTGGAAAGGAGCACCGATGAGTAATCCCCGGTTCGCGAAGGTCGCGGAGCAGATCAAGTTCATCGTCGCCGAGATGCTGCAGCGCCGGATCAAGGATCCGCGCCTGGGCTTCGTCACAGTCACTGACGTGCGAATCACCGGCGACGGCCGCGATGCGACCATCTTCTACACGGTGCTGGGTGACGCGGACGCCCGCGCCGAGTCGGCGATCGCCCTGGCCTCGGCCACGGGACTGCTGCGCTCCACCGTGGGTAGGCAGTTGGGCATGAAGTTCACGCCCACGCTGGCATTCGTGCTGGACGGCGTGGAGGAGGAGGCGGCCCATCTGGAGGACGTGCTCGCCAAGGCCCGCGCCCAGGACGCGGCGGTGGCTGCTCAGGCTGCCGGAGCCGCCTATGCGGGCGACGCCGATCCGTATCGCCACCCCGAAGAAGAGGACGCCGAGCTTGCCTGACGGCCCGCCTGCGGGCGCCGCCGACGGACTGGTGGTCGCGGACAAGCCGCAGGGTTGGACGTCCCACCAGGTGGTGGCGCGCTGCCGGCGGCTGCTGGGCACGCGCAAGGTCGGCCATGCCGGCACGCTCGACCCGATGGCCACGGGGGTCCTGCTGGTCGGCTTCGGCCGGGCGACCCGGCTGCTGGGCCATCTGGCCGGGCACGACAAGACCTACGCCGCGACGATCCGGCTCGGCCAGTCGACGGTCACCGACGACGCCGAAGGCGAGGTCACCGCTGCTTCCGGTGCGGCCGTGGTGACCGAGGAGCAGGTGCGGACGGCCGTGGCCGGCTTCGTCGGCAGGATCAGCCAGGTGCCGTCCGCGGTCTCGGCCATCAAGGTGGCCGGTAAGCGCGCCTACGCGCTCGTGCGCGCCGGCGAGGACGTCCAGTTGGCCGCCCGCGAGGTGACGGTCTCCCGCTTCGACGTGCTCGAGGTGCGGCCCTCCGTTTCAACAAAGTGGTCGGTTTCGCACCAGGACGGGGCCGATCCGTCCACTTTGATCGAGGAAGCGGTGGACGGCATCGGGGTGGGTCCGAATGACGAAGTGGACGTCCTGGACGTGGACGTGATCGTCGACTGCTCCTCCGGTACCTACATTCGGGCGCTGGCCCGGGATCTGGGCCACCTGCTGGGCTGCGGCGGCCACCTCACCGCCTTGCGGCGGACGCGGGTGGGCGACTTCGGTCTCGATCTGGTCGGCCTCACCGGCGAGCAGTTGGCCGAGGGCGGCGCGCCGCAGGTGATCGATCTGGCCGAGGTGGCCAGGAGGGCGTTCCCCGTGGTCGAGGTGACCCCTGAACAGGCCGTCGACATTGGCTTCGGACGTTCGCTGAAGCTGAGCGTTCCGGCCGACCCGACGGCTCTGTTGCACGAGGGGCGACTGCTGGCGCTCTACCGCCCGAACGCGGACGGCGGCGCGCAACCCGTCGCCGTGCTGGCCTGACTTGCTAGGGTGACCAAGCCGCGCAAACGATAGGACGGAAGGCGTCAGTGGGTTCTTCAGTAGTCGTGATCGGCAACTTCGACGGCGTGCACCCCGGTCATCGGGAGGTACTCGCCGAGGCGAAGCGTCGGCAGCCCGGCCTACCCCTGATCGTGGTGACTTTTTGGCCGCACCCGGTCTCGGTGCTGCGCCCAGATGCCGGACCGATGCTGCTGACCTCGTTGGAGGCCAGGATCGAACTGCTCAGCGCCGCCGGCGCCGACCGGGTCGAGGTGATCGACTTCACCAGGGAGTTCGCGACCTGGTCCCCGTCCGACTTCGTGGAACGCGTGCTGTTGCCGCTGGACCCGGCCACGGTGGTGGTCGGGGAGAACTTCCGCTTCGGCCACCGGGCGGCCGGCACTTTGGACACCCTGCGGGACCTGTCCGCCGGCCGGTTCGAGGTGGATGGCCTTCCCCTGGTGCGGTTCGGCGATGAGGAGACCTGCTCGACGCGCATCCGCCAGGCGCTCACGGTCGGCGACGTCGCGCACGCGGCTGAGCACCTTGGCCGTCCGTTCTGCTTCCGCGGCGTGGTCACCCACGGCGATCGGCGCGGACGAACTCTCGGCTTCCCGACCGCCAACCTGCCGGTTCCGGAGAACCTCGCCTGCCCGGAGGACGGTGTGTACGCCGGCTGGGTCACCCGTCGCGACGGGCTGGACGCGCACGGTGAGTCGCTGCCGTCCGGCTCGGACGCGGAGCGCTGGCCGGCGGCGATCTCCGTGGGCACAAACCCGACGTTCGACGGGGTGTCGAGACGGGTCGAGTCCTACGTGCTCTTCCGCGACGACCTGGAACTTTACGACGCGCCGATCAGTGTCGAATTCGTCGCCCGCATCCGCGGTCAGGTGCGGTTCACCGACATCGACGCGCTGGTCGTGCAGATGGCCGATGACGTGGCCAAATGCCGCGACCTGCTGATTGCCCGACAGTCCTGACACCTTTTCCGAGCCCGGTCTTCGGAGGAGAATGGAGTCGTGTTCGGGCATCGGGACTCGCGACCGGCAGGGGCGGCCGGCCTGGGCCTGCGCGCTGAGGACCTGACCGAACTGGCCGAGCTGGGCCAGCGGATCGCCACCGAGTACGCGGTGAGTTCACCTGCGGTGCTGTCGGCGAACCTCACCCGGCTGTTGCAGCGCCGCGTTCCGGTGAGCCGGATCGAGCACGAGGGCGGAGCGGACGACGCCTTCCATCTGCGCTTCGCTGACGGCACAGTGCTCAGCGTGCGCGGTGAGCACCCCGGCGACATCGGCTGGGCTGCGGCGAACGCCCTGCTGCACCGCGTCGAACTCGCGTCCTACGAGTGCCGTGCCACCGGCGTCACCCTCGAACTGGTGGGCGGACGCAGGCACGTGCGCCTGCGCGCGGTGGGTGTCGAGCGCTAACGGGTCAGCAGCGACTTGCGGTAGATCGCGTCCGTCTTTTCGGTGGTCGTGACCGTACCGTCCGGGCCAACGGTCTCGTAGTCGGTGACCATGTGGTCGCCGGTCGGGGTGTAGTCGAGGCTGATGTACATCGGGATGGCCGCCTCGTTGTTCGGGTCGACCCGCAGGAAGACCTCGACGAAGCCGAGTTCGGCTGCCTTACCCTCAAGGAAGCGGGTCATCTCCTTGGCCGCGCCTTGGCGACGGGAGTCGGGGTACACCCACAGGTTCATCAACTCCGGGCGCAGCGGGTTGTGCTGGTGGGCGTCCATTGAGCAGGTGCCCAACGGGTGATCGCCGCGGAACGCCACCACGTAGTAGTAGTCTCCGGCCGACTGCAGGTCGAAGTGCCGCTGTGCGATCCGGGCCAAGGGGTGAGCTTCGCGCGCTTGGAGCGCCGGCAGGTCCTCAGTCGTGCACAGCCGCACAGTGATCGGTTCCTCAGGCATGCTCCTCCATCTGCTGGTAGGGGTTTCCAGTGTCGACCTGCCGCCAATGTACCGGGCGGGTGTCTTGCCAGCCGGATGAGTGTCGAGGATTCGCCAATTGCGCTCGGCATTGGGGCGCTTGTGCTTAGCTTCTGCTAGAGGGGAAGCACAAAGGAGGGCATGCAATGGCAAGCATTCATCGGGTTCTGGGCGCCGCCCTGACGCTCATCCTGTTCAGCGGCTGCACCGCAGCAGCCACCGCGCCGCCAGCGACCACCCCGGCCTCAACTGAGGCGGCGACCACGTCCGCACCTGAGTCGTCTGCGGCTGCTCCAGCGGGGGACGCGGGGATCGACGATTTCGTCTCGAAGCTGTCGACCGCGATGTCAGGGGTGAAGACCTACAGCTTCGACATCACGATGGACACCACCGCGATGGGCACCGAAATGGCCATGAAGACGAAGGGCGTGGTGGACCAGACCGATCCCGCGAAAAAGCTGATGTCGCTGGACGCAAACATCGCTGGGATGGCGATCAAGATGCTCCAGGTCGATGGCGAGATGTACATCCAGATGCAGGTGCTGGGCGACAAGTGGATGGTGGTGCCGGAGGACCAGCAATCCACCTACACCCAAGCTGCGGAGAGTGGCGACATCGCGTCCTCGTTCGCCCAGTCGAAGGATGCGATCAAATCGGTCGAAGTGGTCGGAGACGAATCCGTTGACGGCGTCGCCACCAAGCACTACCTCGTCACCTACGACGGTTCGGCGTTGCCGAACCTAACTGGCGGCAGCGGCCAGATCGTCGGCGATTCGATCGCTTACCACATGTGGGTGGACGGTGACTGGCTGATCCGCAAGGTATCCATGGAGGCCACTGCCAGCGCCGACGACGAGGAGGTCCCGTTCAAGATGAGCGGGACGATGGGCGCCTACAACGAGCCGGTCACGATCAAGGCCCCGAGCAAGGATGACATCACCGAGATGCCCAGCTGAGCCAGACGGACGCTGGCTGAGCCTGACGAAGCCCGGGGCTCAGCCAGAGCAACGCTGGCTGAGCCTGACGAAGCCCGGGGCTCAGCCAGACCAACGCTGGCTGAGCCTGACGAAGCCTCAGTTGCCGAGTGCCTTGAGGATGTCGTCCACCCGCTCCTTGGCGTCGCCGAACAGCATGTGGGCGTTCTCCTTGAAGAACAGCGGGTTCTGGACGCCGGCGTAGCCGGTGGCCATCGACCGCTTGAACACGATCACGGTGTCGGCCTTCCAAACCTCCAGCACCGGCATGCCGGCGATGGGGGAGTTCGGGTCGTCGAGGGCTGCCGGGTTGACCGTGTCGTTGGCGCCGATCACCAGGACGACGTCGGTGTCGGCGAAGTCGTCGTTGATCTCGTCCATCTCCAGCACGATGTCGTAGGGCACGTTCGCCTCGGCCAGGAGCACATTCATGTGCCCGGGCAGGCGTCCGGCCACCGGGTGCACGCCGAACCGGACCTTGACACCGTGCGCGCGCAACCGAGAGGTGAGGTCGGCCACCGGGTACTGCGCCTTCGCCACCGCCATGCCGTAACCGGGGGTGATGATCACCGACCTGGCGTTCCAGAGCATCTCGGCTGTGGTCGCCGCATCGATCTCGCGGTGCTCGCCCTCGACCCCTGCGTCCGCGCTGACCTTGCCTCCCTCGGTGCCGAAGCCGCCCAGGATCACCGAGATGAACGAGCGGTTCATCGCCCGGCACATGATGTAGGACAGGATCGCACCGGAGGAGCCCACCAGGGACCCGGTGATGATCAGCAGGTTGTTGTTCAGCATGAAGCCGGCGGCCGCAGCGGCCCACCCGGAGTAGGAGTTGAGCATCGACACCACGACGGGCATGTCTCCGCCGCCGATCGCGGCCACCATGTGGTAGCCGAGGGCGAAGCCGACCAGCGCGATGCCGATGATCAGTACCCAGCCCAGCGCCGCGTTGTGCTCGCCGGCGTAGACGAACCACACCATCAGCGCGAAGAAGGCGGTGAACCCGGCCAGGTTGATCAGGTTGCGTCCGGGCAGCATCAGCGGCTGCGACTTCATCTTGGCCGAGAGCTTGAGGTAGGCGACCACCGAACCGGTGAAGGTGTAGGCGCCGATAAGCACGCCGAGGGCGACCTCGACCATGTGTACCGTGCCGCCACCGGATTCGCCGGGCACAGCGAAGGAGTTGAAACCGACCAGCACCGCAGCCATGCCCACGAAGGAGTGGAAGGCCGCGATCAGCTCGGGCATCTGGGTCATCTCGACCTTGCGTGCGATCGGCGTCCCCAGGAACGCACCGATCGCCAACACGGCGAGGATCAGCACCAGGGTCACCCAGACCGGAAGCCGGTCGGACTCGGTGTCGGAGAGGTAGAGCGAATGGATGATCGTGGCCACCAGCGCGAGCGCCATGCCGATCATGCCCGCGACGTTGCCCAGCCTCGCCGTGGTCTGCTTGGACAACCCGGCCAGCGAGAGGATGAACAGGACGCCGGCGACGATGTAAAGGCCCTGGATGAATTGGAGCAGCATGCTCACGCCTCCTTCTTGAACATGCTGAGCATCCGGTAGGACACCAGGAAACCGCCGAAGATGTTGATCGAAGCGATGGTTGCGGCGATGAAGGACATCACCAGCACCGCGATGTTGGTCGAGCCGAGTTGCAGCAGCGCGCCGACCAGGATGATGCCCGAGATGGCGTTGGTCTGTGCCATCAGCGGGGTGTGCAGCGAGTGTGCGACCCCGCTGACCACATAGAAGCCGACGACCACCGCCAGCGCGAACACGGTGAACGCACCGACGAAGCTGGCCGGCGAGAAAGTGATCGCCAGGATCACCAGCAGTGCTGCGATCGCCGACATCACCAGCCGTCGGCGCGACCGACCGGCTGCTTCACGGCTCTCCCGGGCCGCTCGCACTGCCGGGTCTTCGGCCGGGGTGACCACGGCGGGGACCGCGGCAGCGGACACCTGCACCGGCGGCGGCGGCCACAGCAGTTCGCCGTTGTCGGTGACGGTCATACCGCGGAGCACCACATCACCGAGGTCGACGGTGACTTCACCGTCCTTGGCCGGGGTGAGCAGCTTGAACAGGTTCACCACGTTCGTGCCGTAGAGCTGGGAGGCCTGGGTGGGTAGGCGACCCGCGAGATCGGTGTAGCCGATGATCTTCACGCCGTTCGCGGTCACCACTAGCTCGTCCGGCTTCGAACCGGCGACGTTGCCCCCGCTGGCGGCGGCCATGTCGACGACCACTGAGCCGGGCTTCATGGTGGCGACCATGTCGGCGGTGATCAGTCGGGGTGCCGGCCTTCCGGGGATCAGCGCGGTGGTGATGATGATGTCCACCTCCTTGCACTGGTCTGCGTAGAGCTGGGCAGCGGCCGCGGCGTAGTCGGCGCTGGCCTCTTTGGCGTAACCGTCGGTGGAGACCTGCTGCTCGGCCTGGACGGCGATGAACTCGCCACCCATCGACTGCACCTGCTCGGCGACCTCGGCGCGCAGGTCGGTGGCCCGCACGATGGCGCCCAGCGACTTCGCCGTGCCGATCGCGGCCAGACCGGCCACCCCGGCACCGGAGACGAAGACCTTGGCCGGAGGAACCTTGCCGGCCGCGGTGACCTGGCCGGTGAAGAACGATCCGAACTCGTTTGCGGCCTCGACCACGGCGCGGTACCCCGCGATGTTGGCCATCGACGAAAGGACGTCCAAAGCCTGGGCGCGGGAGATGCGCGGGACCGCGTCCATCGCCAGGACGCTGAGCTTTCGCTCGTTCAGCTGGGCGAGCAGCTCCGGGTTGCGGGCGGGGCCGATCAGGGAGATCAGCATGCCGCCTTCGGGGAGCTGGCCGATCTCTTCCAGGCTCGGGGCGTTGACCTTCGCGACGACCGGCGCAGCCCAGGCTCGGGCGCGATCGACGATGGTCGCTCCCGCCGCCGCATACGCGCTATCGGGATAGGCCGACTTGGCGCCCGCACCCGCTTCGACGACCACTTCGTGGCCGAGCTTGATGAGTTGGGTGACCGTCTTCGGGGTAGCCGCTACCCGCGTCTCGCCGTTGAGGGTTTCCAGGGGAATCCCGATCTGCATGTGAGGAGAGTCCTTCCGTGGGGTCGGGCCTGTTGGGCCGACGGGCGATAGCGTAATGGTCAGTATTGCCACTGGGCTCCGAACACCCCGGCAATGGCCCGTCCGGAGGGCGATTCGCCGCGGAGTGCGGCCAGCAGATAGACTCGACGCGCCGTCAAGACGGCCGCGGACGCCCAAGAGCTCCCAAACGATCCGGTCCACGCTGGCTGTTGCCTGGCGAAACCCGAAATCGTGCCAGTAGTGCAGGGAGCGCCGCGCAACGGGAAACCGAGAGGAGAGCAGCACCTGATGGACGCTGACACGAAGAAGAAGATCATCGAAGAGTACGCGACCGCACCTGGCGACACGGGTTCGCCCGATGTCCAGATCGCGCTGCTCACCAAGCGGATCGCGCATCTGACCGAGCACCTCAAGGAACACAAGGGCGACCACCACAGCCGCCGTGGCCTGATGCTGATGGTCGGCCAGCGCCGCCGCCTGCTCAACTACGTCATGAAGAACGACGTTGAGCACTACCGTTCGCTGATCGCGCGCCTCGGCCTGCGTCGGTGACTTCAGCTTGACGACCAGCCGGTACGGGATGCCCGTACCGGCTGGTCGTGCATCCACAACAAAACACCGCCCCGACCGGCTGGTTTGGTCCTCGGTAGTGGCTCTCGGGCTCCCGGCAGGGAATCCCGCGGGCTTCGATCGAAGACCGGACGAGACATCGGCGGGGCAGACCGAAAGGAATCCGAATGGAAGGTCCTGACCTTCATTTCACCGAAGCCGTGATTGACAACGGCGCCATGGGCAAGCATGTGGTTCGCTTCGAATCCGGACTGCTCGCCCGCCAGGCCAACGGCTGTGCGACCGTCTACCTCGACGGTGACACCATGCTGCTCTCGGCCACCACCGCGCAGAAGAACCCGCGCGACGCCATCGACTTCTTCCCGCTCACCGTGGACGTGGAAGAGCGCATGTACGCCGCCGGCCGCATCCCCGGTTCGTTCTTCCGCCGCGAGGGCCGGCCCTCCGAAGGCGCCATTCTGGCCTGTCGCCTGATCGACCGGCCGCTGCGCCCGTGCTTCGTCAAGGGGCTGCGCAACGAGGTGCAGGTCGTCGTCACTGTCATGGCGCTGAACCCGAACGTGCTCTACGACGTGGTCGCGATCAATGCCGGTTCGGCTTCGACGACCTTGGCCGGCCTGCCGTTCAGCGGCCCGGTCGGCGGCGTCCGCGTCGCCCTGATCGGTGACCAGTGGGTGGGCTTCCCGACGGTCGAGCAGGTCGAGGGTGCGACCTTCGACATGGTCGTGGCCGGCCGCGTGCTGCCCGACGGCGACGTCGCGATCATGATGGTCGAGGCCGAGTCCACCGAGGCCACCTGGG
>DAORUI010000121.1:0-9437 GCA_035433085.1 Propionicimonas sp. | reverse complement strand
GGGCTGGGGCACGGGGTGGCACCCGGACACTATAAGTGAGTGAGCACTCACTCACAACCGCGTTGAACAACGCTTCCCACGAGAACGCCGCCCACCGCCGAGACGACTCATCGATTCGCAGCAGGAGCTCAGCCCCGCGATCAGTGGCAGGAGGGATCGCCCATCCGGGTTGACGCTCGCTCGGTAGCAGCGGCTGGCGTGCTGCTCACCAGGTCGCGAGTTGGCGGGTCACACCGTCCACGATTTCGGTGACGCGGTCAGCACCTGCAAGGTGTGCTTGGTTGTGGGTGACCATGAGGGTGGTGAGGTCGCGGTCGAGGGTCAGTTGACGCAGAAGGGTCAGGATGGCTTCGCCGCGCTGACTGTCCAGGGCGCTGGTTGGTTCATCGACCAGGAGCAGGGACGGCTGGTTCATCAGGCCGCGCGCGATGGTGACGCGTTGCCGCTGGCCACCGGAGAGCTGGTGCGGGCGCTTGTCGGCTTGGGCGGCCAGACCGACCGCGTCAAGCAGGTCCATTGCCCGGCCCCGCGCAGAGTCCACGTCGGTCCCGTTCATGTGCGCGATGAGCAGCAGTTGGTCGAGCGCGGTGAGGGAGGCGAGCAGGTTCGAGCTCTGGAAGATGATGCCGATCTGCTCGCGGCGGGCTTGGGCGGTCTCGGCGCGGTTGAGCTGGGCCAGGTCGAGGCCGTCGAGCAGGACACTCCCGGAGTCGGGGGTGATCAGGGTGGCTGCCACGGCAAGCAGGCTGGACTTGCCCGAGCCAGAGGGTCCGACGATTGCGGTCAGGGTGCCGGGTTCGGCGGTGAGGCTGACGCGGTCGAGCGCGGTCAGGCGCTGGTCGCCGTCGGGGTAGGTGAGGGTGATGTCGTCCAGGTGCAGGGTCATCGGGCACTTCCTAGTGCTGAGAGGGGATCGACTGTGGTGACGGTGCGCAGGGAGACGGCCGCACCCGTGAGGCCCAGGGCGACCATGACGAGGGCCGGGAGCAGCAGGGTGGGCAGGTTCAGCTCGAACGGCACGGCGGTGCCAGCCAGGGCGGTGATGCCGGCCCCGATCCCGGCGGCGATGGCAGTCCCGAGGGCGGTGCCCAAGGTGAGCAGTGCCAGCGCTTGGCCGAGAGCGTCCTTGAGCAGGTAGCCGGTGGAGGCGCCGAGCGCTTTCAAGATGGCGATCTCGCCGCTGCGTTGCACGGTCCAGACGGTGAAGAACGCGCCGATGACCAGGGCGGAGATGGCGAACAGCAGCACCCGCATCAGTTGCAGGGAACCATTCTCGGACGTGTAGGACCCGATGGCTGACAGCGACTTCCGTGGGGTGAGGGTCAGCGTGCCCAGTTGCTGGTCGGCGGCCGCGAGGTCGGCGCCGTCGTCGGTGCTCAGGGCGAGGAACGTCGCGGTACCCGGCTGCTGGCTGGACGGTGGGGCGTTCGCGGTGGCCGTCCAGATCACCGGGGCGTGGGAGAACTCGTCGTTGCCGGAGACGAGTGCGACGGTGACGGGCTGACCGGACACGTCGATGCGGTGTCCGGCAGAGACCCGCAGTAACGAGGCCGCCTTGGTTGACAGCACCACCTCGCCGGCGCCGACCTGGGGCGCCAGCGTTGAGCCGGGCCTGACCGCGAAGGCCGCAACGCCGGTGGTTCGGTCGCCCACGCTCGCGCGGGTCATGGCGACGGTGACTGGCTCAGCTCGGCGCACGCCGGGCACCCGCGCCCACTGCTCTAGCACCGACGGGCCGATGGTGGAGTCAGTGAAGGCCAGCTTCTGGCCCGCGCCGGGTGCGGAGAACACCAGGTGGTCCGCGGGCAGGCCGGTGATGGCGGAGGTGTTGCCGCGCCCGAGGCCGGCGGTGAGGCCGGAAAGAAGAACCACCAGCAGGGTGATGAGGGTGACCACGGAGCCCATCAGGGCGAACCGTCCCTTGGCGAAGCGGAGATCTCTGATGGCGACGAACACGCCGATGGTTTCCTTCCCTAGGTGGCCTGGCCGATGGCGGTGCGCGCTGGTGGAGCACAGGGCTGGCCGTGACCGGTCGCGTCGCGGTTGCGGCGCCACCACCTACGGTCCCCGTCCAGGCGGTTTCGGGCATCGAGCCCAAGGACAGTTCGCCGGCGTCGAAGGGTGTACCGCAGCATCAAACTTTCGATTGATGCCGACCACTTGTGGTCCGCCGTAGTGTGGCCCGGACATGTCCCATCCAGCGCCGAGCCAGCCAGCCACCGCGTCACCCACCCAGGCACCGGTCCCGCTGCGGTGGGGGGTCCACCTGCTCGTCGCGGTCCTGCTCATCGTGGGCGCCGGGCGCAGCGCCCTGTCCACCCCTGCTGACTGGGCGGTCATGGCCTGCTCCGGTTTGGTCGCAGTTGTCTACGCCGCCGGGCTGCGGTGGACAGCGGTGGCCACCTCGACGCGGGCCGCCGGCGCGTGGCTCGCGGTGCTACTGACCGCCTGGGCCGGGCTGCTCGTGCTGACCGGGGACGCCATCTACCTGGCGTTTCCATGGTTCTTCCTGCTGCTGTCCCTGCTGCCCCGTCCAGCCGGGCTCGCAGCCGTGATTGTGACGACCGTGGCGGCGGTGGCCGGGTTCGCCTGGCATCAGGACACCCCGACTGCCGCCATGGTCATCGGACCGGTACTCGGCGCCGCTGCCGCCATCGCCACCGTGGTCGGCTACCAGGCGGTGCAGGCCGAGTCCGAGCAGCGCCGACGACTCATCATCGAGCTGGACCGCACCCAAGGCGAGCTTGCCCAAGCACAGCATCGGGCCGGGGTGCTGGACGAACGGGAACGGTTGGCTCGCGAGATCCACGACACGCTCGCGCAGGGCCTGACCAGCATTCAGCTGCTGCTGGCCGCCGCCCACAGGTCCCTGGCTCCGGCACACACGGCGCGGCAGCAGAGAGCGTCTGAGCTGGTCGGGCAGGCCCGCCTCACCGCGCAGGAGAACCTGGACGAAGCCCGCCGGTTCGTTCGCGCGCTGGCGCCCGCCGACCTGGTGGAGTCCACCCTGCCGGCGGCCCTCGAGCGGCTGTGCGCCTCGACGACCACCCGCACGGGCATCCCGGTGTCCTTCCACGAATCCGGACAGGTGCCAGCGCTACCCACCCAGGTCGAGGTCGCGCTGCTGCGCATCGCCCAGACCGCCCTCGGCAACGTCACCCAGCACGCGAAAGCCGACCGTGCCGATATCACCCTGACCAGCATGGACGAGGCGGTGACGCTGGACGTCGTCGACAACGGCACCGGGTTCGACACCGACGCCCAGGTGCCGACGACCCCGGCCTCGGCCGGGCAGGGCGGTTTCGGCCTGCGCTCCATGCGCGCCAGGGCCGCTGAGCTCGGTGGCGTTCTGAGAGTGGAGTCCCAACCCGGGAAGGGCACCGCAGTGTCGGCTCACTTCGACCGGCTCGCTCAGGCCCCGCCCGCAGCAGACCGCACGGCACCACCAGCCACGAGGCTGCTCCGGTGACCACCGTCCGACTGCTCCTTGCCGACGACCACCCCGTGGTGCGCGTGGGGCTGCGAGCCGTTCTCGAGTCCGAGCTCGACCTCGTGGTGGTCGACGAGGTCGCCACCGCCGAGGCTGCCATCGCCCGGGCCCAGACCGGTGACATCGACGTCGTCCTGATGGACCTGCAGTTCGGGACAGGCCTGGGCGGAATCGCAGCCACCGGGCAAATCGCCAACTTGGCCGCACCGCCGCGAGTTGTCGTGCTGACCACCTACGACACCGAAGCGGACATCATCGCCGCCGTCGAGGCCGGCGCCACCGGGTACCTGCTCAAGGACGCCCCACCCGAAGAGCTCATCGCGGCGGTACGCGCCGCGGCCGCCGGGCAGACTGCCCTCGCCACAGCCGTCACCAGCCGGCTCGTGGACCGGATGCGGGCCCCGTCAACATCCCTCAGCGCGCGGGAGTCGCAGGTGCTGACGCTGGTTGCCGACGGCCTGTCGAACGAGGAGATCGCCAACCGGTTGTTCGTCTCCCAAGCCACCATCAAGTCCCACTTGGTGCACATCTTCGCCAAGCTCGACGCCTACTCTCGCACTGCCGCTGTGGCCACCGCGGTCCGACGAGGGCTCATCCGGCGGACCGGCCCATGAGGAACGTGCGCACCTGGCACCTCAGAAGCGAATTGCCGTGGGTACCGGCATCTCAGCTCAGCAGCCGACGCGGGCATCACGCAGCCGCGACCACGGCAGTGCTGGCGCACATTACTGAGCCCCCAATCCACAGGACGGCCGCACCCCACGCGGCATGTCCGCGCGGGTGCGTTGCCCTCGCCATGGCGTTACATGTAACATTAGGTCATGACTGTGCGAGAGCGGGTAAGCGCGCACCGGGCCCGGATGCGAGCCCAGGGCCTTCGGCCTGTTCAGATCTGGGTTCCCGACGTGCGATCACCGGACTTTGCTACCGAGGCTCATCGCCAGTCAGCGCTCGTGGCGGCCGCGGACCGTGCGGGTGACGACATGGACTTCGTCGAGGCCGTCTCCGACGACTGGGCTGAATGAGACGCGGCGACATCGTCACCGTCGCCGGCGGCGTTTATGCGACCAAGCCCCGGCCGGCGCTGGTCGTCCAAGACGACCGGTTCGACGCGACCGAGTCCTTGACTGTCTGTCCCTTCACGAGCAACGACGTCGACGCGCCGCTGCTACGGGTGCCGGTCATCCCTGACGAAGGGAACGGCTTGGACCGGCACAGCTTCCTGATGGTCGACAAGATCACCACCGTCCGACGAAGCAACGCTCACGCGGTGATCGGACGGCTCGAGGCAACGGCCCTAGTGGAGTTCGAAAGGCGGCTTCTGGTCTTCCTCGGCTTCGGCGCCTGAAGGCACCCGCACCGCGGCATGAGCGGATGGTTTCCCAAAGGTCAGGGTGATCCGAGCAGCGGCTGGGAGCCAGGCGGATTTGCGTAGCCGGACTCCCAGGGAAGATGCCCTTTGGAGTCCGTCCACACAATCTGGATTGCCTGAACCTCGCCGTAGATTGCCTCCACTGCCGCGAGCCCAGACGTGTCCGAGACCGCGATAACTGGCATGGCTGCGCCGTCTGCCAGCTCCGTAGTCGCCTCGCCTGCGATGAACCGACTTCCCTCACGGACGACGATGTCGCCAACGATGTTCAGGAACGCTGTTCCCACGCTCGGCGGGAGCCCGGTCATCACGGCCTCCGGATGACCGTGCGCGGTCAGGCCCACGGTGTACGAGAGGCATTTGGCGGGGTCGGCGTCGGAGACGTTCCGAACCGCCCAGCCGTAGGCCTCGATCTTTGTTCGCAGGTCGTCCAAAGGGTCCACGCCAGAACCCTAAGCGAGCATTGATGCCGCGACGGCTCATCGGCAGGACCGCCAGTTCACTGTCCGCGGCATGTCCGTGAAGGCCTGCGGGGTCCTACTGGCCGTATGAGAGGCGCAGGTCGCCAAACAGCAGTTGATTCAGCCGGCGCCGTAAGTGACCGACCTTGCTGTCGTCGGGAAGGTCATCCGGGGTCAGCAACGTGAACCTGAGCAGCGTCTCGCTTCCGACGGACGTCAGCTCGAAGTGCACCTCGTCTCGGGGCCGGCTCGGCCACAGGGAAGACCACACCACCCGACCGGGCCGTTCCGCGTCCAGGACCCGTGGTTCGGTCTCATCTGCTAGAAGGTCGAGCCACTCGCGCGTCCTGGGCTGGTGCGGCCGCACCAGCGAGTCCCACACAACCGCGGGTGGCGCGGGCAGCTTGCGCGCGCGGGAGCCGATCTCAAGCATGTGCGCAGCGTATGGGCGACATCTCCGGACGCGTGGTCATTACCGCGACCGCCCGGCGTGCGGCATATCCGGTAGACCCTCACGCTGATGAGCGTCTGTTGCGGTCAGCGTGGCTTCCAGGCCATGCGGCACGGGCCAGCAGGCGCGGCCCATGGCGATCGCCGGCATGTGTGTCGGCCTGGGTCCTAGAGTTCGAGCACGATTCGCAGGGCCGCGTCAACTTGTCGCAGTTCGTCGAAGCCGAGGTGGGCGACGCGTTCACCAAGACGGGTGGGGTCTACCGCAGCAGCCTGTTCAACCAACACGCGTGCCGTCTGGCCCGCGAAGGTCACCTCGGGGCGGAAACTCGCCGGTCGCGATGACGTCGAGGTGGGGGCCACGATCAGGGTCGACAGCGGAAGCGAGTCCGACTGCACGACGACGGCGAAACGTGGACCGGATTGCTCGTGACCGCGGCTGCCGCGGGGCGCCTTGAGTCGGTGGACGTCACCACGCACGCAGGGTCTCCATGTCCCGCAGCACCTGAGCGGCTTCGGCCCGGTCGATGGGATCCGCGGCGAGGGCTTCGGCTTCGGCACGCAGTCGTTCTTGTGCCCGCCCGCGTGCGGCGTCGATCAAGGCAGCGCGGACAGCGGCCGAGACTGCAGTGCCGTCAGCGGTGAGGACTGCCAGGGCGCGCTCGGCGTCTTCGTCGGGGCGGAACGTGATCGTCTGAGCCATGTCACGAATGTAACACTCTTTGTAAGACGCCCATCGGCAAGGACGCCTGCGACCTCGCCGTGAAGACGCTCAGGGACACGGCGACATCCGATGCTTCGCGTCCGCGTCCAAACTGCCATCCGCGGCAGATGCGGACGCTTGTTTGAGTCCCGCACACCAACGTTGGAGCAACCGCGTCCTTCGACGAGCGAACTGTGCAGGGAGGCCCTATGGTCATCCGCGGGGGTCGGCGGACGTTTCTCGACACTCATAATCCATCAGCGATTTTCGGGAGGGAATGTGCGAAAGACCATCAGTTCGACGCTGGCTGTAGGCGCCTTGGTGACGGGGTCTCTGCTGGCCACGGCGATGCCCGCAGCTGCCAAGGCGTACTGCGAGCGGTACACGCAGTCGCCCGCCTTCACAGGCAGCACCATCGACGCCTACTACTACGTCGACTGCAGCAGAACCGTGACGGCGGCGACGCTCTACGGGCGACTGAAAGAAGACCGAAGCGGGGTGCCGGATGTCGTACTGGACACCGAGAGCGTCCGGTTCACCGGTGATGCTGGCGACCACGTCACGACTGTCAGCTGTCAGGACGGCGACCTGATCTACAGCGAGGCGCAGATCAACAGCGAGAGCCCGACGGCTAGCTCTCGCCGCGAGATGAACTGCTGAGGAGGCTCGGAGTGGCTGTCGTTGGTGACGTCAGGCGAGCCGGGGTGAACCACTCGGTTCAGGCTGAGCAGATATCGGTGAAGGTCGGTCGCAGGATGGCTCTGGACCGCATGGATGTCGAAGTGGGAGCCGGGGTACACGGTCTCCTCGGCAGGAACGGAGCAGGCAAGACCACGCTGCTTCGCACCCTGGCGACAATCCTGTCACCCACCAGCGGCAGCCTCTCCATCCTCGGTACCACCCTTCCGGCGCCCATCAGGGCTGTGCGTGATTTGCGCGGCCGGATCGGGTACGCCCCACAAGCGCCATCCCTGCTTCCGCAGCTGACCGCGCACCAGCAGGTCACGTATGCCGGCTGGCTCAAGGGCCTTATCGAGGCCGACGCCTCTGCACGCGCCAACGAGGCATTGGACCGGGTCGGCTTGGCCGGGCGCGCTGGTGACCGTGTCGGAGGGCTTTCTGGAGGAATGCTGAAGCGTGTGGGGATCGCCAGCGCGATCGTCACCACGCCAGAGCTGGTCCTTCTGGACGAACCCACCGCGGGCCTGGATCCCGAGCAGCGCTTCGCCTTCCGCAAGCTGGTCCGGCAGCTGGCGGCGGACTGCACCATCGTGTTGAGCACGCACCTGGTCGACGATGTCGCCGCGGTCTGCGACGAACTGACTCTCATCGACGCGGGGCGACGGCTCTTCAGCGGTACCGCGGCCGAGATGCTCGCTACCGCGGGAGTGGCACCTGGTTCGGAGGCGGACTACTTGACCGCGTTCCTGACCCTCACTGGGGCGGAGCGATGACGGCACGCGTTTGGGTCGGCGGTCGCCCGGCCCTGATCACCCTAACTGCAGTGACTGCGTTGTGGGCCTCGTGGTCCCTCGCCGCGTTCCTAGGCCGCATCTCTGGACGGCCGGGCAGCCTCGGTGACCTCGTTGACCGACAGCTGACCGGGCTCATTCCAGCAACAGTTGTGGCCGCAGCAGGCGCTGCTTACGTCACGGCAAGACTCCGGCGGAGAGGCACCCTCGACCTTCTGCTTGCCTCGACGCGGCCGTCGTGGCAGTTGTCGCTCCGTCCGATCCTCGAGGTCAGCGCCGCTGTCGGGGGTGGCTGGATCATCTACTGGGTTGTGACCTCGTTCAGGTTCGCGCAGACCCCCGACGGGGCGCACGCCAATGTGATGGGTCTCCTCGTCTCACTGGTCTCGATCCTGCTCGCGGCTGCGCTGGGTCACCTGATCGCGGTACTGGGTCTCGGTCCGATCAGCGTTCCGGTTGCAGCAGTCCTCGCCTACGGGTTGGCCCTCGGGGCGGCCATCGCCGACGACACATGGACCCAGGGGCTCTTCCCCTCACTGGGTCCGTCGGTCGACGAGGACACCTCAGTGCTCTGGTTCCTCGCCGAGTCAATGTGGCTCCTCGGAGTCGCGCTCACCCTCACGTGGCTGGCCAGTCAGCGGCTCGCCGCGCCACGCCAGCGCCATAAGGCGATGATCCTCTCAGCAGCGGCGCTGTGCGCGGTCGGGTCGGTCGGGATCGCGATTTTGGGCGTCACGTGACCGTACCGATCTGGGCGAGAGTTCTCCGCAGCGTTCCCGCCTCTGCCACCGCAGCGGCCGGCCTCCTCGTCACCACCCTTGCCCTCGCATACTTGCGTGTCAGCGTGTACCGGGACACCTCGTCCGTCGCACCGGCGCTGGTGTGTGCGGCGCTGGTTGTCGGCGCTGTTGTCGCGATCGTCAGCACGCCACTTCCTGAAGACCTCACCCAGTGCGCCGTGCGACCACTGGCCGGAACCCGTCTCCTAGGCCTATTGCCGGCGATCCTCACGACGATCCTGGTATGCCTCGCAGCAGCGGTTGCTCTGGGAGACAGATGGTTCGTCGCACCCTTCGTGCAGGCCTGCAGCGTCTCGCTCGCCATCGCCTGCTTCGCCCATGTGCTACTCCCGGCCCCTGTGGCTCCCACCGTGGCTACTGCCTACACGGCAATCTGCTACTTCGGTGGCGCTCGAGCCTCGTGGAACATGATCCTCCATGACCGAAGCCCCACGCTCGCCGTCACCTGCGCGATGCTGGCCGTAATGGGCGTCATCACCCTTTGCTTACGGGGCCCGAAAGCCAGGCCGGCTACCGACACGGAAGACTGACCTGAACAGGACGAGGATCGCCTGCCCGGCTCTCGATGCGGCCCCTGCCATCGCCCGCTCATCGGCATTATGTGGGTGATCGGTGTCAAGAGGCTTCGGTGTCTTCCAGGCCGGTGATGAGCTGGTCGAAGATCTCGGCTCGTCGGACTTGGCCTTTGT
>DAORUI010000120.1:0-9459 GCA_035433085.1 Propionicimonas sp. | reverse complement strand
GTGGCCGCTTCGCGACCTCCGACCTGAACGACCTGTACCGCCGCGTGATCAACCGCAACAACCGGCTCAAGCGCCTGCTCGACCTGGGCGCGCCGGAGATCATCGTCAACAACGAGAAGCGGATGCTCCAGGAGGCCGTCGACTCGCTGTTCGACAACGGCCGTCGCGGCCGTCCGGTGACCGGCCCGGGCAACCGTCCGCTTAAGTCCATCTCGGACATGCTGAAGGGCAAGCAGGGCCGGTTCCGCCAGAACCTGCTGGGCAAGCGCGTCGATTACTCCGGCCGTTCGGTCATCGTGGTCGGCCCGCAGCTGAAGCTGCACCAGTGCGGCCTGCCCAAGAACATGGCCCTCGAGCTGTTCAAGCCGTTCGTCATGAAGCGGCTCGACGACCTGAACCTCGCGCAGAACATCAAGAGCGCCAAGCGCATGGTCGAGCGTCAGCGTCCGGTCGTGTGGGATGTGCTGGAAGAGGTCATCGCCGAGCACCCGGTGCTGCTGAACCGCGCACCTACCCTGCACCGGTTGGGCATCCAGGCGTTCGAGCCCCAGTTGATCGAGGGCAAGGCGATCCAGCTGCACCCGCTGGTCTGCACCGCCTTCAATGCCGACTTCGACGGCGACCAGATGGCCGTGCACCTGCCGCTGAGCGCGGAGGCGCAGGCCGAGGCGCGCATCCTGATGCTGTCCACCAACAACATCCTGAAGCCCGCGGACGGCCGTCCGGTCACTCTGCCCACCCAGGACATGGTCATCGGCCACTACTTCCTCACCATCGAGCGTGAGGGACTAGCGGGAGCCGGCCGGTCGTTCTCCTCGGTCGCCGAGGCGTACATGGCCTTCGACCGCCACGAACTGGCGATCGGCTCGCCGTGCCGCATCCGGCTCTCCGGCGTGGTTCCTCCCGCGGGGCTCGAACTGCGTCCGGACGGCTCCATCCTGATGGACACCACCCTTGGCCGGGCGCTGTTCAACGAGGCGCTGCCGTCGGACTACCCGTTCGTCAACGTCGAGGTGGGCAAGAAGAAGCTCGGCCAGATCGTCAACGACCTCGCCGAGCGGTACCCGAAGGTCGAGGTCGCGGTGACCCTCGACAAGCTGAAGGCGCTCGGCTTCAAGTGGGCCACGCGTTCCGGCGTGACGGTGTCGATCTCCGACGTGCAGACCCCGCCGAACAAGCCGGAGATCCTGGCCGCTTACGAGGCGCGCGCCAACAAGATCACCAAGCAGTACGAGCGTGGCAAGGTGACCGAGGAAGAGCGCCACCAGGAGCTGATCCAGCTGTGGACGGACGCGACTGCCGAGCTGACCGCCGCGATGGAGGCCAACTTCACCAAGTCGAACCCGATCGTCATGATGGTTCACTCCGGCGCCCGAGGGAACATGACCCAGATGCGCCAGATCGCAGCCATGCGCGGTCTGGTGGCGAACCCGAAGGGCGAGATCATCGCCCGGCCGATCAAGTCGAACTTCCGCGAAGGTCTGAGCGTGCTGGAGTACTTCATCTCCACGCACGGTGGCCGGAAGGGACAGGCCGACACCGCCCTGCGCACCGCTGACTCCGGGTACCTCACCCGGCGCCTGGTGGACGTGTCGCAGGACGTGATCATTCGCGAGGAGGACTGCCAGACCGAGCGTGGCCTCCCCAAGGCGATCGCGGCCGAGAGCAAGGGCGGAAAGCTGGTCGCGGCGCGCAACGTGGAGACCGCGGTGTACGCCCGGACGCTGGCCACCGATGTGGTCACCGCGGCCGGGAAGGTGCTGGTCAAGGCCGGGGTCGACCTGGGCGACGTCAACATCAAGAAGCTGCTGAAGAACGGCATCACCGAGGTCAAGGTGCGTTCCGTCCTCACCTGCGAGGCCGCCACCGGAACCTGCGCGATGTGCTACGGCCGTTCGCTGGCAACCGGCAAGCTCGTGGACGTCGGTGAGGCGGTGGGTATCGTCGCGGCGCAGTCCATCGGTGAGCCCGGCACCCAGCTGACGATGCGTACCTTCCACACCGGTGGTGTGGCCGGCGACGACATCACCCAGGGTCTGCCCCGTGTGGTCGAGCTCTTCGAGGCCCGGCAGCCCAAGGGCAAGGCGCCGATCGCTGAGGCGTCGGGCCGCGTGCGGATCGAGGAGGGTGAGCGGCTGCGCAAGCTGGTCCTCGTCCGCGACGATGGCGAGCCCGACCTTGAGTACCCGCTGCCGCGGCGCGTCCGCCTGGAGTGGGAGGACGCAACCGGCGTCCGGCACTCCGTCGGGGACGGCGACCATGTGGTGGCCGGGCAGCAGCTGTACGCCGGCACGCCCGACCCGCAGGACGTGCTCCGCGTGTCCGGCCTGCGCAAGGTGCAGGAACACCTGGTCGAAGAGGTGCAGGCCGTGTACCGGACGCAGGGTGCGCCGATCCACGACAAGCACATCGAGATCATCATCCGGCAGATGCTTCGCCGGATCACGGTGATCGAGTCGGGTGACACCACGATGCTGCCGGGCGAGCTTGTCGACCGGAAGTCGTTCGAGGCGCAGAACCGGCAGATGGTGACCGAGGGCAGTACCCCGGCCCAGGGCCGTCCGGTGCTGATGGGGATCACCAAGGCCTCGCTGGCGACGGAGTCGTGGCTTTCCGCGGCATCGTTCCAGGAGACCACCAAGGTGCTCACCGACGCTGCCATCAACGCGAAGTCCGACTCCCTGGTCGGTCTGAAGGAGAACGTCATCCTGGGCAAGCTGATCCCGGCCGGCACCGGCCTGGAGCGGTACCGCAACATCCGGGTGGAGCCCACCGCGGAAGCGCGGGCGGCTGCCTACGACCTCTCCTACGACCCGTACGACTACGACCTGTCGGTCGGCGGGTCGCCGGTCGGGCTCGACGAGTACGACACCGGAGAGCTGCGCTGAGATGAAGATCGTGATCGCGTCCGACCATGCCGGGGTGGACCTCCGCCAGGAGATGGCCGATGAGGCGCGATCGCTGGGCCACGAGGTCGTCGACCTTGGTCCCGCTCCCGGGGAGTCTTTGGACTACCCCGTGAACGGGGCCAAGGTCGGACGCCTGGTGGCCGGCGGTGAATACGACCTAGGGCTACTGGTCTGCGGCACCGGAGTGGGCATCTCGCTGGCGGCCAACAAGATCCGAGGCGCGCGAGCGGTGGTGTGCTCCGAGCCGTACACCGCTCGGCTGGCCCGCCAGCACAACAATGCCAATATCCTCGCCGTCGGAGCACGCGTGGTCGGCTCAGGCCTTGCCCGTCAGATCGTGGCCGACTTCCTGGCCGCCGAGTTCGAAGGCGGACGGCACGCCCGCAGGGTGGCCATGATCGAGAACCCGAACCACTGAGCTCGCCTTAACCCGATTGCTTTCACGCCGAGGGCCAAGCACCTGCCTCGAGGGCCTCCCACTCTGGGAGGCGCTCGCGCAAGGAGGCTGGCCCTCGATGCTTCGCTGGCTTAGGATGACTTTGTGAGGACAAAGTCGGGCAGAGCTGCTCGGGGCCTGGTGGGCTGGTTGTCGGCGGCAGCGATCGGGCTGGCGATGTTCGCCGCCTGCGCGTCCGCACCCGTTGCGACCCAACCGTCGGCTAGCCAACCATCCGCCGCCCGTCCGCCCGTCCGGATAGCTGCCCTGAAGGGTCCGACGGGGGTGGGCATGGTCCACCTGATGAACGCACAGGCGAACGGCACCACCGCCAACGACTACCAGTTCGTCCTCTCCGCGGCGCCAGAGGAAGTGGTTGTCAAGGTCGCCAACGGTGAGGTGGACGTGGCTGCGGTGCCCACCAACCTGGCCGCAGCCCTGTATGCCAAGACCTCCGGTGCGGTGCAAATGCTGGCGGTGAACACCCTCGGGGTGATGTCGATCCTGGAGACCGACGACGAGATCGTCTCCATGGCCGATCTCAAGGGTCGCACCATCCACCTCACCGGGCAGGGTTCGAACCCGGAGTACGTGCTCCGCTTTCTGCTGCGACGCAACGGCTTGGATCCGGGCGCCGACGTGAAGCTGGTGTTCTCCAGTCAGCACGAAGAACTGGCCACCCTCGTGGCCACCGGGCAGGTCGAACTCGCACTGCTGCCCGAGCCCTTCGTGACCACGGCGCAGGCGAAGAACCCCAAGGCACGGATCGCGCTCGACCTGACGAAGGAGTGGGCGAAGGCGGTGACCGACGGCAGTCAGTTGCTGACCGGCGCCGTGATCGCCCGCCGGGACTTCATCGCCAGGAATCCGGACGCGGTGACGGCATTCCTGGAGGAGTACGAGCAGTCGATTGCGGCGGCGGAGTCGGAGGTGGACGCCACCGCCGAGTTGTGCGCGAAGTTCGGGATCATTCCCAGTGCCGCCGTCGCCAAGCAGGCCATCCCTCGGCTGAACCTCACCTACCTGGCCGGCGCGGAACTCCGGGCAGCCAGTCAGGGCTACTTCCAGGTGCTCTATGCTGCGGACGCCAGATCCATCGGAGGAGCGATCCCTGATGCCGGTTTCTACTACCCGGCGAAGTGAGCCCCAGGGCCGACTGCTGTACGCGCTCGCGGCCGTCCTGTTCTGGCTGCTGGCCTGGCAGCTGATCAGCATGCTGGTGGGGCAGGAACTTCTGGTGCCGGCGCCGGCGCTTGTCCTGGGCAGATTGGCGGAACTGCTGGGCACCGCGGAGTTCTGGGTGGTGACGGGCTGGTCCCTGCTGCGGATCGCCCTCGGTTTCATCGCCGGCGTGCTGGTCGGCTGCCTGGCCGCGATGCTGACCACGCGATTCCGGGCGGCGGACGTGTTGCTCTCTCCGGTCCTGCGCGTAGTGCGGGCAGCGCCGGTCGCATCCTTCATCATCCTCGCGCTGGTCTGGTTACCCACCGGACGGTTGCCCGCGTTCATCGCCTTCGCCATGGTGGTGCCGGTGGTCTGGGACAACATGGTGCAGGGGATGCGCGCGCAGGACCGGGAATTGCTCGAGATGGCTGCGGTCTTCAGGTTCGGCTGGTGGCAGACTCTGCGCCGCATCCGGATCCCCTCGCTGCTGCCGTTCTTCGCCGCCGCTGTCGCCACCGGGATGGGACTCGCCTGGAAGTCGGGGATCGCGGCTGAAGTGATCAGCCGGCCGGACCTGTCGATCGGCGGCGAGCTTCAGGACGCGAAGCTGCATCTGGACACCCCCGCGGTTTTCGCGTGGACCATCACGGCGGTGGCGCTCAGCCTGATGCTTGAGCAACTCCTGCGCCGCTGGCTGGCCCGCTGGCAGCGGCGTCCGTCCCGTCCCGGCGTTCCGGTCGCGGGGGAGCGGGGCGAAGATGCCGGGCTTTGAGGGTGTCGACTTCGGCTACCACCCGGGCCACGAGTTGTTGCGGTCCTTCGATCTAGCCCTGCCCGAGACCGGGGTGGTAGCGCTGCTGGGGCCGTCGGGCTGCGGCAAGACCACCCTGCTGCGGCTGCTGGCCGGACTCGAGCGGCCCCTTGCCGGAGGTGTCGTCGGGGTCGGCGACCGCAGAGTGGCGATGGTCTTCCAGGAGGACCGGTTGCTGCCCTGGGAGACCGCGGCGCAGAACGCCACCGGTTCGCCTGATGCTGGCGAAGATGCGGTGGCCGAACTGGCCGCACTGGGTCTGGGTTCGGACGCGTCCCGCTACCCCGAGGAGCTGAGCGGCGGCATGAAGCGGCGCGTCGCCATCGCCCGCGCGCTGGCTGCGCCGCACGACCTGCTGCTGCTCGATGAGCCGTTCACCGGGCTGGACGAAGGCGCCTGGCAGGCTGCCGCCGACCGGATTCGGGCCGACGCCACCGGCAGGCTGGTCGTTCTGGTCACCCACCTGCCTGATCAGGCGACAGCGGTGGCGGCCACGGTCGTCCGGTTGGCCGGACCCCCGCTGCGCGTGGTCCGGGCCCCGGGGAGCCAGCCGACCCGCTAGTTGATCGGCATCGTCGCCGGGGTGACGGTCTGTTCGGTGAACGGCTGGTAGCTGGTGTGCAGCAGGTGGTGGGCCTTCGCTGAGTTCGGCTCGCCGTAGAAGTCGTCGTAGAGGCGCAGGATGTCGGGATTCTCCTGCGAGCGGCGGTACTTGCTGGTGCGGTCGATCGAGAACAGCACTTCCGTGCGCTCCCTGAGTTCACCAACCTTCGCCGGTGCCGGGTTTCCAGCTCCGTCGATGCAGCCACCCGGGCAGGCCATGATCTCGATCAGGTCGTAACCCACGTCCTCGCCGGCGATCACCCGCTTGATCAGGGGTTCGGCATTGCCCAGACCGGACGCGACCGCGACCCTGACCTCGGTACCGCCGGCGTCGATCCTGGCGTCCCGGACGCCGGGTTGCCCAGCCACCGGCTCGAAGCGCAACCGCTCGCTGAGCTTCTCTCCGGTCAGCTTCGCCACCGCCATCCGCAGGGCGGCCTCGGCCACGCCGCCGGATGCCCCGAAAATGACTCCGGCCCCGGTGACCCGGGAGTAGGGCTCGTCGAAGGCGTCCGGGGTGACGGTGGCCGGATCGAGCCGGACCATCTCCATCATTTCCATGAACTCGGTGGTGGTGAGCACGGCATCGACGTCGCGGATGCCGTCCGGGGCGAACTCGGGTCGGGCGGCCTCGTACTTCTTGGCCAGGCAGGGCACGATCGAAACCACGTACAGGTCGTCCAGCGAGATGCCATAGGCACTGGCGAAGTGCGACTTCACGGTGGCGCCCATCATCTGCTGCGGTGACTTGCAGCTGGACAGGTGCGGGATGAGTTCGGGATACCGCTTCTCCACCAGGTTCACCCAGCCGGGACAGCAGGACGTGAACTGCGGCATCACGCCGCCGGTGGCGACCCGGTTCAGGAACTCGGTGGTCTCCTCCATGATCGTGAGGTCGGCGGCGAAGGAGAAGTCGAAGATGCGATCGAAGCCGATCGCCCGCATCAGCCCGGCGACGAACGGTGACGCCTCGGTGGCCGACTTGCCGTACTTCGCGGCCAGTACGCTCCGCGGGGCCGGTGCGACGAAACCCACGACGACCTTGGACGGGTCGTTGATGGCTGCGAAGACACTGGGGCGTTCGCGAACGTAATCCAACGCGCCGCATGGGCAGGCGGTGACGCACTGCCCGCAGGAGACGCAGTCGGTCTCGATCAGTGGGCGCCCGTCGTGCGTGCCCACAGTGAGGTGCCCGCTGCGGAACTGGAAGGCCAGCACGGCCGGCCCCTCGATCTCAGCGCAGGCTGCGACGCAGCGTCCGCACGAGATGCACTTGTTGTGGTCGCGAATGATGAACGGGTGGTCGCGGACGATCGGGATCCGTGGCCGCAGGTGTAGCGGTTCGGTGTAGGCGACCGACTGCCTGGTGGCCACCTTGCGCAGGTCGCAGACGAACCGCGCCTTGCAGCCGCAGCGCAGACACCGGGCGGCCTCGGCGCGCGCGTCCGCTTCGGTGTAGCCGGTCTCCACCTGACCGAAGCCGGCGAGGCGGTCGGCGACCGGCGCCGCAGGCATCGGGTGGCGGACCAGCTTCGGCCGGGACTCGAACTCGTCCCGCGGCAGGTCTTCCAACGAGCCGCGGCTGCAGTTGTAGGCGGCGGGCTCGCCGCGGACGTAACCCTTCGTCACGAACTGGTCCATCGCCCACGCCGCCCGGCGTCCGGCGGCGACGGCCTCGATCACGGTGGCCGGACCGGTGACGCAGTCGCCGCCGGCGAAGATCTTGGCTTCGGACGCGGTCATCGTGGAGCCGTCCACCTCGATGTCGCCCCAGTTGTTCAAGCGCACCGGCAGGTCGTTGTAGAGGAACTGGGTGTTGGTGCTCTGGCCGATGGCTCCGATGACCATCCCTGCCGGGAGTTCGAAGTCGCTGCCGTCGACCGGGATCGGCCGGCGGCGTCCGGAGCGGTCGGGCTCGCCCAGCGTCATCTCCAGGCAGCGCAGCACCAGCCCGCCGCGCTCGGTCCGGACGGCTGTCGGCGCTGCCAGGAAGCGGAGCTCCACGCCCTCTTCCTCGGCGTCGGTGACCTCGTGCGGCTCAGCCGGCATCTCGTCGCGGGTGCGCCGGTACAGCAGGACCACCCGCTCGGCCCCGCGGCGCAACGCAGTGCGCGCGCAGTCGATCGCGGTGTTGCCGCCACCCACCACCACGACGGTGCCGGTGGGCTCGGGATCCTTGCCCTTGGCCACCTGTTCCAGGTAGCGGATCCCGGTCCAGACGCCCTCGGAGTTCTCGCCTTCGATGTTCATGGGAGTTGGGATCCAGCAGCCGATGGCCAGGTAGACGGCGTCGAAATCGGCCTGTAGGTCCTCAAGGCGCAGATGGGTTCCCAGCGACTTGCCGCACTGCAACTGCACGCCAAGAGCGGTGATGGTGGCGATCTCGGCGTCCAGCACGGCCTTCGGCAGCCGGTACTCGGGAATGCCGTAGCGCATCATGCCGCCCGGCTCCGGTTGCCGCTCGAAGACGGTCACCTGGTGCCCGGCTGCCGCGGCGTAGAACGCCGCACTCAGCCCGGACGGACCGGCGCCCACGACCGCGATGCGCTTTCCGGTGGCCGGCGAAAGGGTGGGGACCCAGGGATGCTGACGTTCCAGGTCCCAGTCGGCGGCGAATCGCTTCACATGGTTGATGGCCACCGGAGCGTCCACGAGGCTGCGCCGACACTGCGCCTCGCAGGAGTGCGGGCAGACCCGGCCGCAGGCGGACGGGAACGGGTTGCGGTCCTTGATCACCCGGACCGCGGCCTCGAAGTTGCCGTCGGTGACCAGAGCCAGGTAACGCTGGATGTCGATGTGCGCGGGACAGGTCTGCTGGCAGGGCGGTTCGCAGTCGGCGTTGTGGTCGCACAGCAGCTGCTCGACCCGTACCTTGCGGTAGGCGTCGACGGTGTCGGAGCGGGTGTGAATCACCATGCCCGCGCTCACCGGCGTGATGCAGCTCTTGACCTCGCGCCGGTCTTCCCCGACCTCGACCACGCACAGGCCGCAGTTGCCGTTCGCGCGTTCGAGGCGGACGTCGTGGCAGAGCGCCGGAATGTCCACGCCGGTGGCCTGAACGGCGGTGAGGATGGTCTGGCCGCCGGCCACTTCGACCTGTCGCCCGTCGACCGTGATCACCATGGAGTCGGTGAGCTCCTGCATGGTTGCCTCCTCGTTGAGACAGTGTCGGCCGATCCGCCGACTTTGTAAGCACATTCTCTCACAGCGCGACCGTCGTGTCAGCCCTTTGAGCAACTTCGTCGCGGTCTGAGCAAACATTGCTCCGGTTTCTCCGGACGTGGCCGAATGGGGCGTCCGGGCCGGTCGGGGAGGGCGCATTTCTCGACTATTGAGATTGGTTTGCGAACGTCGGGGATTATTCGCTAACTTGTTTCGCATGCCCCAGATCTCGGGGTAAACGCAACCGAAGGGTAGTGACATGACGCCGACCGTGCGCCCGTCGATCGCCCGTCGATGTATGCCTGCCTGCTAGTTCCCTGGCTCCCTAGCTAGACGCACGCGCTCACCCTTGGGGTGCGCGTCCCGTCCGCACC
>DAORUI010000119.1:3818-9684 GCA_035433085.1 Propionicimonas sp. | reverse complement strand
GCCAGCGGTGAATCGAATTGCACTGGGCGCGCCCTCAGTTGCCTGGTGCGCGCCGCCGTTCTCAGCCGAGTTCAGTGCAATTCGGTGCAGGCATCACGAGCCGGAACCGGCCGAGAGCGCATCCAGCACGGCAGCCGCGACCTCGTCGGGCTTGCGGCCACCGGCGGGTACCACAACGCTGGCCGCTTCGCGGTAGGTCTTCTGTCTGTTGGCGTAGATCTCGGGCAGGTCCGGACGGGTCAGCATCGGACGCGAGCTATCCCCGCCGACACGGCGGCACGCCTCCTCGAACTCGATGTCGAGCAGCACCACCTGATGCCCGGCCAGCGCGGCCCGCACCTCGGCCGAAGCCGGCGCGCCGCCGCCCAGCGACAGCACCACCTCGGGGCCGGTCAGCAGCTTCGCGATTGTCTTGGCCTCGATGCGGCGGAAGCCCGCTTCGCCGTAGCCCTCGAAGATGGCTGGGATGCGCAGCTCCTGCTCAGCCTCGATCACTGCGTCGGCATCCACGAAATCCAGGCCAAGCCGTGCGGCCAGCAGGCGGCCGACCGTGGACTTGCCCGCACCCATGAAGCCGATCAGGACGATCATGAGGGTTGCCCCAGAGCAGCTCGGCCCGCGGCGAACATGGCTTCGATCGGGGCTTGGTGGCCGGTGAAGAGCTCGAACTGCAGCGCGGCCTGATGGACGAGAAGATCCAGGCCCCCAACGACTGTCCAGCCGGCGGCATGTGCTGCCTTGGCCAGCGGCGTCGGCCAATCGGCGTAGACCGCGTCGAACAGCAAGCGCGTCGAAACGCTCCCTGAGGAGCCTTCGCGAGGGACGAGCGAGCGCGTCGAAACGCTCCCTGAGGAGCGGTCGCGAGGGACGAGCGAGCGCGTCACGAAGGGGCGCCGTCGCGCACCCAAGCCAGCCGACTCCAGATGTGGCGCAGGCGGCGGCCCTTCGTGACGGCCGGCTCGTTCCTCACCGGCCTCCTCAGGGACCGATTGGGGGTGGGCTCGCGCCTCACCGGCCACCTCAGCCACCGATTGGAGGACGCCGGGCCATTCCTCACCGGCCACCTCAGCCACCGATTGGGGGTGGGCTCGCGCCTCACCGGCCACCTCAGCCACCGATTGGGGGTGGGCTCCCACCTCACCGGCCACCTCAGCCACCGACTGGAGGGCGCCGGGCCATTCCTCACCGGCCGCCACAGGGACCGATTGGGGGTGGGCTCGTTCGTCGCCGGCCCCCTCAGAGACCGGTTGGGGGGTGTCGGGCCGTTCCTCGCAAAGCTCCGCAGGGGCCGAGCGCGGGAACGCGAGGGTGTCGGCGGCGCCTCCTGGGAGCGTCGAGATGACTACGGGTTCGGCGCCCCGCGTCCAAGCCTCGAGTGGCCGTACTGAAACGGCCAGCTCACCTGGCGACCAAGCGACCAGCGGCTCGGCCTTCGCTGGGGTGCGGGCGTAGATCACTACCTCGCGGACGCCGAGTTCGGCCAGGGCGAGGATCGCCGAGCGGGCGGTCGCGCCGGCGCCCAGGATGGCGGCGCGCGTCCAGCCCGGATGCCACACAGGAGCCAGCGCCGCGACCAGTCCGGCCACATCGGTGTTGTCCGCCAGCCAGCCTCTCGAAGGCAGCCGCACCAGGGTGTTGCCCACCCCGGCTCGTCGGGCGCGATCGGTGACCACTTCGGCCACTTCGAGGCAAGCCGCTTTCAGCGGCATGGTCAGGCTCAGGCCGCGCCAACTCGCGTCCAAGCCGGACAGGAACGTCGGCAGTTCGTCGGCGACCAGTTCGAAGCGGTCGTAGGTCCAATCCGTCAGCCCGAGCGCGCCATAGCCGGCGCGGTGCAACACCGGCGACAGTGAATGCGAGATCGGCGAACCGAGGACGGCGGCTCTCACCCCGCCAACACCTCGCCGACCGCTTGGCCGGCGCTCCGCGCCTCATCCAGCGAGATCTCCTGATGGGTGACCGCGCGAACCGTCCGCACCCCGACCGCCGACAACCGGACGCCGCGTGCCGCCGCAGCCGTGATCACCTCGGCGGCGGTCATCGCCCCAGCATCGAGCACCACGATGTTGGTCTGCACCGCGGCCGCGTCCACCGCGTCAGGGGCCGATTCGGCCACCGCCGTCGCGAATGCCCTAGCCGCGACATGGTCGTCGGCCAGCCGAGGCAGGTGTGCGTCCAGGGCATACTCCGCTGCGGCAGCCAGCACGCCGGCCTGCCGCCAGCCGCCGCCGAGACGCTTGCGCTGCGCCCGCGCCCTGGCGATGTTGACCGCCGAGGACACCAGCATCGAGCCGATCGGCGCCCCCAGCCCCTTTGAGAAACACACGTTGACCGTGTCGAAGAGGCGTCCGTAGTCGGCCAGCGTCACCCCGGTGGCCGCGTGAGCGTTCCAGAGCCGCGCTCCGTCCAGGTGCAGGGCCACTCCAGCGTCACGACACAGTCGGTTGATCTCCACCAGGGTCGAGTACGGCTGGATCGTCCCGCCGCCGAAGTTGTGTGTGTTCTCCAGAGCCACCGCTGCGGTCGAGACCAGGTAAGGTCCCGCGTCCGGCGTGATCAGTGAACCGATCGTCGAGGCGTCCGCCACCCCGTCCGCCGACTGCCAGGTGCGGGTCGTGATGCCGTGCAAGGACGCGTGCGCGCCCAGTTCGGCCCTGACGATGTGCGCCCGCACGTCGCAGGCCACCTCCTGCCCGGGCGGCACCAGGCACCACACCCCCAGCAGGTTCGCCATCGAGCCTGTGGTGCAGAAGAGTCCGGCTTCGTGACCCAGCAGCGCAGCCACCCGCGCCTCGAACGCGTTGACGGTCGGGTCCTCGGCGTAGACATCGTCGCCCACCGGCGCGGACGCCATCGCCGCCAGCATTCCGGCGGTCGGCCGGGTGAGGGTGTCACTGCGCAGGTCGATCACGGTCTGTGGTTCGGTCACGGAATCCTCCGGCCTAGAAGTCTTCGGCTGAGTATTCCTGCACCGGGTTCACCCGGCGAATCCGGCCGTCGGTGAGCCGGTCGGCGATCAGGAAAGCCAGTTCCAGCGACTGATTGCGGTTCAGCCGCGGGTCGCAGGCCGTCTCGTAGCGGTTGGCGAGGTCGGCCTCGGCCAGCTCGTCCACCCCGCCGACGCACTCGGTGACGTCGTCGCCGGTCAGTTCGATGTGCACCCCGCCGGGCCAGGTGCCCATAGCTTCGTGCACGTCGAAGAAGCCGTTGAGCTCGTCGGCCACCTGGCTGAAGGCCCTGGTCTTGTAGCCCAGCGACGTCTCGAAGGTGTTGCCGTGCATGGGGTCGCACACCCAGGCCACCTTGCGTCCGGTCTGCTCGACCGCCTCGACGATCGGCGGCAGTGCGTCGCGCACCTTCGCCGCGCCCATCCGGCTGATCACGGTCAATCGGCCGGGCTCGTGGCTCGGGTCCAGCTTCTCGACCAGCGCCGTCACCTCGGACGGAGTCGCCGACGGCCCGAGCTTGATCCCGATCGGGTTGCGTAGGTGCCGTAGGTACTCGACGTGGGCGCCACTCAGTTGCCGCGTCCGCTCGCCGATCCAGACCATGTGGGCGGACGTGTTGTACGGCGTGTCCGTACGGGAGTCGATGCGGGTGAGCGCGTGCTCGTACTCCAGCAGCAGCGCTTCGTGGCTGGAGTAGAAGTCGACGGTGCGGAACGACTCCTTGTCGACCCCGCAGGCGACCATGAACGCCAGCGCGCGGCTGATCTCGTCGGCCAGTTCTTCGTACCGTTCCTCGACGTTGGAGTTATGGACGAAGTCGGCGTTCCAGGTATGGACGGCGCGTAGGTCGGCGAAGCCACCCTTCACGAATGCGCGCAGCAGGTTCAGCGTGGCCGCGGAGTAGTTGTAGACCTCCAGCAGGCGCTGCGGATCGGGCTCCCGCGAAGCCGGCTCGAACGGCAGCGCGTTCACCGCGTCGCCGCGGTAGGCCGGCAGCGTGGTCGCGCCGCGGGTCTCGGTGTCGCGGCTGCGTGGCTTCGCGTACTGTCCGGCGATCCGGCCCACCTTCAGCACCGGCACCTGGGCGGCGTAGGTCAGGACGACCGCCATGCTCAACAGCACGCGCAGCTTGCCGCGGATGTTGGCCGCGGTCACCGTGTCGAAGGTCTCGGCGCAGTCACCGCCCTGCAAGAGAAATGAGCGGCCCGCCGCAACGTCGGCGAGTTTGCCGCGCAGGTCGTCGCACTCACCGGCGAACACCAGCGGCGGACGGCGACGCAACTCGGCCAGCACCCGGGCGACGGCGTCCGCGTCCGGGTAGGTCGGCTGCTGGGCGGCGCCTAGTGCGTGCAACTCAGCCAGCGAGGGGATCGGTTCCAACACGCGGGTCAGGATAGCCCGCCGGACGGCAACTGCGGCGGTTGGGCTCCGTAGCCGGGACGCGGCAGCACGCGCGACTCGGCCTCAGCGGCCGACAGCGAGCCGCTCTTCAGCGAAGTGCCGTAGGCCTCAACGTAGGTCTGGCCGGAGAGCTCCATGATCCCGTTCATGACCTCGTCCGTCACCCATCGCAAGGTTTCACGATCATCGTGCAGCCCCGCGTAGGCAGTGAAATCCAAGGGCTTCCCGATGCGGATGCGCGGTTTCCAGATCCACGGAATGCCGAACTTCTTCACTTTCTGAGTGTCTGCCATGGCTACCGGCACCACCGGCACGCCCGCGGCGAGCGCGAGCCGGGCGACGCCGGTGCGTCCCTTGTACAGCCGCCCGTCCGGCGAACGCGTGCCTTCCGGGTAGATGCCAACCATGCCGCCGTCGGCCAGCACCTGCAGCACCGGACCGAGCCCGTCCAGGCTCACCCGGCCGCCCGAGCGATCCAGCGGTACCTGGCCCACGGCCCGGAGGAACCACGCGATCATCTTGGAGAAGACGCCCCGGTCGCCCGCGAACAACTCCGCCTTGGCGGGGAAGGTCAGTTGCCGGTGCAGCATCGCCGGGAGGACGAACGTGTCGCCGGCCGCGAGATGGTTACTGGCGAGGATCACCCCGCCGGTACGCGGGACGTTCTCCTCGCCCTCGATCGTGGTGCGGAAGAGCCATCGCACGACGGGTGCGAACAGCACGTTCTTGAAGAGCGCGTAGTACACAGCCGACAGCCTACGATGAGCGCATGCAGGTGAGCGATTTCGCCAAGCCGTTCAGCGCCGAAGGCGGCCGGATCGGCGTGTTGTTCTGTCACGGGTTCACCGGTTCGCCCTGGTCGTTGCTGGAGTGGGCCCGGATCACCGCGGACGCCGGCTACAGCGTCTCGCTGCCGCGGCTGCCCGGGCACGGCACGGAATGGCAGGAACTCAACCTCACCAGCTGGCGGGATTGGTACCACACGGTCGAGGAAGCCTTCCTCGAACTGCGCAGCAGGTGCGACGTGGTGTTCGTGGCCGGCCTGAGCATGGGCGGCGCGCTGGCACTCCGCCTGGCCGAGCGGCACCGAGACGAGGTGGCCGGCCTCGTGCTGGTGAACCCCGCGGTGCTCGGCATGCGCCGGATGGGCGCGATTCCCCTGCTCAAGCTGGTGCTGCCCTCGGCCAAGGCCATCGGTTCGGACCTGATCGACACAGAGGTGGACGAGTTCGCTTACGACCGGACGCCGCTGAAGGCCGCGCACTCGATGATGAAGATGTGGGCCGACGTGCGTGCCTGCATGGACCTGGTGATCTGCCCGATCCTGCTGTTCCGCTCCGCAACCGACCATGTGGTGCCGGCCGCCTCCACCGCGTTCGTGCTCAGCCACGCCTCGAGCGAGGACGTCGCCGAGCGCGTGCTCGAGAACAGCTACCACGTGGCCACCATGGACCGGGACAAGGAACAGATCTTCACCGAGTCGCTCGCGTTCTTCGCCAAACACTCGGGTTAGCCGA
>DAORUI010000119.1:0-3718 GCA_035433085.1 Propionicimonas sp. | reverse complement strand
CGAGGGGCGAAGGATCGGTCTCGACAGGCTCGACCAGCCGACGGCCGCGTTCAGCTGTCCAGCTGACGCAGTGCGGCCACATACCAGCCGCGCACCTTTTCGCGTTCGGCAGGTGTGACTGCTTCGGCGTCATGGATCGCCCGCCTCAGGAAGGCGTCCGATCGCTCCCCCAGGTGGTCGATGAGCTCATCCACAGCCAGTTGCGCCAGTGCGTAGTCGGTGAGCGTGTCCAGCCGTTCCGGGAGGGCGGACGGTACCCCGTGCTCGGCCAGGTAGGCGAGCACCAGCGTGCGGTTCCGCGATGCGGTGGCCGGGTCAGCGTCCGCTGCCACCGACTCAGCGAGGCCCTCGTTGGCCCACCCGATGCCCTTCCCGGGGGCCACGCAGGCCGAACCCGTGGCGACGTGCACGCCCTCGTGAACGAGGGTGCTGGTTAGCCACTCGTCCCCGGACCCCAATACGACAGGGTTGACGACGATCACGGAACTCGAGCCACTGCAAGCGGTCACCGCGGACGCGGTGTCGGCGGGCGTCCCGGTCCGGACGGCGAAGTCGGCCGAATCCGTGGCGATCACCACTGCCAGCCGACCGTCCCAGTCGGAATCGAGATCGGCATTCTGGACGGTGACAGCGGCGGAGGCGATGCGCTGCGTCCAGCGTTCCCGATCGGACGTGCCAAGGCCGGACGCGGTCAGCGAGCCGAACCCAGACTCGGTGACCTCAGGGCTCGTGACCACAGGCGGCGCCACGACGGACGGCGCGCAGCCGACGACCGCGAGCAGCAGGACGGCGGCCCAGCGGGGCTTGCTCAGCCGATCACCCGACGGGCGCCGGCCCAGGGGGCCGGGTAGGACGCCAGGGTCTGGATCACCAGATCGGAACGGGTGTTGCGCGCATGCACGATCTTGCCGTTGCCGATGTACATGCCGACGTGGTGGATCGGGTGGTACCAGAAGATCAGGTCGCCGGGCTTGAGTTCGTCCTTGGAGACCGCGCGTCCGACCGAGGCCTGAGACCTGGAGGAGTGCGGCAGCGAGATGCCGACCGAGCGATACGAGGCGAGCATCAGGCCGGAGCAGTCGAAACCGTTGGGACCCGAAGCGCCCCACACGTACTGGCTGTTCGGCACCTTGGAGGTGGCGTACTTGATCGCCGCGATGATCTTCGCGTTCACCGTCGCGCTGTCGAGCTCGCTCGCGTCGAACGTGGAGGTGCCGCCTTCAGCGGCTTCGAGTTCGGCTCGCTGCTGTTCGGTGAGCTGCAGCACGAGCGCCTGGGCGGCGTCCGCCTTGTCCTGCAGGTCCTGCTTGACCTCCGCGAGCTTCTGCTCCTGGTCGGCCAATGCGCTCACTTCGGCGTCGGCGGTGCTCTTCATGTCGTTCAGGTTGGCCTGCTCGGCCTCGTGCTCAGCCAGGGTGTCGGCCATGTCCTGGTCGACCTTGCTGGCGGTCGAGAGACGATCAAGCAGGGTGTCCGGGTCACCGCTGGTGAAGATCTGGACGGTGGTGTCGACGTCGCGATTGCGGAACTGGCGTAGCGCGATCGCGCGCACCTGCTCGGCGAGGGCATCGACCTTCTTCTGCTGGCCCGAGATGTCGTCGCGCAGCGACTTGAGTCGGTCTTTGCCCTCTTCGAGGGCCTGCGCGGCGTCCTCGTAGTCCTCGGCGACCTCGCTGACCTGCTCCTCGAGAGCCTGCACCTCGGCCTTCGCGTCCTTGATCTTGCTTGCGATCGGCTGGGGAGAAGCGGACGCCGATGGGCTCGGCGTTGGCGTCGGCGTTGGGGTGGCTGAAGCGGGATCGACGACTGGCCCGGCGACCACGACAAGTGTTGCCGCTACCACCGCGAGCGCAGTTCTGGCGTGTCGCCCTGCCCGCATTCTTACCTCCCCCTGAAACAAAACTGAGAAAAGGCTAAGGGAGTGCGGCGCGGATAGCAACTCCTTCGTCGTCAGCAGGCGGTGGACTGCGCACCAGACGCAGCGGTGGCAGCATTCCCGACCGAGCCATTGCGGCCAGCGCGACCTGCTCGGGACCGTCCAGGCTGAGGCCCAGGGGCATCGGCCCGAGTAGCACCGAGATCACACAGTCGTCGCAGGCTGGGCCTCGGACCGCGCAGGTGGCGCAGTCGACATGCAGTACGTCCATGGACCCATCGTGACGGTCGCCACTGACACTCGGGTTCGTACCGTGGCTCTGGCGGACGTGATCACCGCCGCCGCGCTGTGGTGGCGGAAACGCCGACCCGCTGACCGGCGATGTCAGTGGCGGCCTCTACCGTGCGAGATGTGACCACGACATTGCTGCAGCCGAGCTTCGAAGACCTGGGTCGTCCGCTGTGCGACGTCACCTTCTGCGTGGTCGACCTGGAGACGACCGGCAGTGCGGCCGAGGACGGCATCACCGAGTTCGGGGCGGTGAAGGTGCGCGGCGGCGAGGTGCTCGGGGAGTTCCAGACCTTGGTGAACCCGAACGCCCACATTCCCGCGATCGTGGCGGTATTGACCGGCATCACCGACTCGATGGTCGCCGGGGCGCCGAAGCTGGCCGAGGCGCTGCCGAGCTTCCTCGAGTTCTCCGCCGGCACCGTGCTGGTCGCCCACAACGCACGCTTCGACGTGGGCTTCCTGCAACGGGCCTGCGCCTTGCACGGCTACCCCTGGCCGAACCCGGAAGTGATCGACACTGTCGCGCTGGCCCGGCAGGTACTGCTGCGCGACGAGGTGCCCAACGTGAAGCTGTCCACCCTGGCCGCGTACTTCCGCACCACGACCACGCCCAACCATCGCGCGCTCGCCGACGCCCGAGCCACGGTCGATGTGCTGCACGGCCTGCTCGAGCGAATCGGCAACCTCGGTGCGGGCACCTTGGAGGACCTGGTCGAGTTCACCCGTCGGGTGTCGCCCGAGCGCCGGGCCAAGCGCGGTTTCGCCAAGGGCCTGCCTGCGGCACCGGGCATCTACCAGTTCGTGGCCGACCTGACCGGGCCGGACGGGAGCGTCCGCCGGCAGGTGCTCTACGTCGGCAAGAGCCGCAACCTGCGCCAACGGGTGGCCAGCTACTTCACCGCGGCCGAAACCCGTCCGCGCATCGACGAGATGGTGCGCATCTCCACCGGCGTGGAGACCACGGTCTGCCGCACCCCACTGGAAGCGGATGTACTGGAGTTGCGCCTGATCGCAGCCCACTCCCCTCGCTACAACCGACGTTCGAAGTTCCCCGAGCGTCAGGTGTGGCTGAAGCTGACCATCGAGCCCTTCCCGCGAATGTCCATCGTTCGGGCGATCGCCGATGACGGCGCCAGCTACTTCGGTCCGTTCCGTCGCCGGGCGGCCGCCGAGCAGGTGCTGCTCGCCTTGTACGACGCGTTCCCGATCCGGCAGTGCACGGCCAGGCTCTCGGCCCGCAAGCCCACCAACGCCTGCGCGCTGAGCGGCATGGGACGGTGCTGCGCGCCCTGCGAATTGACGGTCACCCCGCAGGAATACGCCGAACTGACCGCGCGGGTGGTGAACTGCCTGTCGACCGACGTGCGTCCGCTCCTGCGAGCGGTCGAGCCGAGACTCAACCTGCTCGCCAAGGCGCAGCGCTACGAGGACGCGGCCGTGCTCACCGATCGCCTTGAGGCGTTCAGCCGGGCGGCGCTACGGCACCATCGGCTGGCCAGCCTCGCCGGCTGCGCGCAGATCGTGGCGGCCTGCCGTACGGACGCCGGTTGG
>DAORUI010000118.1:0-9736 GCA_035433085.1 Propionicimonas sp. | reverse complement strand
CGGAAGGACTTCACCTCCGACCAGGAGGTGCGCTGGTGTCCGGGCTGCGGCGACTATGCGGTGCTGGCCACGTTCCAGGGCCTGATGCCGACCCTGGGCATCAAGCGCGAGAACACCGTGATCGTCTCCGGGATCGGGTGCTCGTCCCGCTTCCCCTACTACGTGGACAGCTACGGCATGCACTCGATCCACGGCCGTGCACCGGCGATCGCTACCGGCGTGGCGATGACCCGTCCCGATCTTGCGGTCTGGGTGGTGACCGGCGACGGCGACGCGCTCAGCATCGGCGGCAACCACCTGATCCATGCGCTGCGCCGGAACGTGAACATCACGATCATGCTGTTCAACAACCGCATCTACGGGCTGACGAAGGGGCAGTACTCCCCCACGTCCGAGCAGGGCAAGGTGACCAAGTCGACCCCGGCCGGTTCGGTGGACCGTCCGTTCAACCCGGTCTCGCTGGCGCTCGGCGCCGAGGCGACCTTCGTGGCGCGGACGGTCGACTCGCACCGCGCGCACCTCTCGAAGGTGCTGACCGCCGCGATCAGCCACCGCGGGGCGTCCTTCGTCGAGATCTACCAGAACTGCCCGATCTTCAACGACGGAGCCTTCGACGCGCTGAAGGGCGCGGACAGTGGGCTCATCCCGCTGCGGCACGGCGAGCCGATCGTCTTCGGACCGGACGGCTCAAGGGGCGTTGTACGGGACGCCGGCGGGCACCTGCAGACCGCTGAGGTGGCCGAAGTCGGACTTGAGAACGTGCTGGTGCACGACGCCCATCATGACGATCCGGGCCAAGCGTTCGCGATCTCCCGTCTGACCGACCTGGCCGGACTGCAGTCCTCGCCGATCGGCATCTTCCGCGACGTCGAGCGTCCGGCGTACGACGATCTCGCGCGCGATCAACTCAGCGACGTGAGCGACCAGCCGCAGCGTTTGGCCCAGTTGCAGGACCTCGTCGCCGGTACCGACACCTGGCAGGTCTAGCGCCTGGAAGCCCTCGGCCAGCTCGGCGGCGTTCACCCTCGGGTGGTCGAGCTCGTCGAGACCCGCGCTCGTCGAGACCTGTGGTGTCCCGAGCCATGCCACGACAGAATCGGCTGATGGAGATCGACGAGAGGCGCCTGACCGAAGCTGCAGCGAAGAACGGCTTCAGCGGCGTGGTCGCGGTGACGACCGCCGACAACGCGCCGTGGTACCGGTGCTACGGCTCAGCGAACCGGGCTTTCGGGGTGCCGAACACTCTGGAAACGCGGTTCGCGCTGGCCAGCGGAAGCAAGACCTTCACCGCACTGGCGGTGCTGCGGCTGGTCGAACTCGGTCTGCTCAGCCGTGACACGCCGGTTCGACCCGTCCTGGGCACCGACCTACCGCTGATCGACGATGCAGTCACCGTTGAACATCTGCTGGGCCATACCTCGGGGATCGGCGACTACCTCGACGAGGAGGCCGACTGGGACGCCGCCGACTACGTACTACCCGTGCCGGTGCACACCCTCGATGCGACCAGCGGGTTCCTGCCAGTGCTCGATGGTTTCGAGCAGGCGTTCGCGCCGGGTGACCATTTCGCCTACAACAACGGCGGCTACCTGGTGCTGGCGCTGGTGGCCGAGCGGGTCAGCGGACGCGGCTACCACGAGCTGGTCGTCGAGGAGGTCTTCGCGCGCGCCGGCATGCGCGGGGCAGCGTTCCTACGCTCGAACGAACTACCTGGGGACGCTGCCCTCGGCTACCTGCAAGCTTCCGGCGACCTCACCAACGTCCTCCACCTGCCGATCCGCGGCAACGGGGACGGCGGTGCCTACGCGAACGTGGCCGACCTGCACCTGTTCTGGCTCTCACTGCTGGACGGACGGATCGTCGGTCGCGACCTCGTGGACGAGATCGTCCGGCCAAGGTTCGACGTGCCCGACGAGGGATTGCGCTACGGGCTCGGCGTCTACGTCCATCCCGACGGCCCGGCCCTGCTCATGGAGGGCTACGACGCGGGCGTCTCCATGCGCTCGATCCACGACCCGGACACCAAGACGACCGCCACCGTCCTCGGCAATACATCCGAGGGCGCCTGGCCGATCGCCGAGTTGCTGCTTCGCGCCTTCTACTGAAAAGCCCTCCCACTGCGAGGCGGCCGTGGCTTCGTCAGGCCAGCCATCGTGTCGTCAGGGCTCAGCCATCGTTTCTCGGTAGCTACAGACGACGAAGCGGCGCAGGTTCGAAAGAACCTGCGCCGCTTCGCGCCAGTGGTGAGTCAGCCTCAGCAGGCGTATCGGGGCTCGGGGTCGATCCGGTCAGCGAGCCGGAGGCTGCCGTCGGACATGTTCCGCAGCGTCGAGGCGATCAACTCCCGCAACGAGGTGTGCTGGGCGGGAACCGCCCGGGGGTCGAACGCGATCGCCGGGGTAATTGCCCGCTCGGCGAGCTGGATCTGGGTGGTGAGCGCAATGGTCATTTCAATCCTCTTCTCTTCACATTCGATTCAGTTGTGTGGCGCCGGGCCAGTGCTGGCCCTGACCACGAGTTCGATGGGTAACGTGATCTGTCGATCGGGGTAGTCCGGGTTCATGGCCAGGTGCCCGGCGAGCCGGCCCTTCTCGGCGATCGGCTGGTGGACCGTGGTGATGCCGACGAACCCCACGTCCGGGATGTCGTCGAAGCCGACGATCGAGAGATCCCGTCCGGGCGCCAGGCCGCGGTCGTGAGCCGCGTCCCATACGCCGAGCGCAAGCACATCGCTCAAGGCAACGACCGCGGTCGGGCGGTCCTGCACGTCGAGCGCGTAGCCAGCGGCCTTCCGGCCGGACTCGCGGCTGTACTCGCCGGTGCAGACGACCCGGATCCGAGCGCCGGGAACCTTCTCCCAGAGCCCACGCACTCGTTCACCCTCGTAGGTTTCGGGGCGGAGGTTCGCGTTCGGCCGATCGGGGTTGTACTCGAACTCCTTGATGTCATCGTGGTTGTAGCCGGGGGCCACCACCACGATGTTGCGGTGCCCGAGCCGCTGCAGGTGCTTGCCGACCAGGCGTCCGGCCTTGGCGTCGTTGATGGCCACCCAATCGCCGTCCGTGGCGCGCTGGCTGCCGACGATCCGAATCCCGCGCTGCCGAAGGACGTCCATACCCGGATGATCAGCCACGGGTGAGTCGACCACGAGTGCGTCGATCGCCGCTCGCTGCAGCACCTGGGAGTCCTTGCCGTGCTCCTTTGGTGCGCGCAGCAGCAGCACCGAAGCGCCGTAGTCCTCCATCGCATCGCTCAGTCCCGATAGGAACAGCACCGAGTACGGGTCGACCACCGCCTGCGACAGCCGCGCGCCGAACAGGAAGCCGCAAACGTCCGTCCGGCCCGAGCGCAGCGCGCGTCCGGCGGCGCTCGGGCCGCAGTAGCCGAGTTCGCTGGCGATCTCGAAGATCTGGTCACGCAGGTCGGGCGAGAGCCGATCGGGCTTGCTGTAGGCGTTGGACACCGTGGTGATCGAGACCCCGAGCCGCTGGGCGATGGTCTTCATGGTCACCGGGTTCTCCGGGATACCGCCCATCACCGCCTCCTCAGTTGATCGTTAAAGTGAACGTTACACTTTATCGATCAACCTTGCAAGCGTTCTCAGTGGATTCAGTTCAGCTCGCGATGGCGCAAGGCCGCCTTGCCCACCTCCATCAGCACGAAGACCGCCACCGCGAAAGCGAGCGGGATCAGCCAACCGAAGACGTCCACCGGCGTGGAGCCGAACCACCGGTTCAGCACCGGCAGGTAGACGAACGCCACCTGAAGCAGCACCAGCAGCCCGACCACCCGCCAAACCATCGGGTTACCGCCGATCGCCTCCCGGCGCAGGCTCGATTCCCGCAGGAAGCGCGCGTTGAAGAGGTAGGCGGCCTGGGCGAGAGCCAGCGTGTTCACCGCCCAGGTCTGGGCCACTGAGGCGTCACCGGTGATCAGCCGGCCGATAGCGAACGTCACCAGCGTCGCCGCGGCGATCAGCACGGACGCCGTCGCCAGCCGCGGCAGGTACTTCGCGCTCACCAGCGGTGCGTTCGGCGCACGGGGCGGACGCAGCATGATGTCGGGTTCGGCCGGCTCATAGGCCAGGGCCAACGAGAGCGTGACGGCCGTGATCATGTTGACCCAGAGGATCTGCACTGGCTCCAGCGGCAGCGTCCAGCCGAACAGGACCGCGAGCAGCACCACCAACGACTGGGCGCCGTTCGTCGGTAGCAGGAAGAGCACCGACTTGTGCAGGTTGTCGTTGATCCGCCTGCCCTCCTCGATGGCGTGTTCGATGGTGGTGAAGTTGTCGTCGGCGAGCACAATGTCGGCCGCGTCCTTGGTCACCTCCGTGCCCTTGATTCCCATCGCCACCCCGACATCCGCCCGCTTCAGCGCGGGTGCGTCGTTCACGCCGTCCCCGGTCATCGCCACGATCTCGCCGTTGGCCTGCAGCGCCTTCACCAGCCTCAGCTTGTGCTCGGGGCTCGTCCGCGCGAAAGTCTCGGTTCGATTCACGATCTGCCGCAACTGCTCGTCCGTGGCGGCCTCGATCTCGGCACCGGTCACCGCAGCCTCAGTGGACTCGTCGAAGATGCCCATCTCGCGACTGATCGCGGTGGCCGTGCCGGCATGATCGCCGGTGATCATGGTCACCTTGATGCCCGCGGTGTGGCAGACCGTGATCGCCTGGATCGCCTCTGGTCGCGGCGGGTCGACGATGCCGGTCAGGCCGAGCATCACCAGGTCGGTCAGAGCCTCGTGGCCGAGCCCGGACGCATCAGTGGCCTGGGCCGGCGCCGGACGGGAGGCAGCGGCTAACACCCGCAACCCCTGGCCGGACAAATCGTCGACCCTGGCGTCCCACCAGGCACGGTCGAGCGGCTCCAGCTTCCCGGACGCGGACAACTGCCTTGCCGAGCGATCGAGGAGCCGATCAGGTGCACCCTTGACCAGGATCACGCGGTTCCCCTCCGGAGTGGTGTTCGCCGTGGCCATGTACTTGTGTTCGGAGTCGAACGGCAGCACGTCCGTGCGTGGATACCCGGACGGATCGAAGCCGGCCTTCATCCCCAGTGTCGTGAGCGCTCCTTCGGTCGGCTCGCCGACCAACTGCCAGCGTCCGTCCGTCCGGGCGACCACTGCGTCGTTCACCACGCTCATCGCGGTCACCACCGCTAGAAGGTCACCGTGGGTGGCGGTACGTACGGCCGTACCGTTCAGGCTGATCGCACCATCGGGGTCGTAGCCCAGCCCGCTCACCGCGTACTCTCCGGCCGCGGTGACCACCGTCCGCACGGTCATCTCATTCGTGGTCAGGGTGCCGGTCTTGTCCGAGCAGATCCGGGTGACCGAGCCCAGGGTCTCGACCGCGGGCAGCTTGCGGACGATCGCGTTCCGCTTGGCCAACTGCTGCACGCCGAGCGCGAGCGTGATCGTGACCAGAGCCGGCAGCCCCTCAGGAATGGCGGCCACCGCGAACCCGATGGTGGCCGAGATCAGTTCACCTGCGGGCAACCCGTGCCAGAGCTTTCCGATCGCGACCATCACCACTGCGAGCACCGCGATGACCCCGGCGAGCATCTTGGCGAAACCGCTGAGTTGCCTTGTCAGCGGCGTGTCAAAGCTGTCGATGTCGCTGAGCATTGTGGTGATCCGACCGATCTCAGCCTGCGCACCGGTGGCGGTGACCACCCCGACGCCCTGGCCGGCGGACACCAGTGCGGAGGAGAACAGCATCGAGGTGCGGTCGCCGATACCGGTACCTGCCGCGACCGGTTCGATGGTCTTGGTCGAGGGCACGGCTTCGCCGGTGAGCGCCGCCTCCTCGACCCGGAGATTGGCGGCTTCGAACAGGCGCAGGTCGGCAGGCACCTTCGCCCCAGCGGTCACCCGGACCACATCGCCGGGTACGAGGTCCTCGGCCGGCACCCGCGTCCATTCGCCGTCGCGTCGCACCTGGGCATCGGTGGAGAGCATTTTTCGAATCCCCGCCAGGGCCGACTCGGCCCGTCCCTCCTGGACGAAGCCGATCGCGGCATTGATCACCGCGACCGCGAGAATCACCCAGAAGTCGATCCACTCCCCCATCGCGGCTTTCAGCGCCGCAGCCGCGAGCAGGATGTAGATCAGGATGTCGTCGAAGTGGCGCAGGAAGCGGAGCCACGAGGGCTCGGCGGCGGCAGCTTCGATGCGGTTCGGGCCGACCTCGGCCAAGCGTCGCCTGGCGGCGTCCGCGCTCAGACCGTCCGCGCCCGAACCGAGCGCTGCGCACACCTCCGTCGCGGGGAGCGCGTACGCGTCGGGTAGCGAGCGCAGTTCCGTCGTCTCCACTGTGGTCATCTCGACCTCCCGTCCTGATCGGCCGTCCAGCCTTCGTCCCTGAGCCAGAAGCTAGCACCCGGGTACCCCTCGCAGTGGGGCACGCATTGTGTCCGCGGGTGCTACTAGCCTTCAGTCCGTGACCAACTTCGATCTCGATCCGTCAGTACGTCCGCAGGACGACCTTTTCCGCCACACCAACGGGCACTGGCTCGCGTCCGCCGAGATCCCGGCCGACAAACACGCCGCCGGTGCGTTCATGGACCTTCGCGACGCGTCCGAGCAGGCGATCCGGGACATCGTCACCGGTCTGGCCGGTGCCGATCCGGGCACCGAGGCCTACCTGGTCGAGCAGCTGTACGGCAGTTTCATGGACACCGAGCAGGTGGACGCGCGCGGGCTGGCACCGCTCGCGCCGATCCTGGCCGAGATCGACGCCATCGGTACCCTCGACGACCTCCTCGACTACTTCGGACGGAGCCTGCGGCGCGGGCTGTCCACCCCGATCGGCGTCGATGTAGAGGCTGACCCCGGAGATCCGTCCCGCTACGCGCTGTTCATCGGGCAGTCGGGCATCGGGCTGCCCGACGAGGAGTACTACCGCCTGGGCGAGCACGCCGAGATCTTGAGCACCTACCACGATCACGTGAACCGGATGCTCACCCTCGGCGGCATCTCCTCCAGCGTCGCCGGGCTCACCGTCGATCTCGAACGCGACGTGGCGGCCAAGCACTGGGACAAGGTTCGCACCCGCGACATGGTGGCGATGTACAACCCCACCGACTGGGCCGACCTCGACGCGTCCGGCGTCTCGTGGACTCGGGTTCTCACCGCCGCCGGGGTGCCGCGCCTCGACCAGGTGATCGTCGCACAGCCGTCCTTCCTCACCGAGCTGGCCGAGCTCTTCGTGCCTTCGCGGCTCGACGACTGGAAGCAGTGGTGCCGCTGGGCGCTGGTGTCGGGAATGGCTCCATTCCTTCCCGAGCCGCTGGTGCTGGAGCGATTCAGCTTCTACGGCACCACGCTGCAGGGCGTCCCGCAGCTCAAGGAGCGCTGGAAGCGCGGCATAGACCTGGTCGAGCGCAGCCTCGGCGAAGCGGTCGGCAAGCTCTACGTGGAACGGCACTTCCCGCCCGCTGCGAAGGAGCGCATGGACGAGTTGGTGGCCAACCTCCTGACCGCCTACCGCAACTCGATCACTCACCTCGACTGGATGACGGACGCCACCCGCGCCGAGGCTCTGCACAAGCTCGCGAACTTCACCCCGAAGATCGGCTACCCGACGGTTTGGCGCGACTACGCGGGCTTGCAGATCGACCGGCGCGACCTGGTGGGCAACGTGCTGGCCTGCGCGGAGTTCCAGGCAGCGGACGAGCTCAGCAAGCTCGGCGGACCGATCCGCAAGTGGGAGTGGTTGATGACTCCGCAGACGGTCAACGCGTATTACCACCCGCTGCGCAACGAGATCGTGTTTCCCGCTGCCATCCTGCAACCGCCGTTCTTCGACCCCGAGGCGGATGACGCGGTGAACTACGGCGGCATCGGCGCGGTGATCGGTCACGAGATCGGGCACGGTTTCGACGACCAGGGTTCAACCTGCGACGGCGAAGGTCGGCTGCGGGACTGGTGGACGCCGGCTGACCGGGAGGCCTTCACCGAGCGGACGCGAGCGCTGATCGGCCAGTACTCCGCACTCGCCCCCGTACAACTGCCCGAGGTGCATGTGAACGGCGAACTGACCATCGGCGAGAACATCGGCGATCTCGGCGGCGCGGCGATCGCCTACGACGCCTGGCGACTCGCTCTCGACGGCGTCGAGCCCGAACCGGTGGACGGCATCCCGGCCGATCAGCGGTTCTTCCTCTCCTGGGCACGGGTCTGGCAGAGCAAGCGCCGGGACGAAGCGCTGCGGCAACAGATCGCGACCGACCCGCACTCGCCGGAGGAGTTCCGCTGCAACCAGGTGGTACGCAATCTGCCGGCGTTCTACGCCGCTTTCGGCGTCACCGAGGCGGACGCGGCCTGGCTCGATCCGTCCGACCGCGTGAAGATCTGGTGAACGGTCAGCGGGCCACGCTGGCCCGGGGCGCCTACGCCGAGTTCCGGAGGATCAACGAGATCCTCCGGCGCGAGTCTGTCGGTGGAATCCTGCTGCTGATCGCCGCGCTCGCAGCGATGCTGTGCGCGAACCTCGCGCCGGAGTTCTACTTCGGGCTTCGCGATCTGCACCTCGGCGGCAACGTGCTCGGTCTACACCTCGACCTGTCGATCGGGCACTGGGCAGCGGACGGACTGCTGGCTGTCTTCTTCTTCCTGGTCGGCCTGGAACTCAAGCGGGAGTTCGTCACCGGCGACCTGCGTGACCCGAAGACCGCGCTGGTGCCGGTCGTCGCGGCGGTGGGCGGGGTGGCCGTCCCGGCCTTGATCTACGTCGCGTTCACGTTCACCGATCCGGGCGCGCGCGTCGGCTGGGCGATCCCGGCAGCCACTGACATCGCGTTCGCACTCGCCGTACTGGCGGTCATCGGGTCGCACCTCCCAGCGGCGTTGCGGACCTTCCTGCTCACGCTTGCTGTCGCTGACGACCTGATCGCCATCACGATCATCGCCTTCTTCTACACCCGCGACCTAAGGCTGGAGTACCTGCTGGGCGGTCTGGTGCCGATCGTGCTGTTCGCTCTGGTCGCCCATCGCGGCCAGCGTATTCTGTCGAGGCACGGCTGGGCGGCGTTCCTGCTGCTGGTGCCGATCGGATTGGTCGCCTGGGCGCTGGCATACAACTCGGGCGTGCATGCCACGGTGGCCGGCGTGCTGCTGGCGTTCGGCGTGCCGGTGCGTCCGGCTCGTGGGGACGACAACGCGCACGGTCTAGCCGAGATCCTGGAGCACAAGGTGCGACCGTTCTCGGCCAGCGTCGCGGTGCCGGTCTTCGCCTTCTTCTCGGCCGGCGTGGCCGTCGGCGGATGGAGCGGGTTCGTCGCCGCAGTGACCAGCCCGATCGGTTTGGGAGTGATCTTCGGCCTGGTCGTGGGCAAGGCGATCGGCATCTCCGGCGCCACCTGGCTGGTGACTCGGCTGCGGCATGCTCGACTCGATCCCGATCTGGCCTGGATCGACGTCTTCGGGCTGGCCGTGCTCGGCGGGATCGGGTTCACCGTCTCGCTGCTCGTGAGCGAACTCAGCTTCGGGCAGGGCACTCCCAATGACGACATCGGCAAGGTGGCCATCCTCACCGCGTCCGTGCTGGCGGCCGTGCTCGCCGCGCTGTTGCTCGGCTCCCGAAACCGCCACTACCGCGAAGTCGAGGCCGCCGAACAGGTGGACGCCGACGCCGACGGCATACCCGATAGGTTCGCGCACTGACGCGTCAGCGCACTATCCACAACGTTCCCTGAGGAGCCCGGCGCGAGGAACGAGCGCCGGGCGTCACGAA
>DAORUI010000117.1:0-9785 GCA_035433085.1 Propionicimonas sp. | reverse complement strand
ACCTGCTCACCCCGTATGTGCAGGGCGGCAAGATCGGCCTGTTCGGCGGCGCCGGTGTGGGCAAGACCGTGCTGATCCAGGAAATGATCTACCGCATTGCCCACAACTTCGGTGGCACCTCGGTGTTCGCCGGCGTGGGGGAGCGGACGCGTGAAGGCAACGACCTCATCCACGAGATGATCGAGGCCGGCGTCATGAAGGACACCGCGCTCGTCTTCGGCCAGATGGACGAGCCGCCGGGCACGCGCCTTCGGGTGGCCCTCTCGGCGCTCACGATGGCGGAGTACTTCCGCGACGTGCAGAACCAGGACGTACTGCTGTTCATCGACAACATCTTCCGGTTCACCCAGGCCGGCTCGGAGGTCTCCACCCTGCTGGGCCGGATGCCGTCCGCGGTGGGCTACCAGCCGAACCTTGCCGACGAGATGGGCCAGTTGCAGGAGCGGATCACTTCGACCCGCGGCCACTCGATCACGTCGATGCAGGCGATCTACGTGCCTGCGGACGACTACACCGACCCGGCGCCGGCCACGACGTTCGCCCATCTGGACGCGACCACCGAGTTGAGCCGCGAGATCGCGTCCCGTGGTCTCTACCCGGCGGTGGACCCGCTGTCGAGCTCCTCACGGATCATGGACCCGCAGTTCATCGGGCGGGACCACTACGACACCGCGATCCGGGTGAAGAAGATCCTGCAGCGAAACAAGGAGCTCCAGGACATCATCGCCATCCTTGGCGTTGACGAGCTGAGCGAAGAGGACAAGATCATCGTCGCCCGCGCGCGCCGGATCCAGCAGTTCCTGAGCCAGAACACCTACATGGCCGAGAAGTTCACCAACGTGCCCGGTTCGACCGTGCCGCTGGCCGACACCATCGAGTCGTTCAAGATGATCTGCGACGGCGAGGCCGACCACATCGCCGAGCAGGCCTTCTTCAACGTGGGTGGCATGGACATGGTGCTGGCCAACTGGGACCGGATCCAGAAGGAAGGCTGACGTGGCGGTTCTGCGCGTCGAGGTCGTAGCGGCTGAGGGCATCATCTGGGAAGGCGATGCCCTGTCGGTCATCGTCCGGACCGTCGAGGGTGACCTCGGCATCCTGCCGAACCATGAGCCGTTCCTGGCCGTGCTGGTGCCCTGTGCCGCTGAGGTGCTCACCGCCGAAGGCAACCGCGAGGTGCTGGTGATCGACGGTGGCTTCGTGTCGGTGGCAGACAACCGGGTGTCCCTGCTCAGCCAGTTCGCGAAGGTCGCTCGCGAGATCGACCTCAAGGCGGCCGAGCACGAACTGGCAGCGGCCGAGAAACGCCTGAACGCCGGTGAATTGGACGAGGAGACGCGCCAGCACTTCCTGCGCGCGCAGGCCCAGGTACGTGCAGCGCACCTGGCCCAGCAGTCGAAGCACTGAGTCGGGGCGCCCACCACATGGACTGGCTTGGAGTCACCGAACTGGTGGGGCTGGTCCTGGTGGTGGTGCTGCTGGTCCCGCTCGCCTGGCTCGGTGCGCGACGACGCGGGCTGGCCCGTCAGGGTGGCCTGTTCGAGTGTTCGCTGAGGTTGTCGACGAAGACGCCGGGTACCGGATGGGTGCTCGGCGTCGCGCGTTATCGCGGTGACAACCTCGAGTGGTATCGCTCGTTCTCGTTGTCGCTTCGCCCGCGGCTGGTCTTTCCCCGCTCGCAGACCCACGCGGGCGCGCAGCGAGAACCCGACCCGATCGAATCGGTGCTGCTCTACGACGACCAGCGGATCATGCGAATGGAGCTGGCCGACGCGTCTTCCTGGGAGTTGGCCATGTCCGTGGCCTCCCTGACCGGCCTGCTCAGCTGGCTCGAGTCCGCCCCGCCCGGCTCCCACTACCGCTGAACGAAAAGGGGACGGTTCCTTTTTCGTTCAGGTTCTCCACAGCCGGAGGACGCCAATGCGCAGTAATCCACAGATTCACCAAAGTACCTCGTGAATCACACTCATCCTGTCTAGGCTCGGCTGCTTCTGAAGGGAGAGGCATGCCACGTCAGGCGAGGCAATTGGTTGAGTCCGGGATCTATCACGTGATGCTTCGAGGGGTGAACCGCGACGCGATCTTCTTGGAGGACGAGGATCGTGAGCGCTTCCTGTACGCGCTTGCCCGCGTACACGAGCTCTCGGGCTGCGTCGTTCTCGCGTACTGTCTGATGACGAACCACGTGCACCTGGTGCTGCGTTCCGTGGACGAACCGATTGGCGATGTGGTGAAGCGCTTGGGCGTCCGATATGCAGGGTGGTTCAACGGCAAGTATGGACGGGTTGGTCACCTCTTCCAGGATCGGTTCAAGAGTGTCGGGGTGGAGACTGATGCTCATCTGCTGGCTTTGGTTCGCTATGTCTGGAACAACCCCGTGGAGGCAGGGCTCACGACGCGGCCACAGGACTACCCATGGAGTAGCCATCGATTACTTGAGAGCGACTCGGCGCTCGTCCGCGCGGAGGATCTGCGAAAGTTGCTGCCGCCGGACGCCCTCACTGCTGAGTGCGTGCCCTGCATCGGCGTGGTGGAGGGCTTCGAGCAAGCGCGCAAGGGGCGTCCTCGTTTGCACACCGACGCCGGAGTGGCCAGATTGATTGAGCAGGTGTGCGGAATCACCACCGCGAACGAATTCGGCGACCTTGACTTGCGTGCGCAACGACGTATCGTCCGCGAACTCCGCACGCGATCCGTTCCCTACGAGCAGATCGCCAAGGCCACGGGCATGAGCGCATCATCCGTCCGGCGACTCCACATTGTGAGTGGGTCGAACTCCGTCCGGACAGTCTAGGCTCGCGGCAGATCGGGACCAGGTCTGAACCCGTCCGGGGACCCTGTCGGAGACCTGTGGATAACTTGAACGAAAAAGGAACCGTCCCCTTTTCAGTCAGGCGTCTTGGATGCGGCGGCGCTGTTTGGCGGCGCGAGGGTCGGTGGCTTTGCGGTCCTTGCCCGGAACCCAGAGCACTTCGCCGGCTTGTTGGCCGGCTGCGCGAGCGAGGATGAACAGCAGGTCGGAGAGCCGGTTCAGGTAGCCGAGCGCAAGCAGGCTCACGCCGCCTGGGCGGTCGCCGGTGGCGGGCTCGGTGCCATAGACCTCGACCGCGGCCCAGCTGGCGCGTTCGGCTCGACGGATCACGCTGCGAGCCAGGTGCAGCAGTGCGGCGGTCTGCGTCCCTCCGGGCAGGATGAACGAGCGCAGGGCGGGCAGGGGGTCGCCGAACTCGTCGCACCAAGCTTCGAGGCGGTCGATGTAGGGCTGGATCACCCGGAGCGGTTCGTAGGGCGGGTCGGTCGCCAACGGGTTCGACAAGTCGGCCCCACAGTCGAAGAGCTCGTTCTGGATGTGCCGCAGGACGTCGCGCATGTGGTCGTCTAGATCCGGTTGCACCGCAACCAGCCCGAGCAGGGAGTTGGCCTCGTCCACGTGCCCATAGGCCTCGACCCGCGGGTCGGTCTTGCTCGTCTCCGACAGGTCCGAGAGCCGGGTGCGGCCGGCGTCGCCGGTGCGGGTGTAGATGCGGGTGAGGTTGACCATGTCCCTCACTGAACACCGGGGCGCCAAGGGTGTCAAACCTCGTCGATACCCCGGTTGGGAGCCGTTGGGGTGGCTATGGCAGCCTGTACTGGTGAAGAAGCTGATCCTGGTGTTGATTGCGTCCCTCCTCGCCCTGACCGGGTGCTCCTCGGGCGCCGTCCGCGCTGAACCGGTCGCAACGTCGAGCGCACCGGCGAGTTCCACGCCGGACGCAGGCGCAGCCGGGGCGGCCTGTACCTACACAGCCACGAACGACGCAGTGAAGGCGGTGGAGCTCCCGGCCGCCACCGGGGTGCCCAACAGCGGGACGGCCCAGTACATCCTCAAGTTGAACTCCGACGAGCTCAAACTCACCCTCGATCAGGAGGGCGCGCCGTGCACTGTGAACTCGTTCGTCTCCCTGGCCGGGCAGGGCTTCTTCGACGGCTCGGCCTGCCACCGGTTGGTGGACGGGAGCGGGCTGTACGTGCTGCAGTGCGGTGACCCGTCCGGTACCGGTTCGGGCGGACCGGGCTACCAGTTCGCGGACGAGCTCTCGGGCTCCGAGACCTATACCGCGGGGACTCTGGCCATGGCCAACGCCGGGGCGAACACCAACGGGTCGCAGTTCTTCATCGTCTACGCCGACAGCGAGCTCACGCCGAATTACACCGTCTTCGGCCACGTGGACGAGGCTGCTGTGAAGGTGCTCGAGACCCTCGCCAAGGGCGGCCAGGACAACAGCTTCGGCAGTGCCGGCGGTGGCAAGCCGAACCTGCCTGCGGTTATCACCAGCGTCAAGCCCGCGTAGCCGAGTCCTCAGCGCTTCGGCATCGGGCCGTCCACCTGCTCGCGCAGGTCGAGCAGAGCTGCGATCGTCGCCGTCGGGTTGTCCGAGTGCACCCAGTGCCCGGCCCCGGGCACGACCACCCGGCGGACGCGAGGGAACAGTCGGCTCATCTCAGCCTCGTGCTCGGGCTGAACATAGTCGGATCGCTCTCCGGTGAGCCAGAGCACCGGGCCGGGGTAACTTTCCGGGCCAGGGTCGGGCCACCCGCCGATCGCCGGCAACGACTTCGCCAGCAGCTCAAGGTTCGGCTGCCAGTGCCAGCCGCCGCGCCGGCGCAGGTTCTGGAGCAGGAACAACCGCACGTCCTCATCGGGGACGGCGACGCGCAGGCGCGCGTCCGCATCGGCTCGCGAACCGAGCGTGCCGAGGTCGAGGCCCTGCATCGCGGCCACGAGCGGGGTGAACGTGCCGACCTGGCCGGACTGACCGGGCGCGATGTCGACCACAGCCAGGCCGGAGACCAGTTCGGGATGGTGGAGCGCGGTCAACATGGCCACCTTGCCGCCCATCGAATGGCCGACCAGCACCAACTCCGCCGCCGAACCGAGGCGCAGGTCGATATCGGCCGCGACCGCGTCCGCCATCTGCGTGTAGCTGAAAGACTCGGTCCAGGAGCTCTGCCCGTGGTTCGGCAGGTCGAACAGCACACTCGGAAGGTCCTGCCCGGCTAGCTCCTGGGCGATCTGTGTCCAGTTCCGGCCCCGGCCCAGCAGCCCGGGCAGGAAAGCGAACCGGGGGCGTCCAGAACCGACCAGTTCGGTGTGCAGGCGGGCCATCAGCGCCGCCGTTGCCAGCAGGCGGTGTGCCAGTGCCTGCGCTCGTCGACTGCGGACGTCGAACCGATGCTGGCCAGTCGAGGCCAGGCGACCAGGTGCGAAGTCCCGGGAAGCACTTGCTGGCTGCAGCCGGGACAGACGTATGTCTTGCCAGCGGCGTCGGCTGGCATGGTCTGCACCATCCAGTCGCCGTCCGCCTTGGCCTCGAGGTGGGCGAACGACCCGGAGGAAAGCGGCCGCGGCGCACGCAGGTGCTTCGAGGGACGCTTGGCCATTGCCCCAGCCTAGCGGCCGGTGCAGACCCTCCTGCCTCGGCGTCGGGACGCTCCACAACCGCGCGTTGTGGTCGGTGTAGGTTGTCCGGGTGCGTCTGCTGATAGCCCGTTGCCAGGTCGACTACGCCGGTCGTCTGACCGCGCACCTGCCGATGGCCACCCGGCTGATCATGGTGAAGGCGGACGGTTCGGTGTCGGTGCATGCCGACGATCGCGCCTACAAACCGCTGAACTGGATGAGCGCCCCCTGCAAGTTGACGGTGAACCCACCGCCCGCGGACGTCGAGGCCGTGAGCGCTGCTGAGGACGTGGTGCTGAGCGAACTGTGGGAGGTGCGCAACGGCGACGGGGACACCCTGCAGATCGCGATCGGAGAGGTGCTGCACGACTCCAACCACGAACTGGGCTTCGATCCCGGCCTGCAGAAGGACGGGGTCGAGGCGCACCTGCAGGTGCTGCTGGCGGAGAACCCGCGCACGTTCGGTGACGGCTGGACGTTGATCCAGCGCGAGTACCTCACCCCGATCGGACCGGTGGACCTACTGCTGCGCGACCACAGCGGCGCCTACGTCGCGGTCGAGGTCAAGCGCCGCGGTGAGATCGATGGGGTCGAACAGCTCACCCGCTATCTGGCGCTGATGAACGCCGACCCGACGATGGCCCCCGTCCGCGGCATCTTCGCCGCTCAGCAGATCAAACCACAGGCACGCACACTCGCCGCCACCCGCGGCATCGACTGCGTCCTGGTCGACTACGACGCGCTGCGTGGGCTCGACAACTCCGAGGATCGCCTGTTCTGAAGATGTCGCCGAGATGGCTCAGCTGCGATCCAGATGGGGAAGCAGCACCTCGCGGTAGAGCAGCAGCAGCGCAGCCATCACGGGGATCGCCAGGATGGCTCCGATCATTCCGAGCAGCAGGTAGCCGGAGATTGCCGCCAACATGACCAGCACCGAAGGCACCTGCACCGAGTGCGAGAACACCCTGGGCTGGATGAAGTAGGCGTCGAACTGCTGGTAGGCGAGGAAGAAGATCAGGGTGATCAGGCCGGTGGTGGGTGAGGACGAGAAGGCGATGATCGACACGATGATCATCGAGATGGTCGTGCCCACCAACGGTACGAACGCGAACAGGCCCACCACCACGGTCAGCGCCAACGCGTACTGGCTCAGCCCGATCACGTTCAGGAACACGAAAGCAACGCTCATCGCGATCAGTACGACCACGAACAACCCGGAAACGTAACCGCTGACCCGCTTGAACATCTCGTTGGCCAGGTACTTCACCCGCGGACGCCGGGAAGCGGGGGCCAATTGATAGATGACCTCCTTCATGCTCGGCAAGGTGGTGAGGAAGTACAGCGTGAGCACCAGGGTGATGATCACCGAGAAGACCGTGTTGGCGACGGCCTGGCCGGCGCCGACGATTCCCCCGAACAGGCTGCTGATCAGCTCACCGGAGGTGAGGAACGTCACAGCCTTCTCGATCACGTGGAACTGCGCGTCGAAAGCGGCGATCTGCGGGTTCTGCCGCAGGTTCTCCAAGTAGCCGGGCGCCTGCAGGGTGAGGATGTTCACCTGGTCGCTCACCACAGGCACCAGCGCCCACCCGGCGAGTACAAGCAGTCCGATGGCCGTGAGCGCGACCAGGAACACGGCCAGGCCTCGCCGGAAGCCGTGGTGATGCAGCCACTCGACCACCGGGTTCAAGCCCAGGGCCAGCGCCATCGAAAGCATCATCAGCACCAGCACGGTGCGCAGCGATATGACCGTGTAGACCAGCCCGGCTGCGGCGAGCGCGCCGAAGGTGAGGAAGAAGCCGATCTGGAACGGGTTTCGATCCAGCAGGGAGATCCGTTCGCCGGCAGCGAGGCGCCTGCCATCAAGGTCGGACGGGGTGGGTTGGGTCGTGCGGCGCCACTTGCGCAGCCAGCCGCGGGTAGCGGGTGGACTGTTCGGCGTCCGTGCGGAAGCCGGTGCCGGCGTACGAGCGGACGCCGGCACCGGCGCGGACGCGGGCGCGGGCGCTGCGCCAGCGGGCGTGGACGGCTGCGGCTCGTTGCCCGGCGTGGTCACTTTCCTGCGTCGCCCTCGGTGTAATCGGCCACGCTGACCCCGACCAGGTTCGCCAGCTCGCCGAGTTGGTCGACCACTGCCTGGCGGCGCCCGACCAGGAGCTGCACCTCTGCCTCGACCCGGGTCTTCTCTTCCACGGCTGCGCGCACAGCGTCCTCCCGTACGCGCTCACCGTCGTGCTTGGCCGCCTCGACGATCCCGTCCGCCTCGGCGCGCGCAGACGCGATGATCTGATCAGCGTCGGCCAGCGCGGCGGCGCGGCGATCGTCCCAGACCCGGCTGTCCTCAGCCAGCTTGGCCCGATAGGCGGCGCTGGCTGACTCCGTATCGACCAGCAGCTTCTCGATCTGGGCGGCGCTGGCGACCTGTGCGGTCCTGAGTTCGGCCAGGTCGGCCTCTTTCTGGGTAGCCAGCTGCAGCTTGGCTTCGGCGACGGTCCGCTCGACGCCAGCGGTGGCCGCCGCCGATTCGAGACGGGAGGCCTCGGCGACCGAGGCGGCGCGTGCCTGAGCGTCCGCCACCACCTGCGCGGCGTGCAGCTCCGCGGCCTGACGCAGCGCGGTCGCCTCCTGCTTGGCTGTCTCAAGTTCGGCCGCGGTCTGCTCGCTCAAGCGCTGCCGAAGCACAGCGAGTTCGTCGCTGGTGGCGGCGCGGGCGGCGTCCAAGGCCAACTCGGCCTCGATGGTCATGCGCCGGGCGTCCGCCTCGGCCTCGCTGAGCACCTGACGGGCTCGGCTGTCCGCGCTGTTCACCAGTTCGTCGGCCTGGGATTCGGCCGCCTTGAGCATGCCTCGCGTATGGGCCCCGGCCTTGCCGAAGTCGGTGTCGGCAGCCCGCGCGTTGGTCTCGGTCAGCTGGCGCTGCTGGTGCCGCAGTTGCGCCTTGGCTCGCGCTAGCTGGCTCTCCACATCGCGGACGTAGGCGTCCACCGCACCGCGGTCATAGCCACGCAACGCCTGCGGGAAGTTACCCACAGCCGAGGCCATTTCGTCGAACAGGTCCAGCCCTGTGGTGTCCTCGCCAGCCAACATATTTCCCTTTCCCTAGCACAGCAGATGCTACTGGCCCGGACCCACAGGAGCGGAGCCGGGCCAGTACCACATCGGGTCAGTGCGCGGCCGGCTCCACGATCTCAAGCAGGATGCCGCCAACGTCCTTCGGGTGGGCGAAGTTGATCCGCGACCCGCCGGTGCCGATCTTGGGCGCGTCGTAGAGCAGTCGGACGCCACGCTCGCGCAGCACGGCGCAAGTGGCGTCGATATCGGCCACTCGGTAGGCGACCTGCTGGATGCCGCCCTTGCCGCCGTTGCGCTCGATCCATTTGGCGATCGTGCTGTTCTCGTTCAGGGGTGCCAGCAGCTGCACCTGAGCGTTCTCGGCGAGCTGGTCGCCGGTGCCGATCATGGCTTCCTCGACGCCCTGTTCGGCGTTGGTTTCGCGATGGAGCACACGCCAGCCGAGCACTTCGGTGTGGAACTTGATCGCGTCGTCGAGGTTGTGGACGGCATAGCCGACATGGTCGATGCAGATGAAGAGGTCGTCGTTACTCATGGTTTCAGCCTTTCATAGTTGGTCAGACCAGCACGGCGTCGACCACTTGCTTTGCCTCCGCCTGCACCTGTGCCAGGTGTTCGGGGCCGCGCAGTGATTCGGCGTAGATCTTGTACACGTTCTCGGTGCCGGATGGCCGGGCGGCGAACCACGCCGAGGCAGTGGTCACCTTGAGCCCGCCGATCGCCGCGCCGTTGCCGGGAGCGTGGGTGAGGGTTGCAGTGATCGGCTCGCCGGCAAGTTCGGTCGCGGTGACGTCGGACGCGCTCAGCTTGGCCAGCTTCGCCTTCTGCTCGCGGCTCGCCGGCGCGTCCACCCGGGCGTAGCTGGACGCGCCGTGCCGGGCTTCCAACTCGGCGTAGAGCTGGGAAGGCGACTTGCCGGTGACTGCCTTGATCTCGCTGGCCAGAAGGGCCAGCAGGATGCCGTCCTTGTCGGTGGTCCAGGTGGAGCCGTCCCTGGCAAGGAAGGACGCTCCCGCGGACTCCTCGCCGCCGAAGCCGAGGTCCCCGCTCATCAGGCCGGGCACGAACCACTTGAAGCCCACCGGCACCTCGACCAGGCGCCGGCCGAGGTCGGCTGCCACCTTGTCGATCAGCGAACTCGAGACCAGGGTCTTGCCGATCCCGGCGTCCGCCCGCCAGTTGGGCCGGTGGCCGAACAGGTACTGGATGGCCACCGCCAGGTAGGCGTTGGGGTTCATCAGACCGGCGTCCGGGGTGACGATGCCGTGGCGGT
>DAORUI010000116.1:7326-9913 GCA_035433085.1 Propionicimonas sp. | reverse complement strand
TCGCAGGTACCCCTGGAGCCATACCCGGGCATCGGCCTCCTCGGCATCGAGCAGGTCGGGCCAGCCACCAATGACGATCCTGCGCATGAGGTCGGGGACGCTCAGCCCGCTGTCGGCCCCGAGTTGCCGCTTTCCGTCGAGGAGTGCGGCCAGCGACACCTGGCCGGTCGAATGTCCTGACTCGAACAGGCTCATCGGACGCATGCGCAGCACGCCGATCCGACCGGCGCCCGAGTGGCGATTGACGTCGTCGTTCGGCGTTGCCGACCCGGTGAGCAGGTAAAGGCCGCGACCACGGTCGGCGTTGTCGACTGCGCGCCGCACCTGATTCCACAGCGTCGGGGTGACTTGCCACTCGTCGAAGAGGATCGGTGTCGGGCGCTCGAACAGCCACGCGGGGTTGAGGTCGACCGATGCCTGCGCGGGGGGGTCGCCGGCCATGTCGAACACCGTGGCCGCCGCTCGTGATGCGGTCGCGGTCTTTCCGCACGCCTTCGGACCCTCGATCAGCACTGCCCCGACAGCGCGCATCTTGGTCGCCAGTTCGCCGTCGGCGACGCGCGGCCGATATGTCATCACCCCTAAACTGTACATTTTGCCGAGTTTCAACTATACAGATTGCCGAAGCCTGGCTGGACGAATTGCCGGATCGTCCAGACTCTCGGCGCGCGCTTTGCGGATGGACTCGGTCAGGCCAGGAACATTCGCAAGAACAGCGTCGCCTGGATGGCGCGCCAGTCCTTCTCGCCTGGAGCCGGGTAGGGTCGCGGACGTGGGCGATGGTCTGGCAGTTGGGGTGCGGCCGGCGACGCTGCGGGGTCACTGGTTGGTGCTGGTGGTGCTCGCGCTGGCGATCGTGGCCGTCGCTGCCTTGTCGGGCCAGTTCTTGTGCGCCCTTATCGAGTCGCCAATCGTTGCGCCGCAGCGAGAGGACCCCGCGTTGTACGTCGTCGCTATGGGGACCGTGTGGGCGTCCTTGGCGGTGGTTGCCTGCGGGTTCGCTGCTGTTGGCAGCAGGGCGGCCCGGCTCACCGGAGCGTCCCGTCGGCGGTGGCGCTTGATCGCCGTGGGGTTGGTTGTGTCAACGTGGGCCGTGGTCGTCTTGCTCTATCTCACCAACCCGCTCACCATCCGCCGGTGGTCGCACTACTGGCCCATCTTCTACGGATAGCCTCTGGCGCAGCACATCGACCGCGCTGCGTGCGGGAGTTGAGGATGCCGGGGTCGCGCCGCGTTTCAGTATTCTCTGTCCGTGCACGTCGACGAGCTTCGGGACTGGATTCTCAGCTGGTTCGAAGTCCCCCAGAAGGTCGGCGGCCCGGCCGCGTTGGTAGTTCCGCTGCTCGCGTTCAACCGTGTGCCGGGAACACCGATTCTCGACGGCGACGTCGAGGTGCTGGTGATCGAGAACCAGGGCGTGTGGCTGTGGGGCCGCGATCAACACGGCAGCTATGTCGAGCGTGAGAACAAGCCTGCGGCCGTGTGGCGTCGCACCGGTGAGGACGAGGCGGAGTTCTGGCTCCATCACGCCGCGTTCGAAGCCGTGTGGTCGATGCCGGCCCGACGAAGCTCGCAGGGGGCAAGCGGCAGCTCGCTGGCGTTGATCCTGGGTGGCACGGCGCCCCTGCCCGTGGGGGAGTGGGCGTGGCCCGGCGACCGGCAGCGCATCCATGTTCACGGGCGGTCGCTGGTGATGGTGTGCGGTGACGGCGACGGCTACTGGATAGTCGCAGCAGCACCCAGTGAAGTCGACTTGGAATGGCTCGATGCCCTGGGGCTCGCGTGGGCGGAGACCGATACCCGTAACGCCTAGTTCTCTGCTTGTCAGAAGCAGATCCGCGTTCAGACGGTTGGCGACCTCAGCAGATTCGACCTTGCGACACATAGTTCGGGAACGCTTTCCCAATAGGGCTTTGACTAGGAGTGATGCACAATCTTGAGTCGTCGTGCGATTCGCGTGCGATGAACAGTTGGGCCGTCTCGCTGTTGCGCAGGCCGGTTGGGACGGGCTTCAGCTCGAGTGGTAGACGTCGGAGCGGTGTTCAATGGCCATGATCGTGACGGCTTCACCGATCCGGTAAATGATGCGATAGCTGCCGCGGCGAGCGCTGTGCAAGCCGCTCAGTTCGGTGCGCATGGGCTTCCCGACTCGGTGGGGGTTCTCGGCGAGGCTGCCGTAGATGAACTCCACAGCGGCCGTTGCGACCTTCTCCGGGAGCCGGGCGATAGCGCGCTTGGCAGTTGGCGTCCAGGTGATTGGCAGCGGCTCGGGGCTCATGGCTTCAGGTAGCGGAGGAGGTCGTCCTTGGTCAGGGTCTCAGCTTCGCCCGCAGCAAGCTCAACGAGGCTGGCGCGGATCTGCTTCATGAGTCTGGGACGGCCCGAGACCTCGAGGGTCTCTTCTATCGATTCCAAGTCGTCGATGCTGACCACGACGGCGGCCGGCCTTCCGTGTTTGGTGATCACCACCCGGTCGTGCTCGCGCTCGACCTGTTCGACCACTTCTGATAAGTGGTTCTTCACGTCCTTCAGCGCCATGGAACCCTCAACCATCATGGCTATAAGTGTAGCTACTTGACTGCGGGCG
>DAORUI010000116.1:0-7226 GCA_035433085.1 Propionicimonas sp. | reverse complement strand
ACTCGACGCCAGCGACGGGACGCGTTGTGCAGTCATTTCGGTCTCCTGCCGTTCGTTCGCCTAGCGGCCGATGCCGCGGCTGTGGCTTCGGCTGCGGTTCGGGGTTCTGTTGGACGTGGCCGTGGGCGAGCCGGGGTCTGAGCGCGGAAGGATTAGCTGGCGGGCGTGGGATCCGGGCTCGGCTCGTGGGCGCGAGTTGAGGCACGAACGCAGATCAGGGTGTTGGGCCGCAGCGGCTCGCCCCCGACGCGGCGCTGGGGGAGCCAGCGGGCCGCGTACTCGCAGTGTCTCCGTTGGGATGGTGCGCGTGGCCTCCGCCCGGCGAACGTCAGGCGGACGCCACGCACCCGACTCCACTTCCTTGCGCTCGGTTGCCAGCCAGGCTTCAGCGTCGGCCTTGGTCGTGAACGTCATGGGCCCGACATGCCGCTTCAGGTCAGGTCCGGCGTAGCTCGCCTGATACCGCTTCGACGGAAGTCGTCGCACATAGCCGAATCCACGTCGATCCATGAGCGCCTCCTGCACGTAAGGGGGGCAAGGGAGGCTCCGGCGTGCGATCTACGTGCGATAGAGACGGCTCCGAGTGCACATCTGTGTCGTCTCGTGATCTCTTGGGAGTGGTCCTGATGGTCCGCGTTTCTGCTTGTCAGAAGCATATTCTGCGCTCAGCCATCTGGCGACCCCAGCAAGATTCGAACTTGCGACACAAGGTTTAGGAAACCTCTGCTCTATCCCCTGAGCTATGGGGCCTTGCCTCGAGAATCGAGGCCGAACCAGCCTACCGCCTCGTCGTCCGCGCCATCGGCAGGCCGGCTGCCGACTACGAAAGCCCGTCTCGCAGGGCGAAGCTTGCCTCGATCGCATGTCTGACGACAACCTCTACGGTTCCGAAATCGTCCCAGATCAAGTTTTCCTGTGTTCTCGATATGAAAGGAGAAACCGGCTTTGCTTTGCCCCCCGGGTCGGCTAGTGTTCCTCACAGAGTGACGCACTCGATGTTGTCTCCTGGGGGTGGGTAGACGGCTTCAAGCCCTTCGTGGTGCGTCACTCTCTTACTGTCTTCAGGCCTTTCCGCGAGTCTCGCCTTCGTTGCCGTCCGCGCCGGGCCCGCGCCCACCGCACTAGCATCGGCTGCATGAGCGCCACCGCCTTGGAACAGTGCCTGCAGAAGATGCGGGACGCCAACATCAGCCAGGCCGCAATCGACAACTTCAGCCACTACTGGCAGCTGTGTGCTGCGGGCGCTACCGGTCTCATCCGGGAAGACACCATCACTCCGCTGCTCGACCCGCCCCAACTCTCCGAGCTTCACGTCTCGGACGCCGACCAGCGTGACGCCCTGAGCAAGACCGTCATCATCAAGCTCAATGGCGGTCTGGGCACCTCCATGGGACTCGATCGTGCCAAGACCCTGCTCTCCGTCCGCGATGGCCGCAACTTCCTCGACCTGATCGTCGGCCAGGTGAAGTACGCCCGCCAGCACTTCGACGTCCGCCTTCCGCTGGTCTTCATGAACAGCTTTCGCACCCGGGACGACACCCTCGCCCACCTCGCCAGTCACCCCGGCATCGCCGTTGACGGGCTCCCGCTCGACTTCCTGCAGAACGCCGAACCCAAGATCCTCGCCGACGACCTCAGCCCCGCCTCCTGGCCCGCCGATCCCACCCTCGAATGGTGTCCGCCCGGGCACGGCGACCTGTACCCGGCGATGTGGGGCACCGGGCTCCTCGACGCCCTAGTGGACGCCGGCTTCCGCTACGCGTCCGTCGCCAACGGCGACAATCTCGGCGCCGCCCCGGACTCACGTCTCGCCGGCTGGTTCGCCACCTCCGGCGCGCCCTACGCCGCCGAGGTCTGCCCTCGCACCATCAACGACCGCAAGGGCGGGCACCTCGCCGTCCGCATCGCCGACGGCCAACTCATTCTTCGCGACACCGCACAGACCGCGCCGGAAGAGATGGAGTACTTCACCGACGAGCATCGGCACCCGTACTTCCACGCCAACAACCTCTGGCTCGACCTCGTCCAGCTGCGAGACATCCTCAACGCTCGCCAAGGCGTGCTCGGACTGCCGCTCATTCGCAACGAGAAGACCGTCGACCCCGCCGACCCGACCTCGCCCAAGGTGATCCAGCTTGAGAGCGCCATGGGCGCGGCCATCGAGGTCTTCCCAGGCGCCACCGCCATCGCCGTCGGACGCGATCGCTTCCTGCCGGTCAAGACCACCAACGAGTTGCTCCTGCTTCGCTCGGACGTCTTCGACCTCGGCCCCGACGGACGCCTCGTCGCGACCGTCGAGCGCATCCCAGAGATCGACCTGAACGGCCACTACAAGCTCGTGGACGATTTCGACGAGTTGGTGACCGTCGTCCCCTCGCTGCGAAACGCCGAGTCGCTGGTCGTGAAGGGGGAGTGGCACTTCGACGCCCCCGCTGAGGTCGTCGGCGCAGTCCGCCTCGACGACACCGGTTCCCCCGCGCACTACCGGTGAGCGGACGCTGGCACGTCGCCCTCGGTTTCGCGCTGACCGGCGTTGAGCTCGCGGCGGACGGAGACGGGCGGCCCTTCGTGACGCCTTCGCTCGTTCCTCGCGAAGGCTCCTCAGGGGGCGTGGTGGGGGACGCGGTGTCTCGCGAAGGCTCCTCAGGGGGCGTGGTGGGGGACGCAGTGTCTCGCGAAGGCTCCTCAGGGAGCGGTGTGGGGGACGCGATGCCTCGCGAAGGCTCCTCAGGGAGCGTGGTGGGGGACGCTTCGCCAGAGCCTGATCCGGAGCGGCTGGTCGCTCAGTTGGCGGACGCGGGGTGGCCGCGGGAGCGCATTCGCGCGCACGCACTCGGTCGGGCCGCGGATGAGCAGCCCTGGCCGCATCAGGTGCCCGACGAACTTCGCGCAGGGTGTGGTGCGGCTCAGTTCTACGCCGCCCTTGGCGCCACCCGGGCGCTACTCGGGCTTGTGACGCTCGAAAGCCGCCCCCCGTCCGGGCGTACCCGACTGAATCCGGACGAGGAGCGGCTGCTTCGAGATGTTCCCCCGCACCATGGCGTGTGAAGACCGCGACCCTTCGACAGGCTCAGGGACCGCCAGGTTAGGGGAACGGCTACTTCTGCGCCTTGAGAAGGTCGCGGATCTCGCTCAGCAGTTCCTCTGAAGTAGGCGCGGCTACCTCGTCGGCGGACTCGTTCTTCTTGCCGATGGCCTTGATCGACTCGTACGGCTTCACTACGCCGAAGTAGAGCACCGCTGCCATGATCACGAACGAAACCACCGCGGTGATGAACACGCCCACATTGATCGGACCCACCGACACCGTGCTGAAGTCCGGGTTACCGCCCAGCAGTCCGATGATGTCCATGATGATCTTCGTGAACGCGGTGACCACCTGCCCGAACGACGCACCCAGGATGAATGCGATCGCCAAATCGATCAGGTTCCCGCGCAGCAGGAACTCTTTGAAGCCCTTCATAATTCCCCTCTCGTTGGCTTGCGGCACAGACCTTACTAGAGGTGGACGGCAGATCAGCGCAGGGCGAAGTTCAACGATGAGACAGCAGCCGCCGCCGAGATGGCTCCGGCCTGCTCTGGGGTCACCTCGACCAGCACCAGTTCGGCCTGGCCGGCGCCGAGTAGACCGCCGCCGTCGGATTGCGGAATTGCCACCACCCGTACCCCTTCGGCGATCACCCCGAATCCGGACTCCGCGCTGTTCGCGCCGAGGATGTCGATCCTCGTGCCTACCCTCAAAAGCGCCAGCGCACTCGACTCGTCGAACCGCACGGGCAGCGCGAGTCTTCCGTCCGCTACTTGTCCCGAACCCCCCAACAGATCGGACGCGCTGAGCACCCGCCGACTGGGCACGTCGGCCACCACTGTCTGCCCGACCACCGCGGACGCGTCCGCGAACGCCCCCTCAGGCAACACGGACGCAGGCACGCGCACCACGGCCAGATCTGCCTCCGTCACCACCGCCCCGCCCGCGATGGTGCGCGTCGCCACCACGGCTGAGGTGCCGGCGTCCCCCCGAGACGCCAGCACCGACAGCGCGGCCAGCACCGCAACCGCTGCGAAAAGAGCAGCGAAGAAGCGCCGATGCCATCGAAAGGCTCGACGCAGGTTCTGCAGGTGTTGGGTGACTCGCACACCCTTGTTATAGGCAGCGGACGCGATTTCGCGTCAGCTATCCACAGGCTCACGCAGCGCTGGTGGCCCCTGTGGATGACTTGCTCTCCGACGACGAAGACGACGAGGCCGACGAAGAAGCGGTACTTGACGCCGGCTTCTCGCCCGAACCGCCTTCAGCGCTCGGCCGAGCAGCATTGGTCTTGCCCTTGGTGCGGTTGTCGGTGGCATAGAACCCGGACCCCTTGAACACCACGCCCACCGCGTTGTACACCTTGCGCAGGTTGCCGTCGCAGTCGGGGCAATCAGTCAGCGGATCGTCGTGGAACTTCTGGACGGCTTCCAGTTCGTTCTCGCACGACGTGCAGCGGTACTGATAGGTGGGCATGTTCACTTCCTGAGGTCTACTGCTGGTGCGGCCAGCAGGCGTTGCGTGCATGACGCGGTCCACCGCGAATCCTACCGACCACAGCTTCAAACGCCGAAACGCGGGTGGCTATTCCGCCGCACCGGTCAGCCCGGCAGGTCGCGTCAAGCTGGACCGAGTTCGGAACCGTCCCCAAGCCCACAGGTGAGCACCCGCAGGGGAGTGACCAACAAATGGACGGGCCGGTCCCACGCATCGGTCGGCAGTTCAGCCAGCACCTCGTCGTCGAACAGCAGCAGGCCCAGGATCGCGTCCGCACGTGCGAAGGTCAGCGCACGGTCGTACCAGCCACCGCCCGTCCCCAGCCGGTCCCCGCGAACGGTCCCGGCCAGGCCGGGCACCCACACCACGTCGGCCAGCGCCAACGCGTCCGCACCCAGCGGACGCCCGGTCGGCCGCCGAATGCCCAGCGGCCCGTCCGCCAGCGTCCCCGGACCCTCGTACCAGGCCCAGTCGGGCTCGCGGCGCAGCACGGGCAGCAGCACGCGGACTCCGGCGCGGTGCAGTTCCTCGATCAGCGCGGACGTGTCCGGCTCGTCCGCCCGGGAAACGTACGCCGCCACCACACCGGCCCCGGCACTCAACCTGAGCGTGTGCGAAGTCAACAGGGCATCGGCGGCATCGGAGACTCTCGAAGCCCGAGCTGCCCGCAAGCGTGCGCGCAAGGCTTCCTTCGAGACCGAGTGGTTGGCTCGCGGCTGGCCTGCGCTGGCGCCGGAGGTCATTGACTTATCGTAAGCCCATGCCATTGTTCACCCGAGCCAAGGAAGACGGACCCGCCGAGGCGACCGTCACCGAGCCGACCTACCTGCCTGGAGCGCCCGACGTCGGTGAGTCCGGAGTTCGCGGCATCGACGGCCACCGGGACTACCTGCGCTCCAACGTGGCCCCCCTGCGTCCCTTCGGCATCGGATTGCTCGACGCGGCCGAGCTCACCCTCTGCGAGTCGATCACCTCTGACATCGACCTGCCCACCTTCACTTCGGCGACCGTCGAAGGATGGGCCGTCCGGGCGTCCAACCTCGTGGGCGCCAGCGACTTCCGTCCGGTGGTGCTGCCGGTGGTCGACGAGATCGCCGCCGGCGGCTTCCGCGGGGCGCCGCTCACCCCGGGCACGGCGGTCAGGGTCGAGGCCGGGGCGCCCATCCCCGAAGGCGCGGACGCGGTCGTCGCGCTCGCCGACGGAGTGGTACTCGGCGAAGACGTCCGCTTCATCGGCGAGGCGACCTTCCAGCAGAACCTGGAGATGATCGGTTCACGCATCTCCGACGGCGACGCGCTGCTGTCCAGCGGCACGAAGCTCACGCCGCGTTCGCTGGCCCTGCTGGCCGAGGTGGGGCACGACAAGGTGCTCGCGCGGCCGCGTCCGCGGGTGGTCGTGCTGACCGCTGCGCTCGACCTGGTCGAGCCCGGCGTACCGCTCACGAAACTGCACCAGCGTTACGACTCCGGCACGGTGCTGCTCGCCGCGAGTGCCCGCACCGACAGTGCCCAAGTGTTCCCGACCGGAGTCGTCGATCCCGAGCCGAAGGCGCTCGAGCGTGCGCTCTCGGAGCAGTTGGTGCGCGCCGACCTCGTCCTGCTGCTCGCCGAACCCACCGACGAACTGGTCAGACTGCTCGGCGACATCGGCGCAGTCGACTCCGCGAGCGTGGACGGCCTGGCCGACCGCCAGGTGTTCGCCCTCATCGGCGACGAGCGGACGCCGGTGCTGGTGCTGCCCACCGAACCGGTGGCCGCCTATCTGACCTACCTGCTGTTCGGACGTCCGCTCCTGCAGAAGCTGGCTGGGGCGGAGGCCTACGTGCCCACCGAGGTCACCGCGCCGGTGACCACCGACATCGCGGCCGACCCGCAGCACACCAGGCTGCTGCTGGCCCGGCACACCTCGCGCGGCATCACCCCGCTGCCGGTGCCCTCGCCCGGGGCAGCCGAGTTGGCGGACGCGAACGCGGTCATCATCGTGCCCGCGGGCGACCCGATCCCGGCGCACGGCGACGTGTCGTGCTGGTTGCTGTACTGAGCCGGTCGTGTCCCCGTCCCATTGGCCGGTGCGGCTGACCCACAACGGGGTCACGCTGCGTCCGCTTCGCCGCCGGGACGAGCCGGCGTGGGCACGCATCCGGCAACGGTCGGTGTCGTGGTTCCACCCGTGGGATTCGACCCGTCCGGCGAACGCGCCCGAGCCTGGCCTGACGTTCGCCAAGATGGTCACCCAGTTCTCGGCGCGTGCCCGCCGCGGACAGATGCTGCCCTGGGCGGTCGAGTACATCCCTGCCGGCACGAAGAAGCCGATCTTCGTGGGTCAGGTGACCGTTTCGGGCATCACCCGCGGCTCGGCCTGCTGGGCGCAGATCGGCTACTGGATCGACCCGCGCTGGGCTGGACGCGGCATCGTCCCGACCGCGGTCGCGATGGCCACCGACTACTGCTTCACCACCCTGGGACTGCACCGAATGGAGGTGGCGATCCGTCCCGAGAACAGCAACAGCCTCGCCGTCGTGCGAAAGCTCGGCTTCCGCTACGAGGGACGCCGCGAGCGCTACATGCACGTGGACGGTGAGTGGCGCGACCACGAGATGTTCGTGCTGACCCCCGAAGAGGTCCCCGAGGGCGTCCTGGCCCGCTACGAACGCAACGCTGGGAGATCTCCCGGCTGAGCCCGACGGACGATGGCTGAGCC
>DAORUI010000115.1:0-9978 GCA_035433085.1 Propionicimonas sp. | reverse complement strand
CACCGAGTACTGGTTCGCCAACGGCTGGGCCCAGCTCACCGGACGCAACGAGACCGGCAAGTCGTCACTGATGGCGCTGACCACCCTCATCCCGTGGTTGGCCGACACGTCCTCGGCCAACATTGACACGCTCGGACGCTCCGGCAAGCGGTTCCGCTACTACGTCGAGCCCACCACCGCGGACGGCGACCGTCGCAGCAGCGACGCGTCCACCCATCGGGGCTGGCTCTGGGTGGAGTACGGACGGGTCACCGAGACCGGGCCGGAGTACTTCACGACGCTGCTTTTCGCCGAGGCACGCAGCGCAGCCGCCGACGTGAAGCTCACGTGGTGCACGGTCGAGGGCTCGGCCCGGGTTCGGGAATCGATCGACCTGGCGCCCAGCCGGGTGGTGGTGACGCCACGTGAGCTACACGTCCCCGGACTGATCGTCCACCCGACCGCCACCGCGTACCGCGACCACGTGGCCGGACGCCTCCTGGCGAGCACGCCCGAGCGGCTGGAGGCCATCGGGAAGATGCTGCGCGTCACCCGGACGCCCAAGCTGGGCGCCCAGCTCGAGATCGCATTCGTCCAGAAGCACTTGCGTTCGGCCTTGCCGGAGCTGAGTCGGGGGGAGGTCGACGCTCTCGCGGACGGTTGGGATCAGCTCGACCAGATCCGCGCGGACCTGGCGTCCACCAAGGCCGCAGCCGGGACGATCCGCCGCTTCCAGGACGCCGCCTGGCTGCCGTGGGCTCGCGCGGTGCTGCGGCAGCGTGCCGACGTGGCAGGCGTGGCCCGGACGGAATTCGACAACGTCACCAGGCGGGAGGTCGAGGCGCACGCCGAGGTCGTCGCGAGCCAGGAACTGCAGGAACGCAAGCTCGGGGACTCAACGACCGCGCGGCAGCAGTCGGACGGCGCGCGCCGGGCCGCAGATGAGTTGCAGTCCTCGTTGCGCTACCAGAACGCGCAGGGCCGCATCGCGCGGCTCGAGGGCTTCCGGAAGCAGCGGGCCGAGTTGGGGCGCCGACTGGCCGAGACGGTCGCGGATCTCGATACGGCCGCTGGCCGCGAGGACGACGCCCGCCGCGAGGTCGACGAGCGTCAGGCCGACCGCGACGAGTGGTCGACCGTCTCGGACCGATTGCGCGACGGGTTTGCCGCGGCAGCACGGACGGTTCTTCAGTTCCCACCTGGCGAGCTGGACGTGCCGTGGCTGCACCAGACGCTGACCGAGCGGGATGGGGCCATCGATGCCGCGCTCCAGGCCGCCCGGCGGGCGGACGTGGCCGACCGCGATGCCACGAACGCCGAGGAAGTCGCCGCAGCCACCCGCGAACAGGCTGCCCGCGACGCCCGTGACGCCGAGGCCGTCTGGGCCGAGGCAGAGTCCGCCCGCGAGGCGCTGGCCCACGCACTCCCGGCCTGGGCTGCCGGGCTCCATCCGCGGGTGGCGGAGCGGGCTCTGGACGCCTGGCTCGCCGGCCTGCCCGCGACGGCGGAGGACGCCCGGCAGGCCACCCTTGCCGACGCAGTCCGTCAGGACTGGTACGAACCCGCCCGCTCGGAAGCGATCCGAGCCCGGGAAGTCGCCGACCAGAGCCTGGCTGCAGCGCTGGCTGAGCAGCAACGGATCGACGAGGAGATCGCCGCCCTGGTCGCCACCCGCGTCCCGACTTTTCCCCAGCCAGCGGGGTGGACCCGCCGCGAGCGTCCCGAGGCGTCGGCGAGCGGGGCGCCTGTGTGGTCGCTGCTCGACCCGGCCGACGGCCTCCCAGACGCCAGCCTGGCCCGGGTCGAGGCCGCGCTGGCCGCCGCATCGCTCCTGGACGCGTGGGTGACGCCGGACGGGGTCTTCCGGTCGGAACGTGATGGTGCGGACCTGGTCGTTGTGGTGCCGCCGGCGGTGGCCGGCCCCAGTCTCGGTGACCTCCTCCGGGTCGCGGACTGCGATCCGGCGCTTGGCTTCACCGCCGCCGGGCTGTTGGCGGGGATCGCGCTGGACACAGCGCCGTCCGACCAGGGTGCGGACGCAGGGCAGCCGGCGCTGGCGATCAGTCCGGACGGACGCTGGCGCTCGTACGGCCTGAGCGGCCGGGCGGAGCCGCAGCACCCGGTGCCGGAGTGGCTGGGTGAGTCGGCGCGCGCCAATCGCCGTCGGCGTCGGGTCGTGGAGCTCACCGCAGAGAAGGCCGATTGGGGTGAGCGGGCGCTCGCCGCACGAGCGAGTCGTGACCGGGCAGACGCCGTCCTTGCCGACCTCGCCGAGGCACTCCGGAGGTGCCCGAGTGACGGTGACCTGCGGGCGGCGCTGGCCCGGGCGGCCGAGCGTGATCGGGTGGCTGAACTCTCAGCTGCGACTGCCGCCAGGGACGAGACCAGGGCCGGTGACCTGCGGGCACGAGCAGACGACCAGCGCGCCGATTTGACCCGCCGGTGCGCAGAGCAGGGCCTGCCGTCCGAGCCCGATGAACTGCACGGGCTGCGCCGGGACGTTCACGAGGCGAGGTCCCGGCTGAAGCTGCTCGAGCAGCACCTCGGTCTCGAGCCGGGCCTGGAGGCGGCCCTGGGGCGGGCCCGCGACCGGTTGGGGCGCGCGGAGGAGGCACGCCTCGTGATGCAGGGTCGACGCGAGCGCACGGCAGGTGAGTTGACCGAGACGGAGGCGACGGTCGAGACGCTCGAAGCGACTATCGATGCCGACGACCGGGAGGTGCTGGACGAGCTGGAGCGGCTGCGCTCGTCCGAGCAGCGGGCGGCGAGCGTTCACGGGGAACTCGAGGTGGAGTTGCGCGAGATTGGAGTGCGTCTGGGCAGGGCCCGCACGCAACTGGAGAACACCGAGCATGAGCGGGAGGCGGCCACCCGGGCGAGGGACGCGGCCTGGGCGGAGTTCCGGATCCTGCTCGATCGAGGGCTCGCCGAGGAGGTGGGTCTGACGGCTGATCCAGATTTTGCTGCTGCTGAGCGCGTCCGCGACCAGGTTGCGATCACCCGTCGGCTCGTGAGTCCGAAGGGGTGGCCGGCGGGGACGGCCGAGCAGGGCGTGTTCGTCGACAAGCTGTTGGCCGAGCTGTTCCGCCTCAACGAGGACACCCGGGTCAGGCTTGAAGCGAGCGGACGGTCCATCACTATCGCGACGGATCAGTCGGGGCTGCCGGCCGTCGGCGTGCTGGTGGACTCGACCGGCTCAGCGCTCGGGCCGCGCGACGCGTCCGTCCGACTCGGAGAGATCCACGACGAGCTGGATGCGGCCTACAGCCAGCGCGTCCAGGAGACGCTGGACGAGCTCTTGGGTTCGACCTTCCTGGAGCACCTGCGCGAACGACTGGGCGCCACCCAGGCACTGATCGGCCGGATCAACCAGGTCCTGGCCGATCACCCGGTGGTGACAACGAAGACGTCGCTGAGGATCGTGATGGAGCCGGCGTCGCCGTCCGACGCGACGATGCTGGAGGCGGTCAGCGGCTCGTCACTGGCGAATCCGGAGGTGGCCGGACGCGTTCGCGACCGCTTGCGGGAACGGGTCGAGGAGGCGAAGCGGCTCGCCGAGCGCGAGGGTGAGCAGGACTGGCGGCTCCGGCTGGCTCAGCAGTTGGACTACCGCGACTGGTTCGAGGTGCAGCTGAAGAAGCGGGTCGGCAGCGAGGGACGCTGGGCCCCGCTGACCACGCAGGGTTTCGCCGAGATGAGTGGTGGTGCCCGGGCGGTGATTCTGATGCTGCCGTTGGTGGCCACCCTCGCCGCCCTGTACGAGGACTCGGACGGTTCCCCGCGTCCGCTGTGGCTGGACGAGGCGTTCGACGGACTGGACAGCGCCAATCGGGAGATGGTCATGGATCTCTTCCGCGGCTTCGACCTCGACGTGCTGCTCGCCGGGCCGGCCCGCCTGGTCAACGTGCGCACCGTCCCGGCAGCGGCCATCTATCAGGTGGTGCGCGCACCGGCGCCGCTGCCGGGTGTCGACCTGACCCTCGAGCTGTGGGCGGGCGGCGAACTGACCCAGGTGCAGCTGCCGGCCAGCCTGCCGTCGGGTTCGGTGGTCGAGCCGGAGGACACCTTGCTGTGACTGAGCAGTCCGTGAAGGGGGAGGTGCCCGGCTACCTGTTGGAGTGGGCGGGTCTCAGCGGGCCCGCGCGGGTGCTCCGGGCGGCCCGCGACCGCCTCGAGCGCCGAAAGCTCGGCCCACGTGCGACCATCGCGATCGAGCTGAGCGGAACGGAACGAGGCGACGTGGGGCGCCTGTTGACCGCGGACTGGGCCCGGTCGGACGCTCCTGTGCCGACGAGAACGCTGCGCCAGGAACTGGCGCGGCACGGGTGCACGCTCGACGGCCTGCTCATCGCCGTGGGTGGCCCATTGCGGGACCGACCGGCCGAGACCGCGGCCCACCACGCAGCGCTTGCGACGCAGCGCCGGGACGCGCTCGACATGCTCCGCGAGTTACTCGGGCCGGTAGCCGACGACATTCGGCCCGCCGTGGACGCGGCCCTGCTCCGGTGGGTGATTCGTCGTCGGCCGCCCATCGAACGGGCCGAGGCTGTGGCCGCGGTGGTCGCGAAGTTGCCGTCCGAGGGGGATGGGGTGCTTCTACCGGTGCTTGCTGCCGGAGTGGCCCAGGATGCGCACGCCCTCGACAAGACCCGTCCGCTGGGGCGTGCGGTGGCGCGGTTCCTCGCTGTCCGAGCAGCGCTCGACCGCGCAGCCGCCGGTGGGCCTTCGGTGGCCGGCGTGCTGGCTGACCTCACCGACCCGGTCGCCACGGCGGAGGACTGGCGGGCGGCGTGGACCGCGGGCGGCGTCGCGTGTGACACGGTCTCGTCCCAGGTACTGGTGTTGAACCTGCCGCTGGTCGGTGACGCTGCGGCTGTCCGGCTCTGCGAGGTCGCCCGGGGCGAGCCGCTGTGGCTGACGCTGCGCTCGCTCACCGGGACGCTCAGCCTGGCGGGTCGCGGTGACGTGTTCGTGTGTGAGAACCCGTCGGTCGTCGAAGCTGCGGCCGACCGCCTCGGTTCCGCGAGCGCCCCGCTGGTCTGCACGTTCGGGCGTCCGGGAGTGGCCGCGCTACGTCTACTCCAAGCGCTCGCTCCGTCGGTGCAACTGCGGCTCAGGGCCGACGGAGACCGCGCGGGCTGGAGCATCGTGAACGGCCTGCTGAACCGCTTCGACCGCGCTGAGCGGTGGCGCATGCCGGACGGCTTCGCCGGTTTCGAGGAGGAGATCCTCGGTGCGCTCCTCGACGACCTTTCCGAGATGCCGCCCGACGGCGCCTGAGTTCATCCGCCGGCTGGCCTGTCCCCACGCATTCAGGCCTCCGGTGCGCGTGGATTAGGGGCCGTTCGCCGAAGCGGAACGCAGGCAGACGACCTGCCGCGATGCGGCGCTGAAGGGTGTCGACGCGGGGTGGCCAAGAAGCTGGCCAGCGGGGAAGATCCTGGTGTGGCTTTGATCCAGAGGCTCGGACAGGACGACAGGCGCGCATCTGCCGGCTCGGCAGCGATGTGCGCGGCGAACGTCCAGCCGCTGTTCGCTGCTTAGGCGACCGCGGTCGCGCAACTGGACAAGACAGGAGATTGACATGATGCGATCGGTGAATGCCACGGACCTGGTCATCGGCACCGGCCGGACGACCCGTTTCGAGGGTGAGCACTTCGGCTCCGGGGTTTCCTTCTTTCTGGTCGACAATGATCCGGGCCAAGGCTCGGGGCTGCATCAGCATCCCTCGAGTAGCAGCCCGACCAGCTGCGGGGAATGAACGCAGACGGACGCTCGCCGCCCCCGATGGCCGTCTGAATCGGTAGCTGTGAAACGCTTCCACCGCCGGCCGCAGCAGCCAAGGCAGTCGACCAGACTGCCGGTGCGGTCGCCGCCGCTAGATTCGCGGCGCCTCGCCGCGGCGATTACCCGGTAACTCGCGGCTGCGTCCTGATCACCTCGCGAGCCAGGCACGGATGACGTCGATGATCGCGTCGCGTGCTGAGGGGAGATCGTCGGCTCGCGGCAGGACGAGGCTTGCTCGGATGTCGGAGTGCCACGTGAGTAGCCCGCAGGGGTCGCCTCCGAATGTCGGCGCAGCGTCCTTGTTCTCTGCAAGGTGAGTGCCGAGATGAAGAATCAGCCGCACCGGACCGTTGCCGGCGGCGTTGATCGTTAATCGGTCGAATCCGTTGAGCGTGTAGCTAGGTGAGTTCCACTTCACGATCTCGATGAGGTCGGGTTCTGCCTCGTGTACTAGTGCGCGAAGTGACTCTATGTCGGAGCGTCGTCCAGGCGTCTGAGCGGTGAGGTATTCAGTGACAGTCGCGAACCGCTCAGGCATAGGAAGCATGCTAGGGCGCTCTGACTGTCAACGGCCAGGGAGTTGGTCCCCGTTGCCGGTCAGTCCGCGGAACCTATCGGTCTCCGACAGGGCGTCCGTTGCGGAGGCTATCGATGAAGTTCAGGATTGTGTGCTGGAGATTGGGGGCGGCACCGTCGAGTGGGCTCTCCTCCCGGACGACGGAGTAGAGCTCGTCGAGGGTCGATCCGACTACGGCCGATGCGCGCCTCAGTCGCCATCCGGTGAGTTCGGCGTGCAAGTCGTCGCGAGTGACGCTGTTGTGCCGGTACTTGTTGTTGACGGCAAGGGCCAGCTTCCCGTCGTTCGGTAGGTGCGCCTGTGGAACCACGTCGTATGCGGGTGCCAGGGCGACGTCAGCTTCCACCGGGTGCAACAGGCCGAGGTTCTTGGCGTGCAGGTCAAGGTTGCCGATGCCCACCGCGAGCACGACCATTCTGGCCAAGCGTTGCAGCTCGCTCTCGGGCGTGTGCTTGCGCAGGGTGTCTGCGACGCGCTTGAGGCTGACGATGCCGCCGATCTCCTGGTACTTCTCGTTCTTGCTTGCCCCCAGAGCCTGGTTGAAGTCCTCTTGATGAACGCGCTCGCCGCGCGTGCGGTCGTAGCGCTCGATGACGAGCGCCGGTAGGCCATCGAACTCCTCGATCCAGGTCTCGAAGCTCGCGAGGCCCAAGCGGCGCGCGATGCGCGAGCCGTATTCCTCGTCGTAGATGACGGTCGAGGAGTCGCCGTCGACGCGCGGCTTCAGGATATGGGTCGTCGGATAGCCGCCGAGTGCCTGCGCCCAGCCGTCCGAAGTTTGGACCAGGACGATTTTGGGCTGGACGCCACCGAGCGACGACTTCCCTGATTGGGGATCGTTCGCCAGCGGCGACCTGATCGGATCCTCGAGCAGAGCGCGAACCTTGGCCGGTGCCAACGAGCGGACGGACGGCGTTTTCGGCTCCGTCGGGTCGTCGAGGTCCCAGACCTGCAGCGCGCCGGCGACGTCGCGTCCATACCGGGCAAGGAACGCGGGGGTGTCGTCACGGCGGAGCCCTGCCTGGGCAATCATGTGGTCGTACTGGGCGCCTTCGGGCAACAACTCCGCGAACCAGTTGCGTCGCCGCCCAGCATGGTCGCGACGCTGCGCCGGCGAGAGCGGGATCGCGACCGACAAGATGGTGCTGTTTGTGCCGAACGCTCCGGCGCCCTCACTCGTCGGGGTGAAGTCGAAAGTGCGCGCATCGCCTCCCAGTTCACCGACAACCGTGCCGTACAACTCAACCGCGAGGCGCATCGTCTGCCTCCCAGGTTGCCGTGAACTCCAGCTCGGTAACGCGCGCGATACTCAACAGCCTGCGCAGATAGATCGTCGCCTTACCCGACTCGATCTCGCTGATCGTGCTCTGGGGGACGTCGAGCTCCGCGGCGAGCTCGGTCTGTGTGAGGCCGCGCGCCAGCCGTGCCTGCTGCACGGCCAGGCCGACGTCGCCCGGGGACCGTAACCGAGCCGTGTGTGTACTCATCGCACCTCCTCGCTGTATAGCGATTTCACGATACACGACGTCTATCGGAAAATCACTATACCGCAACGGTATTGCGATATCCCGATATCACCGGTCCACGGCGGGCCGGTCCATGCGGTCGAGCAGCGGCGTCCAATGGTTGGTGGACACGTTCGACGTCGGTGAGCTATCCCGATTGCCGAGGTGGGCCTCCCCATCGCCGAAGCTGACGGAGTTGGCCTGCTCGAGCGATTGCTTGTGGATAACCGCACTCGACCGGGGGTTATCCACAACCCCCTGCACCAACGCACGGAATTGTCCGCCCTCCACTTCATGCTGGATCGCATGACTACTTCCATAGAGCTGTTCACCACTGATCAGGACCGCACCCGCGTCCTCACCGAGATCCTCCGGCTGGGCGGAGCCGTCCCCGGTACCACCCTGGTCGGCTACGTCGACCGAAGCACCCTTGAAGTGCGGGCCGTGCGCAGCATCTCCACGCCGGACGCGGTCCTCGACGACGACTCCTGCTTCACCGACGAGACCATTCGCGCGCTCAACGACACGCTCTGCGAGGTCGCGGAGGAGTGCGTACCTGCAAGAGCATGGACTCCAGATCGGCGGAACGGCATCACCGGCCACCTGCTGACGGTGGTGTGCCGGGAGGGTGACGCGGAGGTCACGCCTACCGAATCCCAGTTCTACTGGGGCTGGCGGTTCAGCAACCACCTCACGTCCGCCTTCGACGGTGAGGTGTACGCCGTCACTCCCCAGGGTTGGGCGAGCCTCTACGGCCGGCTCTCGGGTCCGGTCCCTGCGCTCACTACCGGGTTGGCTGACCCGGCTTTGGCGGAGGCTGAACGGGTCCTGACCGAGTTGTCCAACGCACTCCTCGGTCCCGGGATAGGGGAGTGCCTCGTCCATCGCACTGATAAACTTATCAGCGTGCGAAGCGCCGTGAACAACCCGTTCCAGCCGGGTTCTGATGTCGTTCCTGCGATCTGGGCGGGCCGGACGGCTCAGCTGAGCGATTGGCGCGATGTGCTGCGTCCTCGGCTGGTCGCGGGTCTGTTCGAGCGAGGACGGACGGTGCTCGGCGAGCCGGGTCTGGGGAAGTCGTCCCTGGTGCGCCGGATTGCTGACGACGCGGAGCGGGGCGGTGATTGGGCGACCCCACAGATCCGGCTGGCGCTGGGTGCAGACCCCATCAAGCGGATCGCGGCGGAGACGCTTAGGCTCGCGGACAAGGCAGGGCTGGCCGCGGCGCGAGAGCATCGGATCGCCGGGCTGCTCGGGCGGGTGCAGTCGGTGGCCGCCAGCGGCGTTTCGCTCGGGATGCGCGAAGCAGAAGGCCAGGAGCCGCACTCAGCGTTGACCGACTTGCTCGTTGAGATCGGCCGCGCCGCGATCGCCCGAGGCAACGTCGTCGTGATCCACCTTGACGAGATTCAGAACATCGCGGACGAGCGGACGCTGTCGCAGGTGCTCATTGCGCTCGGGGATGCGATCACCCGCAAGGTGGAGGTGGAAGTTCCAGGGGTGGGGCGCATCGAACGTTCGCTCCCGATCGCGGTGTACCTCACCGGTCTGTCTGAGTTCGATGACGCCTCGGGTGCTCGCAAGGGCGCGACCTTCACTCGTCGGTTCAAGACCACGACCCTGGCGCCGTTGGCTGACGACGATGTGCGCAGCGCACTGCAAGGGTTCGTCGTCAGTGGGTGGGAGGTTGCCGACGACAACGGAGGGGTGAGGGTCGTGCGGATGGCGCCGGGTGCTGTCGAGGCCATCGTCCAGCTCTGTCAGGGCGAGCCGTTCCTGTTCCAGCTGGCAGGGGAGCGCGCCTGGTATGCCGGTTCGGGTGAGGTGATAACGCGCGAGGAGGTGCTCAGAGGATGGCGCGGAGCGCACGCCGAGGCGACTTCTCATGTGGAGCGGATCCTTGGCCGCCTGCCGCAGCGCGAACTCGACTTCCTCCAGGCGATGGCGAAGCTGCCGCCGAAGGAGCGGGTGCTGACTCGGATTGCGGCTGAGGCGGGTTTCGACAGGCCGACCGACGCCGGCCCGGCGTCGCAGCGACTGGACCGCGTGCGGGGGCTCATCGAACGCGGTAAGCCATATAGCTTCCGTCATCGCGCGCTCGAGGCATTCCTAACCAGTGACTGGCCCGAC
>DAORUI010000114.1:5022-10032 GCA_035433085.1 Propionicimonas sp. | reverse complement strand
TCTTCATGGGCTGCACCTCGGTCATGATCTTGCCCTGGATGTCGCCGGTGATGATCGTGACCACACCCGCCCCCAGCAGCACCCAGGCGCCGAACTTGGTGGCCCAGGTGTAGGCGCTGATGTCCTTCTGCTGCTGCGCGGACGGCTTGGCGACCTTGCCCAGCTTGGCCAGGTGCCAGCCCGCGACGCCCAAAACCAGGCCGCCGGCGGTCATGTACGCGGTGGACAGGATGTGGGGCAGGGTCACCAGGGTGACCGGGTTGGTGAGCACCTCGAGCAACGAGGTCATTTCGGCGCGGTCGGTGACCGGGTTGTAGGTGGAGCCGACCGGGTTCTGCATCCACGAGTTGGCGGCCAGGATGAAGACGGCCGAGATCATGGTGCCGATGGCCGCCAGCCAGATGGTGAGCAGGTGCACCCTCTTGGGCAGGCGATCCCACCCGAAGATCCACAGGCCGATGAAGACAGATTCGAGGAAGAACGCCAGCAACGCCTCGAGCGCCAGGGGCGCGCCGAAGATGTCACCGACGAATCGCGAGTACTCGCTCCAGTTCATACCGAACTGGAATTCCTGGACAATGCCGGTCACGAGACCCATGGCAAAGTTGATCAAGAACAACTTTCCGAAGAATTTCGTTAACCTCAGCATCTTTTCTTCGCCCGTGCGGACCCAGATGGTCTGCATGATCGCCACCAGCATGGACAGTGCGATGGTGATCGGAACGAAGAAGAAGTGATACACCGTAGTGATGCCAAACTGCCATCTGGCAAGGGTCTCCGCGCTCATGGCGGGCAATCTACTACTGGCTGTCGTAGTCCGCAATGAATGATCTAGCATGGCGGTATGGCGGTTACGGGGGAGCTCGAACTGGCGGTGATGGAGATCCTCTGGTCGCGCCCGGTGAGACTGTCCGTCCGCGAAGTGCACGAACTGCTTTCTGCCGACCGCGACCTCGCCTACACCACCGTCATGACCGTGCTCGACCGGTTGGCGAAGAAGGGCCTGGTGTTGAGGAAATTGGAGGGTCGTGCGTGGCTCTACTTCCCGACGAAGTCCAGAGCCGACGAGGCCGCGTCCGAGGTTCGCGAACTGCTGTCCCGGCTCAGCCTGGCTGAGCGGACGCAGGTGCTGGCCCAGCTCAACTCCACGGCGGTGTGCTGACGGTCGGGCGCATACCCCCGTCCGTTTGCTGAATACCCCCGGTGGTTTCCTTTCGGCCGATGGCGAGCCTACGGGAAGGGTTGGCCGGGTCGCCGGCGCCGTCGCGGAGCTGTGGCGAACCTGCGCCGGACGGGGCGGCGGCGGGGCTAGCGTTCGGTCATGACGGTTCCTGAATGGCTGCTGCCCTTCATTTCCAGCGATATCACGTTGTGGGAGAAGGTGTTGCGAACGGTGGTCGTGTACGCCGCGATCACGATCCTGATCAGGGTGGCCGGCAAGCGGCTGCTCGGGCAGATGAACTCACTCGACCTGGTGGTGGTGTTGTTGCTGTCGAACGTGGTGCAGAACGCGATCATCGGACCCGACAACTCGGTGCTCGGAGCGATTATCGGGGCGGTCGTGCTGGTGGGGTTCAATGCACTTCTCGACCGGCTGTCGCACGTCAGTCCGGCGATGCGCCGATTGCTGGTGGGCCAGCCCACGCAAGTGATCGAAGACGGCGAGGTCGATCACGCCGCACTGCGCCGGCTCGGCATCAGTCTCGGCGAGCTCGACCTGGCCCTACGCCGCCAGGGTTCGGACGAGCCCGGTCAGGTGCAGGTGGCCGCGCTGGAGCCCGAGGGCGAGATCGTGGTCACCCTGAAGCCGGGCGAGCGTCCGGCCACTCGCGACGACCTGGCCGCCGCCGTGGCCGAACTGAAGGCCCTGATGTCCGCGGCGAGCTTGACGCCACCCGCAACCCCTGAGCTTCGATCCACCTAGCGAGCGCGGTCTCGACAAGCTCGACCAGCCGACGGTGGAGCAAGGCGCGGAGTCATGAGCAAGCTCGACCAGCCGAGCATGGATCAAGGTGCCGAGCATGGATCAAGGTGCGGAGTCATGAAGGGGCGCCCTCAGCCGCTCGTTCGATGGGCAGCCGCAGGGTGAACTCTGAACCGTCGTCCGACATACCAAGGCTGCCGCCGAGCAGCCGAGCATTCTCCGCGGCGATGGCCAGGCCTAGACCGGCGGACGATCCGTGGCGGGAGGTCTCGCCGCGCACGAACCGATCGAAGACCCGGTCCCGCAGCTCGGCCGGTACCCCAGGACCGGAATCGCGGACGCCGATCGTAGCTTCGGTTCCGAGCAGCTCAACCGCCACCACCACCGGCGGCGCACCGTGCTTCAGGGCGTTGTGGACCAGATTCCGCACGACCACGCGCAACCTGGCCGCGTCCACCGTGAGCTCCACGTGCTCGGGGCCCACGACCGCGATCGCCTCCGTGCCGGTGTCGGTGATGACCTGCGCGATCACGTCCATCACATCGACCCGGCTGATCACCACCTCGGCACGTCCGGCATCCATGCGACTGATCTCAAGCAGGTCTTCGGTCAGGGTGGCCAGTCGGCGCAGCTGCGGCGCCACCAGGGGCGCGGCAGCCTCCCGGGTATCTGGATTCTCCAGCGCTTCCGCGGACGCGAGGAGTGCGGCGGTCGGCGTCCGCAGTTCGTGGGCGACGTCGGCAACGAATCGACGCTGTGACTCACTGGCGTGTTCCAGTTCGACGATCTGGTTGGTCAGTCGGTCGGCCATGGCATTCACCGCCGTCGACAGCCGAGCCAGCTCATCGCGTCCTTGCACAGGGACTCGGATGCTCAGGTCTCCGCCGGCCACCGCCTCGGCCATCTCGCGGGCCCGACTGACCGGCGTGGTGACCATACGGGCCAAGCCAGTCGCAACCAGCAGCGCAACACCGACGATCACGAGGGAATAGATGGCCAGCGTGGCGTAGAGGTCTGGGGTCAGATCGAGGTAGTACTGCGTATCAATTGGGATGGCGGTCACGGTCATCCACGCGTCCATTCCGCCACCCTCGCCGACGAAGGTGAGCGCGTAACCCATCAGGTAGTCACCGCACCGAGCATTCCAGGTCAGGGTCGAACCCCTGGACACGCCCGCCACATCCAGTCCGGAGGGCTCTCCGACCAGGAGGCACTCGGGGATCCGTTCGGTCAGCGGCTGGTCGCTGTTTACCCACACGTACTGGTGCGCCTGGGTCAGGTCAGGCGGTTTACTTCGGGACTGCACCGGTAGCAACACAGCTTCCATCGGGTCCACACCGTCTAGCCGATCCACCGCCAACGTTTCCACTGTGCGGGCGCCGGGGCGCATCTCGATGGCGGCAACGACCGCATCCGCGTCAAGCTGCGCGGCGTCCGAGGCCTTGACGAGCAGTTGCTGCTCGCGTTGGTTCGCTGCCCACCCGGTGATCGCGGTGGTGAGCGCCCAGCACGTGGCCGCCGCCAGGGCAACCAGCGCCAGAACGATCCGGGGTCGAAGACCGAAGCGGCTCATGCTCGGTCCAGCCGGTAGCCGACACCGCGGACGGTCTGCAGATGCCGTGGCTGGGACGGGGCCGGCTCGATCTTCGCGCGCAGCCGCTGAACGACCGCGTCCACCAGGCGCGAGTCGCCTTCGTAGCCGTAGCCCCAGACCCGGTTCAGGAGTTGGTGCCGGCTTAACACCTGCCCGGCGTGATCAGCGAGTTCGATCAGCAGCCGCAGCTCGGTTGGGGTGAGTGCCACCGGCGTGCCCGCGCGGGTCAGGGTCATGGCGGCCCGATCGAGGCGAAGTTCGCCGAACCTGGACACCTCCCCCTCGGCCTGGGGACTTGCGCGGCGAAGCACAGCCTTGATCCGGGCGTCCAGCACCCTGGGCTCGACGGGCTTGGTGACGTAGTCGTCCGCGCCGCACTCCAGTCCGGCGACGATGTCGAGCGGGTCGGAGCGAGCGGTGAGCATGATGATCGGGGTGAGCGAGCCGGCTCGTACGCGGCGGGCGACTTCGAAACCGTCCAGTCCGGGCAACATGACATCGAGCAGAAGAACTTCGAAGGGTTCCGCGGCCGATGCGACAAGTCCGGACGTTCCGTCCGGCGCTACCCGAACCGTGTGGCCCAGCGAACGCAGGGCCAGCGAGAGCGCCGCAGCCAGACCCTCATCGTCCTCGATCAGCAGTAGGTGACTCATCGTTCTCCCTTCGCCGGACAACTCTGGCAGGCGAATGTCCCGATTCCGTCACAGGGCGACGACAGGTTCGTGCGGACGCCGAAGCCCGGGTCAGCTTCGCATCAGTCGCCGGGCCACCGGTCCCAGCTGGGGATGCGAGCCCACCGACTCGATGGCCTCGCGTCCGGGCCGGCCGAGCTCGCCCAGGGCCAGCAGGGCGGACATGCGCACCTGGGGGTCGGTGTCGTGGAGTAGAGGTGCGAGCAACGAGGAGGATTGTCCACCGTGTTCGGTGGACAATCCTCCACCTAGACGGCCGAGAGCCTCTGCGGCCGCCGACCGCGTGGCAGCTGAGGGTGAGCCCAAGGCTCGGGACAGCGGTTCGAGCGCGGCCTCGCCCAGCGGGGTGATGGCATCGACCAGATCGGCGACGGGGACGCTCCCGGTACCCAGGAGTTCGACCAGCCTTGGAGCCGCTCGCGAATCGCCGGATTGAGCCAGAGCGTGTACCGCCTGGACCACCACCGCGCGATCCGGGTCGGTCAGCAGGTCCACCAGTGTCGGGACCAACGCTGGGCCGCCGAGCTTGCCGAGCAGCCGCACGAGCAGGGCGCGCGGGGAGTGCGCGTCGCCGAGCCGGGCCAGCGCCGCCTCGGCGGCATCCGGTTGCTGGGCGAGGGACCAGATCAGCACCTCCTGCACAGCCGCGTCAGGCTCGGCGACGAGGGCGTCCAACAACTCGGTGGAGACCCGACGCGGCGCCTGCAGCGCGGCGCGCAGCCGCACGATCGGGTCGGGGTGGGCGAGTCTGGTGGTGAGCGCGATCGCGTCCATCACGTCGTCCCAACTGCGTTCGGCGG
>DAORUI010000114.1:0-4922 GCA_035433085.1 Propionicimonas sp. | reverse complement strand
ACGTCTACGCGGCTTCTTCCTCCTCCACCATGGCGGCGGCGAACTGGCTCTGGTAGAGGCGGTAGTAGTGGCCCTTGGCGGCGAGCAGGTCGTCGTGGTTGCCGTGCTCGACGATGGCGCCGTCCTCCATGACCAGGATCACGTCCGCGTCCCTGATGGTCGAGAGCCGGTGGGCGATCACGAACGAGGTGCGGTCGGCCCGCAACTTGCCCATTGCCCGCTGCACCAGCAACTCGGTGCGGGTGTCCACCGAGGAGGTGGCCTCGTCGAGGATCAGCAGGGACGGGTCGGAGAGGAAGGCCCGTGCGATGGTGATCAGCTGCTTCTCACCGGCTGAGAGGTTGGTCGCCTCGTCGTTGATCACCGTGTCATAGCCGTCCGGCAGCGAACGGACGAACCGGTCGACGTAGGTCGCCTTCGCGGCCGCGACGATCTCGTCCTCGGTCGCGCCGCGGCGGCCGTAGGCGATGTTGTCGCGGATGGTCCCGCCGAACAGCCAGGTGTCCTGCAGCACCATGCCGATCTGCTCGCGCAGCGTGCGCCGCGGGATGCTGGCGATGTCGACGCCGTCCAGCGTGATCCGTCCGGCGTTCAGGTCGTAGAACCGCAGGATCAGGTTGACCAGCGTGGTCTTGCCCGCCCCGGTCGGCCCGACGATCGCCACGGTGTGCCCGGGCTCGGCCACCAGGTTCAGGTCGGTGATCAGCGGACGCTCCGGGGTGTAGCTGAAATCAACGTGCTCGAACTCAACGCGTCCGGTCACGTCGTCGCCGAGTGTCCCGGACGCCTCCGGCGGCTCCTCCTCGGAATCGAGCACCTCGAACACGCGCTCGGCCGACGCCACACCCGACTGCAGCAGGTTCGCCATGGACGCGAGCTGCGTGATCGGGTGGGTGAACATCCGCGAGTACTGGATGAACGCCTGCACCGCGCCGATGTTGAGCGTGCCGCCGGCCACCATCAGGCCACCGACCACGGCGATCAGGACGTAGTTGATGTTCCCGATGAAGAACATGACCGGCATGATGATGCCCGAGATGAACTGGGCGCCGAAGGAGGCGTCGTACAGCTCCTGGTTCTTCGCGTTGAACGCGGCCTGCACCTCACGACGCCGGCCGAACACCTTCACCAGGTCGTGGCCGGTGTAGGCCTCCTCGATCTGGCTGTTCAACTCGCCGGTCGACTTCCAGGTCTTGGCGAACAGCTTCTGCGAGCGCTTGCCGATCAACATGGTGACCGCGAGCGCGATCGGGATGGTCACCAGTGAGATCAGCGCCAGGATCGGTGAGACGACGAACATCATCACCACGACGCCGATCAGCGTGAACAGGTTCGACAGGATCTGCGCCAGGGTCTGCTGCAGCGTCTGGGCGACGTTGTCGACGTCGTTGGTCACCCGGCTGAGCAACTCCCCGCGCGGCTGGCCGTCGAAGTAGCGCAGCGGCAGCCTGGTCAGCTTCTCGCTCACCTGGGCTCGCATCCGGTACACCGAGCGCTGCACGATGCCGTTGATCATCCAGCCGGACGCCCAGGACAACAGGAAGAAGACCACGTACAGCACCAGCGCGAGCAGCAGCACCTGCCCGACCGCGCCGAAGTCGATCGCGGTCTGGTTGAGCACGTGCGCGCTGAAGATCAGGTCGGTGGCGTGGCCCAGGATCAACGGGCCGACCGAGTTGCCGATGGTCGCGAGCAGGGTCATCACCACGACTGCGACGATCATCGCGATCTCGGGACGGAGGTGGCCGAGCAGCCGCTTCATGGACGGTCCGAACGACACGGCCTTCTCGACCGAGCCGCCGCCCGGGCCGTGGCCCATCGGTCCGCCGCCGCGCTGCGGGGCGTACTTCGGCCGCGCGTTGGCTTTGACCGGCGCCGGCTGTTCCGCGGTGTCGGGGGTGGTCGTGGCGGTGGTCTCCTGGGTCATGCCGCTACCTCCGAGCTGGCGAACTGGCTCTCGACGATCTCGGCGTAGGTGGGACAGCCCTCGACCAGCTGGTCGTGGGTGCCGACGCCGACGATGCGTCCGTCGTCGAGGACGATGATCTGTTCCGCGTTACGGATGGTCGACACCCGCTGGGCCACCACGACCACGGCCGCACGGCTGGTCTCGGCAGCGAGGGCCGCGCGCAGGGCCGCGTCCGTGGCTACGTCGAGCGCGGAGAACGAATCGTCGAAGACCAGGATCTCCGGGCGCCGAACCAGCGCCCGCGCGATTGCCAGGCGCTGGCGCTGGCCGCCGGAGACGTTGGTACCGCCCTGAGCGATGTGGGAGTCGAGCCCGTCGGGCATCTTCGAGACGAAGTCCTTCGCCTGTGCCACCTCGAGGGCATGCCACAACTCCTCGTCGGTGGCGTCCGGATCGCCCAACCGCAGGTTGGACGCGACCGTCCCGCTGAACATGTAGGGCTTCTGCGGCACCAGGCCGATTCGGCTCCAGAGCAGGTCCTGGTCGAGGTCGCGGACGTCCACGCCGTCGACCGAAACCGTGCCGGCGGTGCTGTCGAAGAGTCGAGGGATCAGGTTCACCAGCGTCGATTTGCCCGATCCGGTGGAGCCAATGATCGCGGTGGTCTCACCGGGACGGACGGAGAAGTTGATGTCGGCCAGCACCGGGGACTCTGCCCCCGGGTAGGCGAAGCTGACGTCGCGGAAGGCGACCTCGCCATGTCGGGAGAGTTTCGTCACCGGATGGGTGGCGGGCACCACCGAGGACGAGGTGTCGAGCACCTCATTGATGCGCCCGGCGGCCACGGCCGCTCGCGGCGCGATCATCAGCATCATCGTCGACATCATCACGCTCATCAGGATCTGGCTGAGGTAGGCGAGGTAGGCGGTGAGCTGGCCGACCTGCAGATAGCCGTCCGCCACCCGGAAGGCACCGAACCAGACCACCGCGACGCTGGACAGGTTCATCACGAAGAACACCGAGGGGAACATGGTCATCATCCGTCGGCCGACCGCGGTCGCGGTGGCGGCCAAGTCATGGTTCGCGCGGTCGAAACGCTCGGCCTCGGTGGGTTCGCGAACGAACGCCCGGATCACCCGCAAACCGGAGATCTGCTCGCGCAGCACCCGGTTCAGCGTGTCGATGCGGGTCTGCTGGTCCTTGAACAACGGCGTCATCTGCACGATCAGGACGCCGATGATGGCGCCGAGCACACCCACCGCCACCAGGATCAGCCAGCTCAGGCCGACGTCCTCGCGCAGGGCCATGACCACACCGCCGATCATCATCAGCGGGGCGCTGACGATCATGATCGCGGTCATCAGCACCAGCATCTGCAGCTGCTGCACGTCATTGGTGTTCCGGGTGATCAGGGTGGGGGCGCCGAAATGGTTCACCTCCTTGGCCGAGAACGACAGTGCGCGGTCGAAGATGGCGCTGCGCAGGTCGCGTCCGAAGCTCATGGACGCGCGCGCGCCAAAGAAGGTGGCGCCGATCTGGCCGCCGATCTGCACGAGGCTGACCGCCAGCATGACACCGCCGAGCGCCCAGATGTAGCCGGTGTTGCCGGTGGCCACGCCGTTGTCGATGATCGATGCGTTCAGGCTGGGCAGGAAGAGGGCGGCCATCGCCTGGGTGAGCTGGAGAACCAGCACCATCACCAGCGGCCAGACATAGGGACGCAGGAAGCGTCGCAGCAGGCGGATCATCTAGCTCCTTTGGCGATGCCGTGCAGCACGGTATCGGCGAGTTCTTCGGGTCGGTTCAGGGGGTTGTCATCGGGCAGCGAGAAGCTGGTGGCGAACGAGAGTGCAGAGAGCACCTGGGCGGCGAACTGGGTGGGCACCGCGAGTTGGTCCGCGTAGGGTTCCAGGGCCGCGCTGACCGCGGCGGACAGTTTCGCCTTGCCCTCGTGGGCGTGGACGGGCGGCGGGAACGGACGGTGGCCGAATGGGCCGTTCGGCGCTGTTGCAGGTGCGGACGAATCCGCTGGACGGGGTGCGCCGGCCGCGTCGGACGGGGCTGCGACCGGCGGGTGGAAGAGGTGCGCGATCAACGATCTGGTGCGGCCGATCTCTGCGCTGAGAACCTCGAAGATCGAAGTGACCCGCGCGTCCAGCGCCTGGGCATCCGGCAGCTCGGTCAGTTGCTCGATCGCCGCGTCCGGCTGCAGGGCGGCATGGATGGTGGCGTGGATCAGCTCCTGCTTGGTCTCGAACGCCCGGAAGATGGTGCCTTCGGCCACTCCGGCGGCACAGGCGATCTCGCGGGTGCTGACCTCGGTTCCCTGGGCGAGCAATAGTGGGAGCGCGGCGTCGATGATCGCCTGGCGACGAACTTCGGGGGCCATCGGGGTTGCTCTGCTCACGCTGTGAGTGTAGTGAGTGAGCACTCACTCATCAAGCGGGCGAGGTCCCGACTCTTCTGGTCAGTTGACGGCTTGCCGTCCACAGGGGTCTTGTGTTGCCGTCGGTGTCCGCGATCTGGACACCCTTGAGGGCTGCGCCGCAGTGTCCGGCGCGCCCCGAACACCGACTTGGACGTGATTGACCGATCTCAGCTGTGACTTGTTGCAGGGCAACAAGGGTGGTCGTGGTCTTGAGCAAGGGCAAGTCGAATTCACTGGAACTCGGTGCCCGGACGTTGATTTCCCTGCGTGGAGAGCTGCGTGCGACAAGGCAGTGTGGTCATTCCCGCGCAGGTGACGACGAGTTCTCGGGCAGGATCGACAACGGTTCGGACACAATGATCCGGCTCGTCTGCGGACCGGAATTCACGGGTTTAGGCTGCAACGGTGCGAGCACCCCACCTGCCCCTGCTCAAGACCGTCTCCGCACCAGTCCTCGCTCATGCCGCTGACTGGGCTGCGGTCGCGGTCACTCGTCCCGACTTCGCTGCGGATGCCTACGTCGGCCAGCTCTGGCGCGTGCCGCTGGACGGCGCTCCGGCGCGACGAATCACCCGCGGTTTCCTC
>DAORUI010000113.1:0-10046 GCA_035433085.1 Propionicimonas sp. | reverse complement strand
ACTGTCCACCTTGTGCGGGGACGGAGGTGGAATCGGGGTGGTGGGCGGGGGTGGAATCGGCGGCCGATAGGGTGAGCGCGTGGGAATTCGAATCACGCCGAGCATCTTGAACGCCGATCTGGGCGACCTCAACGCAGAGATCGCCCGCATCCCGAGTGCCGACGGGGTGCACCTCGATGTGATGGACAACCATTTCGTACCGAACCTGACCTTCGGCGTGCCGATGGTGGAGAGCATCAGGCGCAGCACCGAGAAGTTCCTCGACGTGCACCTGATGATCGCCCAGGCCGACCGGTGGGCGCCGGTCTACGCCGAGGCGGGGGCGGAGTCGGTCACCTTCCACATCGAGGCGTCGGACGCCCCGATCAAGCTGGCCCGCGAACTGCGGACGCTCGGAGCGCGGGCGTCCATGGCCCTGCGTCCGGCCACGCCGATCGAGCCCTATGAAGATTTGCTCGACGAACTCGACATGGTCCTGCTGATGACCGTGGAACCCGGCTTCGGCGGGCAGTCCTTCCTTGATCTCGTACTGCCCAAGATCCGGCGGACGCGGAAGCTGCTGGACGCGCGCGGCGGCGACATCTGGCTGCAGGTGGACGGTGGAGTCTCGGCCAACACCATCGAGCGCTGCGTTGAAGCCGGCGCGGACACCTTCGTTGCGGGCTCGGCCGTCTTTAGCGCCACAGACCCCGACGCAGTGGTGCGCGCACTCAAGGCTCAGGCTCAGGCTCAGGCGCAGGCTGTCGCTCGATAATCGCAGCATCGCGCCAACCAGCGCCCGGTGCCTGTCGAAGGGTTAGGCACGGGGCTTCGTCAAGCTCAGCCACCGTTTGGGTTTCGTCTGGGGGCTTCGTCAGGCTCAGCCACCGTTTGCAGGCTCAGCCACCGTTTGGGTTTCGTCTGGGGGCTTCGTCAGGCTCAGCCACCGTTTGCAGGCTCAGCCACCGTTTGGGTTCGGTCTGGGGGCTTCGTCAAGCTCGGCCACCGTTTGCAGGCTCAGCCTCGTCTGCGGTCGCGACGGCGCAGATAGCGTTCGAACTCGGCGGCGATGGAGTCTCCGGACGGGGCCGGGGTGGCCTCGTCGCGACGCTCCTCCAGGGCGGTGATGTAGCTGGAGATGTCCGGGTCGTCGGACACCAGCTCGTTCACCTGCTCCACCCAGGATTCGGCTTCCTGCGTCAGCTCACCGGGGTCGAGCGGCAGGTTGAGCACGTCCTCGAGCCGGGCCAGCAGCGCCAGCGTGGCCTTCGGGTTGGGCGGTTCGCCGACATAGTGCGGCACCGAGGCCCACATCGACACCACCGGCATGCCCGCAACGGTGCACTCGTGCGCCAGGACGCCGACGATCCCGGTCGGTCCCTCGTAATCGGAGATCTCCAGACCGAGCTCGGCGGCAAGGGCCTCATTGGTCGACGTCCCGGTCACCGGTACCGGGCGGGTGTGCGGGGCGTCGGTCAGCAGCGCGCCGAGCAGCACCACGATCTCCGGACGCACAGAGCGCAGCAGCGACAGCAGTCGATGCAGGTACTCCTGCCACCGGTAGTTCGGCTCTGGCCCGCCGATCAGCACGAGGTCACGCTCGGGCAGATGGGCCACCAGCACCTCTGTGGTCGGCCACTCGATCGTCCGCTTACCGTCGATCAACCGCGTCGTGGGACGGTTCACCTGGAAGTCGTAGAACTCCTCCGGGTCGATGGCGAACTCCAGTTCGGCGTTGTACTGGTCGACCAGATGGTCGATCACGCCGCTGGCGGCTTCGCCGGCGTCGTTCCAGCCGCCGAAGGCCGCGATCACCGCCGGATTCCGCAGCCCCCTGAGCCCACGAGCGTCTGCCATGGCGACCACAATAGGCCGACTCGCCTATCCTGCTCCCCATGACCCGCGACTTGCGCACGGCCCTGACCACCCACGTCCTAGTGGCGGACGGTGGCATGGGCACCATGTTGCAGGCCTACGACCTCGGTCTCGAAGACTTCCAGAACCTCGAAGGCTGCAACGAGATCCTCAACGTCACCCGTCCTGATGTCGTGCGAGCCATCCACGCCGCGTACCTGGACGGCGGCGCTGACCTGGTCGAGACCAACACCTTCGGCGCGAACCTCTCCGCGCTGGGCGAATACGACGTTCCCGACCGGATCGCCGAACTGGCCGAGGCCGGCGCGCGCATCGCCCGCGAGGCGGCGGACGCGGCCAGCACCCCGCAGCGCCAGCGCTACGTTCTCGGCAGCATGGGACCGGGAACCAAGCTGCCGAGCCTCGGCCACGTGCCCTACGCCATCCTTCGTGACGCCTACCAGCGCCAGGCCGAAGCCATGATCGCCGGGGGCATCGACGGGTTCCAGGTCGAGACCTGCCAGGACCTCCTGCAGGCAAAGGCCGCAGTGAACGGCGCTCGCCGCGCCCGCACTGCTTCGGGTCTCGACCTCCCGATCTTCGTCAACGTCACGGTCGAAGCCGCGGGCACGATGCTGCTGGGCAGCGAGATCGGCGCCGCACTCACCGCTCTGGAGTCGCTGGAGATCGACGCGATCGGCCTGAACTGCGGCACCGGCCCGACCGAGATGAGCGAGCATCTACGGCACCTGTCCAGGCATGCGCGCATCCCTCTGGTCTGCATGCCGAACGCCGGCCTTCCCGAACTCACCGCCGACGGCGCTCGCTACCCGATGGGGCCCGACGAGTTCGTCGGCTACCTCTCCCAGTACACCGCCGAGTTCGGTCTGGGCCTGGTGGGTGGTTGCTGCGGCACCACGCCCGCGCATATCGCCAGGCTGGCCGAGGCCGTCGCAGGCCAAGCGCCGAAGCCGCGCGACCCCGTCCATGTCTCTGCAGTGGCCTCGCTCTACAGCGAGGTGCCGCTGCGCCAGGACACCAGCTACCTCTCGATCGGCGAGCGCACGAACGCAAACGGCTCGAGAGCCTTCCGCGATGCCATGCTCGCGGAGAACTGGGCGGACTGCCTCGACATCGCCAAGCAGCAGAGCCGGGACGGCGCGCACGTCCTCGATCTGTGCGTTGACTACGTCGGACGCGACGGCACCGCCGACATGTCCGAACTCGCCTTCCGGCTGGGTACCGGTGTGTCGTTGCCGATCATGCTCGACTCCACCGAGCCGGTCGTGATCCAGGCGGGCCTGGAGCGCCTCGGCGGACGCTGCGCAGTCAACTCGGTGAACTTCGAGGACGGCGACGGACCGGACTCACGGTTCGCGAAGATGATGCCGCTGGTCAAGGAGCACGGCGCGGTCGTCGTGGCCCTGACGATCGACGAGGAGGGCCAAGCCCGCACTGCGGACTGGAAGGTCCGCGTCGCAGATCGGCTGATCGAGGACCTCACCACCAAGTGGGGCCTGGGCATCGGCGACATCATCGTGGACTGCCTCACCTTCCCGATCGCCACCGGTCAGGAGGAAACCCGGCGGGACGCGATCGAGACAATCGAGGCGATCCGCCAGGTGACCACCAAGTACCCCGGCATCCACACCACGCTCGGCGTCTCGAACGTGTCCTTCGGCCTGAATCCGGCGGCGCGGCAGGTGCTGAACTCGGTGTTCCTGCACGAGTGCGTGCAGGCAGGGCTGGACTCGGGCATCGTGCCGGCGGCGCGGATCGTACCGATCGCACGCATCCCCGAGGAGCAGCGCCGGGTCGCCGAGGACCTCGTCTACGACCGTCGTTCTAAGGACTACGATCCGCTCACCACGTTCCTGGAGCTCTTCGAAGGGGTCACGACCACCGGAACCAAGGAGGCCAGGGCAGCCGAGCTGGCCGCTCTGCCGATAGCCGAGCGACTGCAGCGCCGGATCATCGACGGCGAGCCCAAGGGCATGGAGGCCGATCTCGACGAGGCGCTCAAGCAGAAGCCCGGCCTGGCGATCATCAACGACGACCTGCTCGCGGGCATGAAGGTCGTCGGCGAGTTGTTCGGCTCGGGACAGATGCAGTTGCCGTTCGTCCTGGCGTCCGCAGAGGTGATGAAGGGCGCCGTCCGCTACCTCGAACCGCACCTCGACAAGGCGGACGCGGCCGGCAAGGGCACCCTGGTGATCGCCACCGTGAAGGGCGACGTGCATGACATCGGCAAGAACCTGGTCGACATCATCCTGACCAACAACGGCTACACCGTGGTCAACCTGGGCATCAAGCAGCCGGTCAGCGCGATCATCGAGGCCGCGCTCGTGCACAACGCGGACGCGATCGGTATGTCCGGACTGCTGGTGAAGTCGACCGTGGTGATGAAGGACAACCTGCTCGAACTCAACAACCGCGGCCTGGCCCAGTTCCCGATCATGCTTGGCGGGGCCGCGCTCACCCGCGCGTTCGTCGAAGAGGACCTCAACGACCTCTATGAGGGCGAGGTGCGCTACGCCAGGGACGCGTTCGAGGGCCTCTCCCTGATGGAGAAGGTGATGGCCGTCAAGGCCGGCGTCCCCGGCGCGACGCTCCCCGAGCCGCGCCGCCGTCGGGTGGTCGCCAAGCCGCGCCCGGACCAGGACGGGGACGGTTCCGAACTCGGTCCGGACCTTCGACGCTCCGACATCGCCCGCGGCGAGGACGTGCCAACACCGCCCTTCTGGGGCAGCCGCGTGGTCAAGGGCGTGCAGCTGGCCGACGTCTCCGGCTGGCTGGACGAGCGCGCCACCTTCATGGGCCAGTGGGGGCTGCGCGGGGCCACCGGCGGGCCGAGCTACGAGCAGATGGTCGAGACCGAAGGCCGGCCGCGGTTGCGGCACTGGCTCGACCGAATCCATACCGACTCGCTGATGGAGCCGGCAGTGGTCTATGGCTACTGGCCGTGCCATTCCGAAGACAACACGCTCATCGTCGGTGACGCCGACGACCCGTCCAGGGAGGTCACCCGGTTCATCTGGCCGCGCCAGACCCGCGACCGTCGCCTCTGCCTGGCCGACTTCTTCCGGGACGCGGACGAGGCCGCCGAACTCGGCCCGGACGTGATCGCGCTGCAACTGGTGACCATGGGCGCCACGGTGGCCAAGGCGACCGCCACGCTGTTCGAGGCGGACGCCTACCGCGACTACCTGGAACTGCACGGGTTGTCGGTGCAGTTGACCGAGGCGCTGGCCGAGTACTGGCACGCCCGCGTCCGGAGCGAGCTGGGTCTTGGCGGGGACGGCGACACCGAGGCCATGATCCGCGACCAGGCCTACCGTGGCTCGCGCTACTCGTTCGGTTACCCGGCCTGTCCCGACCTCGCCGATCGCGCCAAACTCGTGACACTGCTGCGTCCCGAACGGATCGGGGTTGAACTGTCCGAGGAGTTGCAGTTGCACCCCGAGCAGTCCACGGACGCGATCGTGGTGCACCACCGGGAGGCGAAGTATTTCAATGCCCGCTGAATCCTTCGGCCGGTCGAGCCTTTCGAGGCCGTCGAGCCTTTCGAGACCGTCGAGCCTGTCGAGACCCCGGAACCTCGTCGCTGTCCTTGCAGCACTCCTCTTGGCCGGCTGCACGCCGACGGTCCAACCCACCCTCAGCCCGTCCCCGACGGTCACGCCGCGTCCGTTCACGCTGGTCACGAGCGATCCGGTGACCACGGCAGACCCCGTGGTCGCCGTCGGCGACACCGACTCGATGCTCGCGACCAGCGTCTACCAGCGGCTGATGCACGTACTTCCCGGCACCGGGGAGCTGAAGCCCGACCTGGCCACCGACTGCCTGTTCACGTCCCGCACGGTCTACGAGTGCACCCTTCCGGACGAGCTCACGTTCCACAACGGTGACGTGCTCGACTCCTCCGACGTGAAGTTCAGCCTGCAGCGGGCACTCCGCATGGGAACGACGAACACGTCCATCGGCCTACTCGCCGCGCTCAAGCGCATCGACACTCCGGACGCGCGGACGGTGCGTTTCCACCTCTCGTGGGCCGACAACCAGTTCGGCTACGCGCTCGCGGGGCAGGCGGCGAGCGTCGTCGACGAGCAGGTCTACGACCCGGACGCCCCGCTGCCGCTGGAAACGCCTCCGGTCGGCTCCGGGCAGTTCCAGGTGACCTCGATCGCCGCTGAGGAGGTCAGTTTCACGAGGTTCGACACCTACGTCGGCCCGCGCGAAGCGATCCTGACCGAACTCCGGTTGCAGGTGGTGGCCGACTCTGTCGCCGCGGAGGCCGCAATCGCCGAAGGCACGGCGGACGTGGTCTGGCGCAGCCTCGACTCCGCAGCGGTGCAACGCGTCAGCGACGAGATCGCGGCAAGCCCTGACAAGGCCACGGCCACCGGCTTCACCCGGTACTCACAACCCGGCGTGCGCGTGACGCAGCTGGTTTGGGACGCCGCGTCCAAGCTGCGCAAGAACAACTCCCTGCGGCTCGGGCTGGCCAAGGCGTTGCAGGCCGACCGGACGCTCGACTCGGTGGTTCCGGTCGGTGTGCCCGACCACGCGTCCGCCTTCGCGCTCGGCGGTCGGCCCAAACTGCCCGAGCTCAACGGGAAGCGGATCAAACTCACTCTCGGCTACAGCGGCACCGCTCCCGGTCACGCCGACCTCGCCCGGCTGTTGCGTGATCGCATCGAGGGCTTGGACGGGGTCAGCGTCCGGCTGGTGACCACCGGTGGCGCCGACCTGTGGCTGACCGACCGGCCCGCCTGGGTGAACAACGCCACCGGTTGGCTGCAGCGCTACGTCGCCAAGCCGCTGGCCGGCAGCAGCGCGAAGCTGGAGGAACTGGTGCAGCGCTCGCGCACCACCACCGGGTCGACGCGGACCGTCGCGCTGACCGAACTCCAGCAGCAGGCCGCCGCGGACAACACGGTCCTGCCGGTGTCCCAGGGTGAGGGCATCCTGATGCTAGGGAAGGGCGTCACGCTGGTCGGGGACGCGTTCGGCAGCGGCCAGCAACTCGGACTCTGGGGGATCAATCGTGCCTGAGCTCAGCGAGACGAACCATGAGGTGCTGCCCGAACCCCTGAGCGGGGTGCGTACCGGCGACCTGCGCGCGGGGGAGCGGATCACCCTCGCCGATCCGAAGGGCCGGAGGCATTCGGTGGTACTGGCCGCCGGGGGCACCTTCCACACCACGAAGGGCGGGATCAGCCACGACGAGCTGATCGGACGGCCGGAAGGCAGCGTGGTGCGATCAGTGGGCGGCATGAGCTATCTGGCGTTTCGGCCGCTGCTGGAGGAGTTCACGGTCACCATGCCCCGGGGCGCTGCGGTCGTGTACCCGAAGGACGCCGCGCACATCCTGGTGCAGACCGACATCTTTCCCGGTGCGCGCGTGCTCGAGGCCGGCGCGGGTTCGGGTGCGCTGAGCATCTTCATGCTTCGCGCGATCGGTCCCACCGGTCGGCTGTACTCCTATGAGCGGCGCGCCGAGTTCGCGAAGATCGCCGAACAGAACGTGACCAGCTTCTTCGGCCAGCCGCATCCGTCGTGGACGCTGCGGGTCGGCGATCTAGTGAGCGATATCGGCGACGAGCAGATCGATCGGGCGGTGCTGGACATGCTCGCGCCCTGGGAGTGCGTCGACGCGGTCGCGGACGTGCTGGTGCCTGGCGGCATGCTCTGTTGCTACGTGGCCACGGCAACCCAGCTGAGCCGCACTATGGAGACCCTGCGTGCGCATGGCGGGTTCACCGAGCCGTCCGCACGGGAGTACTCGGCGCGCGAGTGGCACGCCGAAGGCCTGGCCGTGCGTCCCGGGCACCAGACGTCCGGGCACACCGGCTTCCTCATCTTCACCCGCCGGCTCGCACCGGGCGCCGTTGCCCCGCTGAAGCGGCGGCGTCCGGCACCTGGGGCGTACGGTCCCGACTACACCGGACCGCGTCCGGCCGGGATGGAGATCGAGCCCGCCGATGCCTGAGCCGGCCGAGCTGGACCGCCAGCTGGCCAGCGCCAACGAGTTGCTGGACGCGAGGGCGCGCGCGCTCGACCTGGCCGAGCGCCGATTGGCGGACGCTCGTGCCGACGCCCGCACCCTTTCCGCTACCAACCAGAAACTCAACTCCGCCCTCACCACGGCTCGCGAAGCGCTCGAAACCATGCGCGTCGAACTGGACGCCTTGGCGACCCCGCCGAGTTCGTTCGGCCTGGTGTTGGACGTTGGCGGCCACACCGCCGACGTCGCCACCGCCGGCCGCGTCCTTCGCTGTGCCCTGAGCCCCGAAGTCGCTCCCGAGTCGCTCGCCGTCGGAACCCGAGTCCTGCTCAACGAGGCCATGCTGGTGATCGGCCTCGCCGAGCCCAACGCCACCGGCGAAACCGCCCGCCTGATCGAGGTGCTTCCGTTCCCTGGGCACCCTTCGCTGGCTGGTCCCGCCCCAGCGCTGCCTGAGCCCACCCCGGCGCTGCCTGAGCCCACCCCGGCGCTGGCTGAGCTTGACGAAGCCCGGGCCGACCCTTCGTCAGGCTCAGGGATCGTTCACTCCGGGGCGCTGGCTGAGCCCACCCCGGCGCTGGCTGAGCTTGACGAAGCCCAAGCCGACCCTTCGTCAGGCTCAGGGACCGTTTGCTCCGGGACTCCTCCTAAGCCGCCCGCTGAGGAGCTTTCCGAGGGACGAGTTCCTCTCCAAACGGTCCCTGAGGAGCTTTCCGAGGGACGAGTTCCTCTCCAAACGGTCCCTGAGGAGCTTTCCGAGGGACGAGGAAAGCGTCACGAAGGGCCGCCGCCACCCGCGAATGAGCATCCGCTACTGCTGGTCACCGGTTCGGCCGGCGACGAAGCCGTACTCGCGGCGTCCGCGTCCATACCGATCAACGACCTTCGCCCCGGCACGACTCTCCTGGTCGATCGGCGGGCAGGTCTCGCCCTGGCGATCGTGCCTCGCAGCGAGGTCGCCGACCTCACGCTCGAGGAGGTACCCGACGTGAGCTATGCCGACATCGGCGGGCTCGGAGACCAGATCGAGCAGATCCGCGACGCGGTCGAGTTGCCCTTCCAGCACCGTGAGCTGTTCGCTGAGTTCGGCCTGCGTCCGCCGAAGGGCGTGCTGCTGTACGGTCCGCCGGGCTGCGGAAAGACGATGATCGCTAAGGCGGTCGCGAACTCGGCGGGAAGCCACTTCCTCAACATCAAGGGCCCCGAACTTCTCGACAAGTACGTGGGGGAGACCGAGCGTCAGATTCGGGCGATCTTCACCCGCGCGAAGGAGCACGCGACGTCCGGACGTCCGGTGATCGTGTTCTTCGACGAGATGGACGCGCTGTTCCGCACCCGAGGCAGCGGGGTGTCGTCCGACGTCGAAGCGACGATCGTCCCGCAACTGCTGGCCGAGATCGACGGCGTAGAGGGCCTCGCGAACGTGATCGTGATCGGCGCCACCAACCGCGAGGACCTGATCGACCCGGCGATCCTGCGCCCGGGACGCCTCGATGTGAAGATCAAGCTTGACCGGCCCAACCAGGCCGGCGCTGCCGAGATCCTGAGCCGGTATCTGACGGCCGAGACGCCGCTGAACCAGACCGAGGCCCTTCGACAGGCTCAGGGAACGTTGGCTGGGGCTCAGGGAGCATGGGTTGGGGCTCAGGGAGCGAACGCTGGAACTCAGGGAACGAACGCTGGAACTCAGGGAACGGACGCTGGAACTCAGGGAACGGACGCTGGAACTCAGGGAGCGGAGGCTGTGGCTCAGGGGACGGACGCTGGAACTCAGCGAACGCTGGCTGAGCCTGTCGAAGCCTTCCGACGCCACCTGATCGAGACCATCGTTGAGCGGCTGTACGCGCGCACGGACGCGAACCGCTTCATCGAGGTGACCTACGCCGGCGGTGACAAGGAGATGCTCTACGTTGGCGACTTCGTGTCCGGAGCGATGCTGGCCGGAGTGGTCGACCGAGCGAAGAAGGCCGCTATCAAGGACCTGATCAATGGCGGGGAACGCGGTTTGCGCACGGACCACGTGAAGGCTGCCTGCGCCGCGGAGATCGGCGAAAACGAGGAGCTGCCGAACACGACCAACCCCGACGACTGGGCGCGAGTCTCCGGGCGCAAGGGTGAACGGATCGTCTTCCTGCGCACCCTGGTGGGCGCCCGAGCGCTGAACCCGTGACCAAGGAATCGGGGTCTCGACAGGCTCGACCAGCCG
>DAORUI010000112.1:0-10416 GCA_035433085.1 Propionicimonas sp. | reverse complement strand
CGGTAGGCCTCGGCCTGCTTGGTGAGGTCGTCGAAGATGATCAGCACGTGCTTGCCCGCATACATCCAGTGCTGGCCGATGGCCGAGCCGGTGTAGGGCGCGATGTACTTGTAGCCGGCCGGGTCGGACGCCGGCGCATGCACGATCGTGGTGTACTCCAGTGCGCCGGCCTGCTCCAGCACCGTGCGCAGCGCCGCGACGGTGGAGCCCTTCTGACCGATCGCGACATAGATGCAGCGCACCTGCTTCTTCGCGTCTCCGGACGCCCACGCGGCCTTCTGATTGATGATCGTGTCGATGGCGATGGCCGTCTTGCCGGTCTTGCGGTCACCGATGATCAACTGGCGCTGGCCACGGCCGATCGGCGTCATCGCGTCGATGGCTTTGATCCCGGTCTGCAGCGGCTCGTTCACGCTCTGGCGGTCCATGACGCCGGCGGCCTGCAGCTCCAACGCGCGGCGCTCGGGCACGTCCTTGAGCTCACCGAGGCCATCGATCGGGTTGCCCATGGCGTCGACTACGCGACCCAGGTAGCCGTCCCCGACCGGGACACTGAGCACTTCGCCGGTCCGCTTGACCGTGGAGCCCTCCTCGATCCCCTCAGAATCGCCGAGCACGACGACGCCGATCTCGCGGACGTCGAGGTTCAGCGCAATGCCCGTGGTGCCGTTGGCGAACTCGAGCAGCTCGTTCGCCATCACCGAAGGCAGGCCCTCGACTCGGGCGATGCCGTCACCGGAGGTGACCACGGTGCCGACTTCGTCCCGGGTCGCGGTGTCCGGACTGAAGTTGGAAACGAACTTGTCCAGCGCGTCCCGGATTTCCTCGGGGCTGATGGTCAGTTCCGCCATTTGTGCACCTTCTGCTTTCGATTCTCTACTTGGTCAGTTCATGTTCAGCTGCGGCCAGCCGCCCGGCGACGGTGCCCTCGATCACTTCGTCGCCCACCTGCACCCGCACTCCGCCCATCACGGCGGGATCAACCACGACCTGCAGGTTCACCTGTCGGCCCAACTGGCTCACCAGAGCGGCCTGCAGCCGCTTGAACTGGTCGGCCGGAAGCGGACGGGCCACCGTGACGGTGGCGATCGCGCGCTGCCGAGCAGCCGCGGCCAGCTTCAGGTAGTCGTCCAGGGACGCCTCGAGCGTCCGCGCGGTTGTCGACGCCCCCCGCTTGGCCAGCTCGACGGTGGTCGGGTCGGCTTTGCCTTCCAGCAGGTCAGCGACGAGCTGGGTTCGAGCGCTGGCCGGAGCCCGGCGATCGTCCAGTGCCGCGCGGAGCTGCGGATCGGCTGCGACTGCCCGGGAGAAGCGGAACAGCTCCTCCTCGACCGTGTCCAGTTTCCCGGACGCCTGCGCGACGCCCAGCAGCGTCCGCAGGCCTTGGCGCTCCAGCACCGCAACCAGTCCGGACGCGGACTGCCAACGCAACGCGGCCGCGTCGCCCGCCACACCCACGCCGTCGGCGGACAACTTGCCCGCGAACACGTTCTCGGCCAGTTCACGACGCCGGCCATCAGCGATGGTCGGGTCGGCCAGCGCGTTGCGCAGGGTTGCCTGGGACGCGAGCAGGTCGGCCACACCGAACAGCTCGGACGCCAGTTCGGGGCTGGCCGACCGGGCGTCCGTGGCCCGGTCGAGCTCCGAGAGCCGGGCCTCGACCGCCGCGCTCACGGCTTCTCCGCGGGCGCCTGGGCCTCCAGTTCGGCGATGAAGCGATCCACGCTGCGTCGGGCCCGCTCGTCGTCGTCCAGAGACTCCCCGACGATGCGTCCGGCGAGCTGGGTGGCCAAGCCACCAACCTCCGCCTTCAGCTGGTGGATCACCTGGGCACGCTCGGATTCGATCTGTGCCTTGGCTGCGGCGACCATGCGGGCTGAGTCGGCTTGCGCCTGGTCGCGGATCTCCGTGGCGATGCCGGCGGCCTGGGCCTTGGCCTCTTCACGGATACGTCCGGCTTCGGCGCGCGCGGTGGCCAGCTGGGCCTGGTACTCGGCCAGAGCCTCGGCAGCCTCCTTCTGGGCGGCTTCGGCCTTCTCGATACCGCCAGTGATCTCGGCGGTGCGCTCTGCATAGGTCTTCTCGAAGACCGGCACGACCTTCTTCCAGATCACCAAGAAGATGAGCAGGAAAAGGACGATACCAACGATCAGCTCTTCCGGGTGCTCCGGAAGCAGCGGACCCAGGTTCAGTTCCAACGGCAACATGCCGGGAACCTCAACTGATGACGAAGGCGAGGGCGATGCCGATGATGGCCAACGCCTCGACCACGGCGAAGCCGATCCAGGCAGTGCCCATCATCGCGCCGCGAGCCTCGGGCTGGCGGGCGGTGCCGTTGATCACGGAAGCGAAGATCCAGGCGACACCGAGGGCCGGGCCGAGGGTCGCCAGGCCGTAACCGAGCATGTTCAGCGAGCCGTTGACAATGACTTCCAGCGGTAGCATTTGCGCTTTCCTTTCGAGGGTTTACTGATTTGCTCAGTGCTCGTCGGCCAAGGCCGAAGAGACGTATTGGGCGGTCAGGACGGTGAAGATGTAGGCCTGCAGGGCGCCGACGAACAACTCCAGCCCGAAGATTGCGAAACTGAATACCAGGGAGACGCCGCCGGCGACCGTGTACAGAGCGTTCCCAGAGGTCAGCAACAGCGTGCCGCCGACCACGAAGACCATGATCACCAGGTGGCCGGCGAACAGGTTTGCGAACAGACGAAGGGCCAGCGTGATCGGCCGCACGATGAAGTTCGAAAGGAACTCCAGCGGGATGATCAGGAACCACAGCGGCCAAGGGACGCCGGGCGGGATCAGCATCTTCTTCACATACGGTCCGAAACCGCTGCGGTAGATGCCGGCACCGTTGTAGAGGATCCAGGAGCACAGTGCCAGGCCCCACGCGTAGCCGATCTTCGAGAAGGTCGGGAACATGAACAGGAAGAACTGACCGAAAAGGTTGTTCACCAGGATGAAGCTGAACAGTGCCACCAGGTAGGGCAGGAACTTGCGGTAGTCGTGGCCGAGGATGTCGCGGGCGATCGAGTTGCGGATCAGGTTGTAGAGATACTCCCCGACGAACTGCTTGCGGCCGGGGACCACCTTCTGCGCGTGGGCCATCCAGAGCCAGAAACCGATCACCAGGAGCGCACCGATCACGGCCTGCGCCATGTGGTTGTTCACCCAGTCGGGCAGTACTCCGGGAAAGAGCGGACGCGAAGCGAAACTCTCCACGCTCGGCGGAAAGCCGGTGTCGTGACCCGCTTCACCCTCCAGCGGGATCAGCAGACCGATCAGGCCGGGCATCAGTCCTCCTGTCTGGTCGATCATTCAACTCTTCCGTAGCGTGCGATCACCATGTAAACGCCGGCGACCGCGCCGCCGATGATGCCCACACCGACCAGCCACGAGGTCTGCAACCAGCGATCCAACAACCAGCCGAGGCCCCCGTAGAAGGCCACACCTGAAATCAGGATGCTGAGCACGCGGAAACCGACATCCTGTCCGTTCTGCTCTCCCATGACCAGAGGGACTCTAGCAGCCGTCACGAGTGGGATTCATCCAATCAGGCCGGGTTGTCCATACCTTTTCGCGGTTCGTCGAAAACCGGGATGCGTAGCCTGGAGAACACCCAGATCTCAGCCGCCAACCAGCCCACGACGACGGCGATCGTGCTGATCGCGAATGCGACCGGAGCGAACCAGGCCAGCCGCTCCGCGTTCTCGAGTGCCAGCACGAGCAGAAGCCCGAGACCCACGACGCGGGCGAGGAAGGACGCCAGTGCGCCCACCAGCACCACCTTCGGCGAAGCTTCGGCGAGCATCACCTGCACCGCCTGTCCGATCGTGAAGAACACGATCGTCAACACTCCCCCGATCGCAGCCGAGAAGGCCGCCAGGCGTCCCTGAGCAACCCAGAACGCGACCACCGCGACGATGAGCACGGCGTGGCCGCCGACGAGTCCGCCGATCAACAGCCGTTGGGCGCGCTGCCGGTTCGGGCTCAGCTCAGTCATGCGCGGCCTTGGCCGGCGTCCGCTTGGCCCAGGTGAGGTAGACCGCCACCGCGAGTGCCAGCGCGAAGCCCACCACCGTGATCGGGTACGGGAACAACCCGATCAGCACCATTCCGTAGGCCAGCAGTGCCGACCACATCCAAAGCAGCGCGACCGCGCGTCCGTGGCTGTGGCCCAGGTTGAGCATGCGGTGGTGCAGGTGCTGCTTGTCCGCCTGGAACCAGAGCTTGCCTGCGAGCGTCCGGCGGACGTAGGCCAGCACCAGGTCGAGGAACGGCAACGCCATGACGGCGAGCGGCAGCAGGATGGGCAGGTAGGCCGCGAAGGCGTTGGCACCCAGGCCGCTGATGCTGGACGGGTCGATCTGGCCGGTGAGACTGATCATCGCGGTGGCCAGCAGGAAGCCCAGCAGCATCGCGCCGGAATCGCCCATGAACATGCGGGCGCGATGGATGTTGTACGGCAGGAAGCCCAGGCAGATGCCAACAGTCGCCACGGTGATCAAGCTGGACGTGGTGGCGCGGACGAGCTCCTGCTCGTAGGACAGCAGATAGGCGTAGGTGAAGAACGCCCCGGCGCCGATCGCCACCACTCCCGCCGCCAAGCCGTCCAGACCGTCGATCAGGTTGATGGCGTTGACGCAGAGGAAGATCAGCACGACCGTGACCGCGATCGACGTGCCTTCGTCCAGGGAGAGGATCGCCTTGGGGAGAGGGATCCAGTAGACCTTCACCCCGTTCAGCACGGCCACGCCCGCGGCCAGTAACTGGCCGGCGATCTTCGCCAGTGCGTTCAGGTCGAGCATGTCGTCCACCACGCCGACCGCGCAGATGAGGCCCCCGGCAAGCAGCACCACGCCGGCGTCGTGGGTGACCAGTTCGAAGCCGCCCAGCCAGGGCAGTTGCGCCGCTAGAAGGAAGGCCGCGGCCAGTCCGAACCACATCGAGACCCCACCGAAATACGGAATCGGTTTGGTGTGCACGTCCCGGTCGCGAACCATGGCGACCGCGTTGAACCGGAATGCCAACCGACGGGCCAGGCCACTGAGCAGGTAGGTGACCCCGGTGGCGACCAGCAGGACGAGCAGGTATTCGCGCATCAGTCCTCGATCGCGTCCTCGATCGCGTCCTCGCCGCCGAGCACCGGCACGACCGCGGCCAGTTCGGCGCGGCTGAGCTTTCCCTCGCGCAGGATTCGCGGGACGCCGGTCAGGTCGACGATGGTGGACGGCACCGCGGCGGTGGCCGGTCCCCCATCCAGATAGACCGAGACTCGTCGGCCCAGTTGGTCCTGGGCCTCCACGATCGTGGTTGCGGTCGGCTGGCCCGAGACGTTCGCCGAGCTCACCGCGAGCGGCCCGGTGGCGCGCAGCAGGTCCCTGGTGAAGTCGTGATCTGGCACCCGCACGGCAATGGTCTGGCCGCGATCGCCGAGGTCCATGCGAAGGTTCGCCTGCGCGGTCACCACCAGCGTCAGCGCGCCGGGCCAGAAGGCGTCCGCCAGCGCGAGCATCTCCTGGGTCACCTCCTCGGTCAGCGAACGCAGCGCGGACGCGTCCGCGATCAGCACGGGCGGGGGCATGTCCCGGCCGCGCTCCTTGGCGTCCAGCAGCCCCTGGACGGCGTGCGCTGAGAACGCGTCCGCCCCAATGCCGTAGACCGTGTCGGTAGGCAGCACGATGCAACTGCCTGCGTTCACCGCGGTCACCGCAGCCTCGATCGCCCCCTCGGGGTCGGCAGTGATGTCCCAGACCTTCGCCATGGCGCTCATCCTGCCAGCAAGTCGCCGCGAACTCCCGCGACGAACCGGGGACGGCCGGTCAGGTCGAGGTGATCGCGGAGTTGCCGGAAGGCTCCCGCTTGGGCGAACACCTCCAGGACGCTGTCGGCCTGCACCTCGGCGTGCTCGGCGCAGACGAACCCGCCGGGCCGCAGCAGCCTCGCGGCCACCCGGGCCACCACGCGCAGTGCGTCCAGGCCGTCGTCGCCGGAGAACAGGGCGAGGTCGGGTTCGTGCGTCCGTACGTCGGCCGCCACGTACTCCCAGGCGGTCAACGGGATGTAGGGCGGGTTGGCGATGACCAGGTCGACGGTCCCGTTCAGTTCGGTGAAGGCGTCGGCCATGTCGCCGACGCGCAGGTCGACGCCCGTCCCGCTCAGGTTGCGCCCGGCGGATCGAGCGGCGGTCTCGGAGAGCTCAACCGCGTACTGCCGGCAGCCCGGACGCTCGGCAGCGATCGCCGCCGAGATGGCGCCGCTGCCGGCACAGAGTTCGACGACCGCCGGCTCACCCGGCAGTGTGCGCAGCCGATCCAGCGCCCAGCCGGTCATCACCTCGGTCTCGGGCCTCGGGATGAACACCCCCGGCTCCACGGCTACTTCGATCGTGCGGAAATAGGCGCGGCCGGTGAGGTACTGCAGCGGTTCCCCGGCCTTGCGGCGCGCGACCAGGGCCGCGTAGTCGATGGCCGCCTGCTGCTCGAAGTCATCCACCAGCGCGAGCCGCGAAACCTCCACGCCGGCCACGTGCGCGAGCAGGGTGCGCGCCTCCGCGGCCGAGCCGAGTTCGCTCGTTGCGCCGGCCAGCAGCTTGGCCCGTGCGGCCATCAGCCGACGGCGCCGAGGCGCTCGGCCAGATCGGCTGCCTGCAATGCGGCGATGACGGCTGAGAGGTCGCCGGCCAGCACCTGGTCGAGGTTGTAGGCCTTGAAACCGATGCGGTGGTCGGCGATGCGGTTCTCCGGGTAGTTGTACGTGCGGATGCGCTCGGAGCGGTCGACCGTGCGCACCTGCGACTTGCGGGCCGCGGATGCCGCGCTGGCAGCTTCCTCAGCGGCGCGGGCGACCAGCCGGGCCCGCAGCATGCGCAGCGCGGACTCCTTGTTCTGGAGCTGCGAGCGCTCGTTCTGGCAGGAGACCACGATGCCGCTGGGCAGGTGGGTGATGCGGACGGCGGAGTCGGTGGTGTTCACGCCCTGCCCGCCGGGTCCGGATGAGCGGTAGACGTCGATGCGCAGGTCGTCGTCATTGATCTCGACCTCGGTCGCCTCCACCTCGGGCATCACCAGGACCCCCGCTGCCGAGGTGTGCACGCGTCCCTGCGATTCGGTGACCGGCACCCGCTGCACGCGGTGTACCCCGCCCTCGAACTTCAGCACGCCGTAAGGGGCGTTCTCGGGGTCGCCGTTTCCCGGCGCCTTGACGGCGACCGTGATCGACTTGTAGCCGCCCAGATCGGTCTCCTGCGAGTCGAGCACCTCGGTCTTCCAGCCGCGGTTCTCGGCGTACTTGGCGTACATGCGGAACAGGTCGCCCGCGAACAGTGCGGACTCCTCGCCGCCTTCACCCGACTTGATCTCGATCAGACAGTCGGCGGAGTCGTTGGGGTCGCGCGGTGCGAGCAGCCGGGTGAGCTTCTCCTCCACGACCAGCAGTTCGGCCGCGATCGCGTCCGCTTCTTCGGCGAAAGCGACGTCCTCCTGCGCCAACTCTCGGGCCGCCGTCAGGTCCTCGCTCAGCTGATCGTGGATGGCGAGACCGCGGACGATCGGACTGAGCTCGTTGTAGCGCCGACCCACCCGCCTGGACGCCGCCAGGTCGGAGTGCAGCCCCGGGTCGGCGAGCTGTTGCTCCAGCGCGGCGAACTCCTCGCGCAGTCCGGCAGCGGCTTCGAACATGGGTCTCCTCTGGTGGGAACGAAAACGCCGGGCACCAGGAGATCCCTGGCGCCCGGCGTCGTCGAAGCTACTTCTTGCCGGCCTGCTTGGCGTAGCGCTTCTCGAAGCGAGCCACGCGGCCGCCGGTGTCGAGGATCTTCTGCTTGCCGGTGTAGAACGGGTGGCAGGCCGCGCAAACCTCGGCGTGCATCACGCCGTTCTTCGCGGTGCTGCGGGTGGTGAACGTGTTGCCGCAGGTGCAGGTGACCTGGGTCTCCACGTAGTCGGGGTGAATGCCTGGCTTCATGTTCTTCTCCTGTTCGAGGAACCGGGTCGCCCTGAAGAGTGAACTGCGGGTGGATCGCCCGCTGGCGTGAACCGGTACCGACCCACCATTGTGCCTGATCGCGACGCTGGAACCAAAATGGCACAGTGGTGCCCGTGACTTCATTTCCATCGGACCTGCAGCTCGTCGGTCTCGCACCCGATCGCCTGCGTGATCTGCTCGAACTCGACCAGTGGGCGTTCCCGTCGAGCGACAGTTTCGAAGACGTGCTCAAGGTACCGTGCCCGCTCTCGTGGGACCGCACATTCGGTGTCATCGACCCGGCCCGGCCGGAGCGGCTTCTGGCGGTGCACTCGTCCTATCCTTTCGGCGATTGCCCGGTACCCGGAGGTCGGTTGCCCGTGGCCGGACTGACCTGGGTCGGCGTGCATCCGGAGCAGCGCCGTCGCGGCATCCTGCGGACGATGATCGAGGCCCATTTCCAGCACTGCCTGGCGTGGGGTGAGCCGGTCTCGCTGCTCACCGCGTCCGAACCGGCGATCTACGGTCGGTTCGGCTACGGGCTGGCTGCACACCAGGTGAACCTGACCATCCCGCGAGGCGCTGCGTTGCGTGCGGTGACCGGGTCTGACGAGATCGAAGTCAGGGTCGAACACTGCACCGCGCAGCGGCACCGAGACCTGGTCTCGCGCCTGCACGCCGCGATCGATCGACCCGGCTGGGTAACCCGGGAGACCCCCGAACTGGTGAACATCTGGATGCACGAGTCGCCGATATTCCATCCCGGGTTCGAATCGGGACGGATCCTCGTCGCCGAGCGTGGTGGTGAAGAAGTCGGCTACGCGTTGTTCCGCCGGAAGAGCTCATGGGGTGCTGCCGGGCCCGAGGGCACGGTGAAGGTATCCGAGGTGGTCGGTCTCGATGCCGCAACCACCCACGCACTGTGGACGCGACTGCTGGACTTCGACCTCACCACCGAGGTCACCACGAATGCACTAGCCCTGGACGACCCCCTGCTTTCGATGTTGCTGGACATCCGCGCCGCGCGGCCGGTGATGCACGACAACGTCTGGGTGCGCGTCCTCGACGTCGCCCAAGCGCTCAGCGGACGGCGTTACGCAGCCGACGTGGACGTGGTGCTCGAGGTGTCCGACGACTTGGTGCCAGCCAACACCGGACGCTGGCGGCTCAGCGCAGCAGCGTTCGGGCATGCCACGGTCGAGCGCACCGACGACGAGCCCGACCTCTCGTTGGACATCCGCGAACTCGGGGCGGCCTACCTGGGTGGCATCCGGCTGAGCCAGCTCGCCGATTCAGGCTTGGTCGGCGTCCATTCGGCGGCTGCGCTGGATCGCGCCACCGCGGCCTTCGGCTGGACGCAACTGCCCGTGGCCAGCTGGGTCTTCTAGGCAACCGAACCATGCTCCGCCCCACGCCGGTCTCCCAGTGCGGGGAAGCGTCGAGGGCCCGATCAACTCCCGCTGCGGGGAGCTCGACAACCTCCTCGGCATGGCGCAGCTCCATCGCACGCCCGCGGCGCTGAAGACCCTGCACCCCGCTGGCTCGTATCCGCCCGTGCGAACCTGACCAGCAAGCACCGCCGCTGGGGACGATTCCTCACGTCCCAACCCCAGCCCGGTCGATGCGGACAGGCTCACAGGTTGAACCCACTTCTGACCGGTTTTCAGCCCGCCGCGGCACAGCCGAATCGGACCAACCCGAAAACTACTGGTTATCCGGACCGAATCTGCCGTCATAAGCAGTGATATTTGGGTTGGCCGACTCCAAGGCCGCCGGCAGGCCGTCATAACCGGTCAGAACTGGGTTGAAACGTGCCGAGGTCGCGCGAGAGGAGCAATCGCAGTCCGGCGATCTGGGTTCGACTGCGTTCTGGTCGGCGCGTACCTCGTTGGTGTGACCAAGGCCGTGTTGGTCGGCGCTGTGGCCAGCGTGTTGGCCTTGGCCCGCCCGTCCGAAGACAGCAAAGCGGGCTGCAGCCGCCGGTGACGGCGGTCGCAGCCCACTTCGGTGAAGCTTCGGCCCTAGATCACTCCGGGTTCGGCGTGGTCTTCGAGATCACCATGAGGAACTCGCGGTTGCTCTGGGTCTTGCGCATGCGGTTCAGCAGCATCTCCAGACCGGCCTGCGGATCCTGCGCGCTGAGCACCCGGCGCAGCTTCCAGATGATCGCCAGTTCATCACGGGCCAGCAGCAGTTCCTCGCGCCGGGTGCCCGAAGCAACCGGGTCGATGGCCGGGAAGATCCGCTTGTCGGCGAGGTCGCGGCGCAGCCGCAACTCCATGTTGCCGGTGCCCTTGAACTCCTCGAAGATCACTTCGTCCATCTTCGACCCGGTCTCGATCAGCGCAGTGGCCAGGATGGTCAGGGAACCGCCGTCCTCGATGTTGCGCGCGGCACCGAAGAACTTCTTCGGCGGGTACAGCGCCGCGGAGTCGACACCACCGGACAGGA
>DAORUI010000111.1:0-10683 GCA_035433085.1 Propionicimonas sp. | reverse complement strand
AGGACGCAGCCGAGCCGATCAGCGTGAGCGCGAGCAGGTCGACGGCGGCGATCAGTTGTGCCCCGTTGTCATGAGCCAGTTCCCCCAGCGCAGTCAGCTCGGCGGCGTCCGGCAGCACGCCATTGGCTCCGGGCACCTGGACGACTATGGCGAAGCACTGGTTGGCTCGCGCCGCATCGGCCAGCGACCCCTCCGCGACCACGACCTCCACGCCGGTGGCCAGACAACGGGTGCGTAGCACTGCGAGACTCTGCGGCAGCAGTTGCGGATCGACGACCACGCAGCCGCCCTTGCGGGAGACCCGCTGCGCGACGGCGACCGCCTCCGCGACGGCGGTGCCCTCGTCGAGCAGGCTCGCACCTGCCACCGGCAGCCCGGTGAGGTCAGCGATCATCGTCTGGAAGTTCGCCAGCATCTCCAGGCGACCCTGGCTGATCTCGGGCTGGTAGGGCGTGTAGGCGGTGTACCAGGACGGGTTCTCCAGGATCATCCGCCGGATCACCGGCGGCGTGATCGTGCCGTGGTAGCCAAGGCCGATCATGGCCACGCCTGGTGCGTTCTGGGCGGCCAGCGCGGCGAGCTCGCGTTGCACCTCGAACTCGCTGCGAGGTGCGGGCAGGTTCAGTGGTTCGGACAGCCGGATCGTCGGCGGCACGGCGGACTCGGTCAGCTCATCGAGGCTGGCGTAGCCGAGCGCTTCGAGCATCTCTTGACGATCGGACGCAACAGCGCCCAGGTGGCGTTGGGTGAAGTCAGTCATCGCGGGCACCAACCTACCGTGCCGCGCACGAACTTCTGCAGCCCCACTCCGGGGGGAACGACTCAGCCGGCGGCGCGGGCTTGGCGGCGTCGGGACAGCTCGTCGTCGCCGGTGTGGGAATGAGTCTCGGCGCGCTCGGCCGGTAGGTCGAGCAGGGTGCCCTCGATGTCGCGCCAGACGCCGCCCAGCGCGATGCCGAACATTCCCTGTCCCCCGCGCAGCAGGTCTACGACCTGGTCGTCAGAGGTGCATTCGTACACGGACACGCCGTCGCTCATCAAAGTGACCTCGGTGAGGTCCTGGACGCCGCGGGCACGCAGGTGGTCGATGGCGGTGCGGATCTGCTGCAGCGAGATGCCGGCGTCGATCAGCCGCTTGATCACCTTCAGGATCAGTAGGTCGCGGAAGCTGTAGAGACGCTGGGTGCCCGATCCCCCGGCGGGCCGGACCTCCGGCACCACCAGTCCGGTGCGGGCCCAGTAGTCGAGTTGGCGATAGGTGATGTCGGCAGCCCGGCAGGCCACCGGGCCGCGGAAGCCGAAGTCGTCGGGCAGCGGCGAGAAGTCACCGTCGAACAGCAGGTCCTGGGCCGGGGGCACCTGGTCCGGAGCGTTCATGTCCTGCCTCGTCTCGCTCGAATCACCGCGTTGGGATTCTGACGCTAACCCCGGCGCGCGCTGGGGTCAACGACACGCGCGGGGCCAACCCGAGTCGATCACCGACTCTGAACCGCGACCTCAGGGTTTGCCTTCGTCGCCGGTGAAGTCCTCCGGGGTCACCGAATCGAGGAACTCCAGGAAGCGTTCCACCTCGTCCTCGGGCACCTCGTCGGCTTCCTCGGTCGCCTCTGCGAGTTCGGCAGCGCTCACTCCGGCCGCGTCCAGTACCTCATCGGCGCACTGAATCGGACGCCCCGCACGCAGGGCGATGGCGATGGCATCGCTCGGCCGGGCGGGCAGAACCGTTTCCCCGAAGACGAGCTCGGCGTAGTACTGCCCATCCTCGAAGCGGGTGATGATGATCGCGCTCAGCGGTTCGCTCGAGCTCCCAGCGAGCCGCCACGCGAGATCGTGGATGCTGGGCCGTTCGGCGTTCGGGGGCTCGGTGGCGCTGAAGATGGCGGACGCCCCGGAGTGACTCATCCAGATGGGCAGCCGACGCTCTGCGCCGCCGACCTCGGCGAGCACCACAACCGGCGGCGCCTCGCCGGTCGACACACGGATCTCAACGACTTTCAGCTCACGCATCGCGGCCTCACTGGGGTAACTGGGAGCGCATGATGGCGGCGTGCGCGTGCAGCACCAATTGCATCACATCGGCCGGGAGCGTGCGGGCCGCCGGGTTCCGTCGCAGGTGCGGCGCCACCGCCTGTTCGATCAGCCCGACTTCACGCTCGGCGGCCTGCTTGACCACTCGCAGGTGCCTCGCGTCCATGCCGAACGCGGCGAGCTTCCGGGCGATCACCGCCACGGTCAGCGCGTCGCGTCCGTAATAGATGGTGCCGCGCCGCGGGACCACCAACTGGTGCTTCTCCAGGTCGGAGAGTGCCGGCTCGGTGAGCCCGCTGAGTTCCAGCAATTCTCGTCGGGTGATCCGGATCGCGCGTTTGGGCGCCCTGGACTGCGCACCGATCTCGGCCGCGGATTCCACTGCCGCAGCCGGCTCGCTACCCCGGGCCGCGCCGAGCACAGGCGGTTCCTGGCCGCGATCCATCATGTCGAGGTGCTCGCGGATCACCTTCAGCGGCAGGTAGTGGTTCTTCTGCACGTCGAGGATGTAGCGCAGCCGCTCGATGTCTGACTCTGCATAGCGGCGATAGCCCGAAGGTGCTCGCTCGGGCGAGATCAGTCCCTCGGATTCGAGGAAACGGATCTTCGAGATCGAGACGTCGTCGAACTCGGGTTTGAGGACGGCCAGCACCTGGCCGATGCTGCGCAGCCCGATCGCCATCAGTCCTGCCCGGTGAAGAACACCATGCGGAACTTGCCGATCTGCACCTCGTCCCCGGCTTTCAGGAGCACGTCGGACTCGACCAGGACCTTGTTCACGTAGGTGCCGTTCAGGCTGTTCTCGTCGCTCACCCAGATCTCCGAGTCGCGCCGCACGAACCGGGCGTGGTGCCGCGAAACGGTGATGTCGTCGAGGAAGATGTCGCACCGCGGATGCCGTCCGGCGGTGACCACGTCGGAATCGATCAGGTACCGAGCGCCGGCATGGGTGCCCTTGAGCACCAGAAGCAGCGCAGAACCCGGCGGGAGCGCTTCGATCGCCGCGGAATCGTCCGGGGTGAGGTCTTCGGGCTGGAACTCGTCCACGATCGCCGGAATCACCCGGGTGGTGTCGCCCGAGAGCTTGGACAGGCTCGCTCCGCAGTTTGGGCAGAAGTTCACGGGCTCAGCGAGTTCGTGGCCGCACGATGGGCAACTGGTCATCACATTCACCTTTCACGCCTGCCCAGCGGCACCGGGAGGGAGGCTCAACTGGAGGTTGAGCAGCAGCCTATCCCGAGACCAGCTCGGCGTAGTCGTCGGCATCGAGAAGCTCTTCGAGCTCTTCGGCGTCGCTCAGCTCGAGTTCAAAGATCCAACCGTCACCGTAAGGATCAGAGTTGATGGTCTCTGGGGTCGCGTTCAGCAGTTCATTGACCGCGGTGACCACGCCGGTGGCCGGGGAATACACGTCGGAGACACTCTTGGTGGACTCGACCTCCGCGCAGGCGTCATCCATGGCGATCTCCTCGCCCACTTGGGGAAGCGAGACGTAGACCACGTCGCCGAGTGCATCGGCCGCGTAGCTGGTGATACCCACCCGCACCGTCGTACCCACACCCTGACGGACCCACTCGTGCTTGGGGCTGTAGCGCAGATCATCGGGGAACATAAACGTCGACTCCTTCTGGCAGCGCATGCCGCCGGTCACTTCGGGCACCACACTATCGCCCCGGGACGCGGTTCAGCGGGCAGCTTCAGACCCAGACCCGATGGGGAACCGGCGGATCACGTCAGCGCCCTGACCGAGGTAGAGCAGCCCGGACCACCAGTACAGGCCGGCCCCCCAGATCACGCACGCCCATCCGAGGACTCGGGCGGTGGTGGGCCAGATCCAGTCGCCGGCGCCGAGCAGCACCAGCGGGAAGCCGTAGAGCAGCATGAACGTGGCCGCTTTGCCGAGGAAATGCACCGGCAGGCTCGCGAACCCGCGTCGACGCAGCGCCGGTCCGATGCTTACCACCATCAGCAGGTCGCGGGCGGCCAGGAGGAGCACCAGCCACCACGGCACGATGTCGCGCATCGCCAGCCCGATCAGGGTGGCCAGGATGTAGAGCCGATCGGCCAGGGGGTCGAGCACCTGCCCGAGACGCGAGCGCTGGCTCCACCGTCGCGCGAGATAGCCGTCCAGCCAGTCGGTGGCACCGCCCACCGCCAGCACGACCACGGCCCAGACGTCGGCCTCGCGGATCAGCAGCAGCCAAAGGAACAGCGGGACGCCGAGCAAACGGATGAAACTGAGGATATTGGGGACCGTCAGCACGCGCTCGGTGTCATACGGTTCGCCAGCCACGGCCACAGCGTAGCGCCAGCTACGGCAAAGGCCGACGAACGGCAGCGACTACAGCTCGTTCCAGGCCTTTGCCAGTAGGCGGCGAGAGTCCTCGAGCAGTTGCGGCAGCGACTTGGTCTGCGCGATCACCGGGAGGAAGTTCGAATCGCCCAGCCAGCGTGGCACCACGTGCTGGTGCAGATGGGCGGCGATGCCGGCGCCGGCCACCTCGCCCTGATTGAGGCCGAGGTTGAAGCCGGCGGGTCTCGACACGCTGCGCAGCACCGTCATCGCCTGCGCGGTGAACTCGGCCAGCTCAAGCATCTCGGCTGTGGTCAGCTCGGTGTAGTCGCTTACGTGGCGGTACGGGCAGATCAGCAGGTGCCCGGGCGAGTACGGGTAGAGGTTCATCACAGCGAAGACGGTCCGGCCCCGGTGGACGACCAGACCGTCGGCGTCCTCGCGAAGCGGTGAATGGCAGAACGGGCACGAACTGGCGAGAGCGTCGGTCGGTTTGTTCTCACCCTCGATGTAGACCATCCGGTGCGGGGTCCACAGCCGCTGGAACGCGTCCGGGACGCCGGGAAGGGTCCCGGCGTCCTCGATACCGCGATCCGTAGCCGGGGGTTCGCTCACCGGCGTGGCGGACGCGTCGCGGCCACGATCTCTGCGATCGCCTCGGCGATCGGCACTCCGTTGCGCTGGCTGCCGTCGCGGTAGCGGAAGGAGACCGCACCCGCGGCCGCGTCCGTCTCGCCGGCGATCAGCATGAACGGCACCTTCTGGGTCTGCGCGTTGCGGATCTTCTTGCCGAAGCGGTCGTCGCTGCGGTCGACCTCGACCCTGATGTCCTGCGCCAGCAGTTGCGCGGCCACCTCGCCCAAGTAGGCCTCGTACTCCTCAGCCACCGGAATGGCCGTCACCTGTACCGGGGCCAGCCAGGCCGGGAACGCTCCCGCGTAGTGCTCGGTGAGTACGCCGATGAACCGCTCGATCGAGCCGAACTTCGCCGAGTGGATCATCACCGGCTCGGCCGGGTGACCGTCCGGGCCGGTGTAGGTGAGGCCGAACCGTGCCGGCTGGTTGAAGTCGTACTGGATGGTCGACATCTGCCAGGTGCGCCCGATCGCGTCCTTGGCCTGCACCGAGATCTTCGGGCCGTAGTAGGCGGCACCGCCGGGATCGGGGACGAGCTTGAGGCCCGACTCGACGCCGACCTGCTCCAGCACCGCGGTGGCCTTCTCCCATTGCTCGTCCGACCCGATGAACTTGGTGGACTTGGCGCCCTCGGTGTCCCGGGTCGACAGCTCCAGGTAGTAGTCGTTGAGGCCGAAGTCCTCCAGCAGGTTGGTGACGAAGGTGAGCAGGTGCTTCACCTCGTCCGCAGCCTGGGCGGCCATCACGTAGGAGTGCGAATCGTCCTGGGTGATCGAGCGCACCCGGGTGAGGCCCTGCAGCACGCCCGACTTCTCGTTGCGATAGACGGTGCCGAACTCGAAGAAGCGCAGTGGCAGCTCCCGGTACGACCGACCCCTGCTGGCGAAGATCAGGTTGTGCATCGGGCAGTTCATGGCCTTGAGGTAGTAGTTCTGGCCATCGTCGTCCATCGGAGGGAACATGCCGTCCTGGAAGTACGGGATGTGGCCCGAGGTGCGGAACAGCACCTCCTTGGCGATGTGCGGGGTGCCGACGTAGGAGAACCCGGCCCGAACATGCGCGGTGCGGACGTAGTCCTCCATCACCCGCTTGAGCACGCCGCCCTTGGGGTGAAACACGGGCAGACCGGCGCCCAACTCCTCCGGGAAGCTGTAGAGGTCGAGCTCGGCGCCGAGCTTGCGGTGGTCCCGGCGCGCGGCCTCAGCGAGGCGCTCGCGGTAGGCGACCAGGTCTTCCTTCGAGGCCCAGGCGGTTCCGTAGAGCCGCTGCAACTGATCGTTGCGCTGGTCGCCGCGCCAGTAGGCGGCCGAGCTGCGGGTGAGCGCCCAGGCGTTGCCGAGGTACCCGGTGTGCGGCACGTGCGGACCGCGGCACAAGTCCTTCCAGGCGACCGCTCCGTCGCGGCGGACGTTGTCGTAGATCGTCAGTTCACCGGCGCCGACCTCGACCGATGCGCCCTCGGTGGACGCAGCCGAACCCTTGAGACCGATCAGTTCCAGCTTGTACGGCTCGGACGCGAGTTCGACGCCTGCGTCCGCATCGCTCACCGGACGCCGGACGAACTGCTGGCGCTCCTTGACGATGCCGCCCATGGCCTTCTCGATGGCCTTGAGGTCTTCGGGGGTGAACGGGGTCGCGACCCGGAAGTCGTAGTAGAAGCCGTCGGTGATCGGCGGGCCGATGCCCAGCTTGGCGTCCGCGTGCAGCAACTGGACGGCCTGCGCCGCGACGTGCGCGCACGAGTGCCGGATGATCGCCAGGCCCTCGTCGCTGGTGGCCAGTACCGGCTCCAGGCGGTCGCCGTCCTGCAGCGGGGTTGCCAGGTCAACCACAACGCCGTTCACCCGGGCCGCGACCACCGTCCGGTCGGTGCCGAACAACTCAAGCGCGGTAGTGCCGGTTGTGACCACCTGCTCACTCACCTGGGCTTGCGGATCGACGACGCTGATGGACACGGACACTGGATGGTTTCCTTCCTGGACTGCGGCCTCCTAGTCTGCCGCAGATTCCACCCGGGCCGTGCCGGACGCTAGCGCCGTTCCCGCGACACCACGGGCGAGGTCGGCGCCGAATCGACGATGCGTTCGGCGTAGCCGTCCTTCCGGCCGATCACGCGCACGACGATCACCTGGCCGGCTTCGGCGCCGCTCAGGGTGTAGGTCTCCCCCGTCGCCCGCGTGAGCAGCACGCCGTTGGCGTACCAGCGGACGCTGAGCGCAACCTCACCGGGACCCCAGACACCCGGGTGCGCCGTCAGAGTCTGGCCGACCACGGTCTGGCCTTCGATGGTGGGCAGCACGGGTTCGAGGTCGCCGAGGCTGACCGCGGCGGTGTATCCCGAGTACTTGTACACGGTTTCGTAGCCGGTCTTGGTGCCCCGCACCCGGACGCGCAGCTGCTGCCCGGCGTCCGCTGGGGTGAGCTTGTACTCCACCTTGGTCGCTTTCGCGATCTTGGTCTTGCCCCGATACCACTGATAAGCCAGCTTCACCTCGCCCGGCCCCCACTCGCGCGGTAGCGCGGTGAGCGTGTGCCCCACCTGGGCGTTGCCCGAGTAGAGCGGGACCGGCGTCGGGTCGAGCACGCCCGCCGTGACCTTGCCGGAGGCTTCGGAGTACATGCTCTTGGTGGTGAAGTTCTCGGCGTAGCCGCGGATGCGAAGCTTGATCCGGTGGCCGAGGTCGGACGCGGTGAGTTTGTAGGTCTTGCCGTTCGCATCCTCGATCTTGGCGTCGTCGCGGTACCACTGCCAGGCCAGGCGAACCTCGCCCGGCCCCCACTCATCGACGCTGCCGGTGAGCGTGCGACCAACGCGCGCGGTACCGGTCACGTCCGGGGTGAAGGCCCTGAGCTTGCCCGGCTCCACCGGGCCGATCGCCGCTGTCTTCTGCACCGCTTGGGTGAACCCCTCCTTCGTTCCGGTGATCCGGACGGAGACCTTGTGCCCGATGTCGCCGGCAGCCAGCCGGTAACTGGTCTCGGTGGCGTTCTTGATCGTTTTCCCGTCCCGCAGCCACTGGTAGGCCAGCTCGACGCGTCCGGGACCCCAATTGGGTTCTTCGATGCTCAACTCGGAGCGGTAGCGAGCGGTGCCCTCGATCTCAGGCAGCGCACCCGGCTCCACAGCGGGCGGCTCGGTCGGTGTCGGTGACGGCGTTTCGGTCGGCGTCGGGCTGGCGGTGTCGGACGGGGACGGCGCGGCCGAGGTGGGCTCGGTCGCAGTCGGCTCCGCGGTGGCCGTGGGCTCGGCGGTCACCGTCGGCTCGGCGGTCGCCGTGGACGAGGCGGACGGAGCCGGCGGCGCGGTCGCCGACGGTGCCACGCTCGGCGTGCAGCCGGCGAGTATCACCGCGACCCCGAGCGCGACGAGGGTCCCCCTCGAATGCCACCGCAACGACGGGTTCCAGCGGTTTCTCCGAACGTCCAAGCTGGGCATGACCGGCCTCTCCGAAGCTGTTGGTGTCAACGCTAGATGTTCACACGCGCGTGTCGGGTTTGGCCCCGGATTCGTGACACCGTATGCGCCATGGCGACCGACCACGCGCGGCTGTTTCCGGGCAAGTTCTTCATCAGCACGGCACTGGAGGCGCTCGAAACCAAGACCGCGATGTCGAAGGAACTGGCCGTCCGGTACCTGCAGCGTGCGGGCATCGCCGGGCTGCTGATCGCGATCTTCTACCTTGCGCACTTCAGTGCGGTCGCGACTTTCGCCGCGATCCCGTCCGGGGACGGGACACTCGCCGGGGTAGGCAAGATGCTCGGTGCGCTGATCTTCGGGTGGGCCCTGGTGTTCATCTACTTCACCAAGTCGGAGCTGCTGACCTCGAACATGATGGTCGCTTCGATCGGCATCTACTACCGGCGGGTCAAGTGGAGTCGCGCTCTGCGCATGCTCGCCCTGTGTTTCGCCGGCAACTTCATCGGCGGGCTGGTGCTGGCAGTGTTGGTGAAATTCAGTTCGTTGGGCAGCGGCGCAGTACTGGTCGAGATGGAGCATGCCGTCGCGGTTAAGCTGGGCTACCTGACTACCGGTCCGTTCGGTTGGAGCGATCTTCTGGTTCGGGCGATCTTCTGTAATCTGATGATAAATGTAGCCATGCTTCTCGTGTACAACGGCTACCTGAAGGATGACCTCACCAAGACGCTGGCGATGATCATGGCCGTGTTCATCTTCGTGTTCCTCGGGCTGGAGCACTCGGTGGCAAACACCATCTTGTTCACGATCGTCGGGCTGAAGTCCGGTATCGACATCGGATTGGCCGCCGGTAACGTGGCCCTCGCGCTGATCGGAAACTTCATCGGCGGCGGAGTGCTGATCGGGCTGTACTACGCGTACGTGAACGATGATTCCAAGTACCGGCGTGACGGCCGGACAGGCTAAGGAGAAGGCGTGGCTGGGTCTACGAAGTGGTGGTTCCGTAAACCGGCGCTGAACTGGCTCGAATTGCTGGGGATCTCGCTCGCGCTCGCCCTGGCCGGCGGCGCCATGGGGGTCACCGCGGCATTCAAGCTCGCGCCCGCGTCCGGTTCGTGTGACTCGGTGCGGGTGGCGGACGCTGCCCTGCCGTCCGTCGTGACGGTGTTCGTGACCAGTGGGACCGGTGGTGGTTCGGGCAGCGGTGCGATCATCCGGGCGGACGGGCTGATCCTCACCAACGACCACGTGATCGCGGCCGGGGTCGAGTCGGGCAATATCGAGGTGCTGCTGAACGGCGGCGACAAGCTGCCCGCCGACCTGATCGGCACCGACCCGATCACCGATCTGGCGCTCCTGAAGATCGACCGCAACAAGCTGCCCACCATGCTGCTCTCGCCCCGCGAACCGCTGGACGTGGGCCAGCCTGTGGTCGCCCTCGGTGCTCCCCTGGGCCTGTCCGGGACCGTTACCAGCGGCATCGTGAGCGCGCTCAACCGCAACGTGCCGGTGCCCAAGGCCAGCGGCGGCACGACCGTCCTGACCGGGGCGATCCAGACCGATGCAGCGATCAACCCGGGCAACTCAGGCGGACCCCTGGTCACCTGTGAGGGACGCTTGGTCGGAGTGAACACCGCGATCTCGACCGTCCCCAACTCCAACGGGGTGGCGGGAGGCGGAAGCGTGGGCATCGGCTTCGCGGTGCCGGCCAGCACCGCTCAGCGGATCGTGGACGAACTGCTCGCGAACGGACGGGCGACCCACCCGTGGATCGGCGCGGCCACCGCCGAGATCACTCAGGACATGGCCGACCGGTTCGGCACCCCGTCAGGCTTGTTCGTGCAGGCGGTCAGCGATGGCGGCCCCGCGGACAAGGCCGGACTTGAGGTCGGTGACGTGATCACGAGCATCGGCGGCAACCCGGCAACGAGCCTTTCGCTCGGCTGGCTGCTGGTGAGTGCCCAGGTGGGCGACGAGATCCCCGTCACGTACTCGCGCGACGGCGAGTCCGCCGAGACCAAGCTCACGCTGGTCGAGCAGCCTTGACCTGAACGTGCCCAGCCGGTCCGTGAGAAGGCCGGCCGTGAGTACGAGCCACCCCCAACCGGTGTCTGAGGAGCCGGCCGTGAGGGACGAGCGCACCCCTCCAATCGGTCGCTGAGGAGCCGGCCGTGAGGAACGAGAATCGCCTCCCAACCGGCCCCTGAGGAGCCGGTTGGGAGGAACGAACGGACGGCGTCACGAAGGGCCGCCGTCTGCTCTGAGAACTGGTGGCGGACGCCCTTCGTGACGCGCTCGCTCGTCCCTCACG